>NZ_CATKPN010000037.1:0-87322 GCF_949767245.1 Pseudomonas sp. IT-P176
AGCCGGACAGGCGTCGAAAAGCTGTGACCACACCGCGCAACGTGCGCAAGGGCAGGACCACGTCGGGGGCGCTGAAGCTGAACACCGGCACCTTCGACGCCAAGGCGTACAGGCTCAACTGCCCACGCTGGCCAAGCATCTGCGCGGCCTCGATCTCCCCGGCACTGCTGGTGAATTCGATGCGGTAGCTGAACGGCTGGCTGAGTTGCTCTTCGCCTTCGAAAGCGAGCACGTCGAGCGGCGTCTCGACCCCCTCGACCCGCAGCTTATGCCGGTTGTGGTCGAAAAACCTGAGTGATGGACTGGACATGCTCAGGCCTCCGTGACGCTGTCGGTGAACTCAAGGCTGACGCCCTGTTCTTCGCTATAACCCAAGGTCACGCTACGGGTGGGCTGGCGGGCTGCCTGGCGTTGCAGCAACTGCTGGCTGAGCACCGGCAGGATTTGCTGGTTGAGCAAACTGTCGATGTTGCGCGCGCCGGCGTCGGGGAGCAGGCAGGCGCTCACCAGAGCGTCACTGAGGGGTTCGTCGTAGTGGCATTCGAGGTCATAGTGGCGCTGCAAACGCTCGGCGACCTTGGCCAGCTTGAGGCCGACGATGCGTTTGAGCGCGCAAGCATCCAGTGGGCGATAGATCAGGGTCTGGAAGCGTGCCAGCAACGCCGGCTGGAAGTGCTCGCGCAGCAGCGGGTGCAGCAGTTCGTGCAGAAGGCTGTCGGGGGCATCGGGTTGCTGCTGGAGACAGGCTTGCAGTTGCTCGCTGCCCAGGTTCGACGTCATGAGGATCACGGTGTTGCGAAAGTCGATTGCCCGCCCTTCGCCATCGCGCATGAAGCCGCGATCGAAGACTTGGTAAAACAGGTTAAGGACGTCGCGATGGGCTTTCTCCACTTCGTCCAGCAGCACCACGCTATAGGGGCGTTGGCGGACTGCCTCGGTGAGCACGCCACCCTGGCCATAGCCGACATAACCAGGCGGTGAGCCTTTGAGTTGGCTGACGGTATGGGCTTCCTGGTATTCACACAGGTTGAGGGTAATCAGCGACTTTTCGCCGCCGAACAGACAGTCCGCCAGGGCCAGTGCGGTCTCGGTCTTGCCGACACCGCTGGTGCCGACCAACAGGAATACGCCCAGGGGCGCCTTTTCTTCGCTCAGGCCGGTCCGTGCCGCACGCAGGCGCTGGGCCAGAGCGCTCAACGCCGGCGCCTGACCCACCACCCGCGTCGCCAGTTCCTGCTCCAGCGCCAGCAGGCTGGCCTGTTCATCCTTGAGCAGACTACCCAGAGGCACTCCGGTCCAGTCGGCGATCACTTCAGCGACGCTGCGAGCCGTGACGTCGAGGGACACCAGGGGCTGGTTGCCCTGGGCGTCGTTCAGTTGCGCCTGCAACTGGCTGCAGGTGTCCATGCACGCGGGCACCGCCTGGCGGGCGTCGAGCAATTGTCGGGTCAGCTCCAGTTGCTGTTGGTGGCGCTGCTGCAGTTGAGCCTGCTGGTGCTGAAGATCGGCGTGTTGCGCGGCAATCGATGCCAGACGCTCACGGGCCTGGCAACCACCCAGGTGTTGGTCGGCTTCAAGGGCCTCGCGTTCCAGGCCCAGCGCCACCTGGCGGCCGCGTAGGCGCACTAGTGCTTGCGGTTCACAGTCCAGGCTCATGCGTACCCGGGCGCTGGCGGTGTCGAGCAGGTCGACAGCCTTGTCCGGCAGTTGCCGCCCGGTCAGGTAGCGCCGTGACAGGCTGACAGCGGCCTGGACCGCCGCGTCCTCGATATGCACGCCGTGGTGGCTGGCATAACGCGCCTTGAGGCCCCGCAGCATGAGACTGGCACTGGCATCGTCCGGTTCGTCGACCTTGACCTGCTGGAAACGGCGTTCAAGGGCGGCGTCACGCTCGAAATACTGCTTGTATTCGCTCCAGGTGGTCGCTGCAATCGTGCGTAACTCACCCCGGGCCAACGCGGGCTTGAGCAGGTTCGCTGCATCCGCCCCGCCGGCCTGGTTGCCGGCGCCGATCAAGGTATGGGCTTCGTCGATGAACAGCAGCACCGGGTTGCTCGACTGTTGCACCGCCTCGATGACGTTTTTCAGGCGTTGCTCGAACTCCCCCTTGACCCCGGCGCCAGCTTGCAACAGCCCCAGGTCGAGGGTGCGCACGCTGACTGGCTTGAGGCTGTCGGGGACATTGCCCTGGGCAATGCGCAACGCCAGACCTTCGACCAGTGCGGTCTTGCCTACCCCGGGCTCACCGACCAGCAACGGATTGTTCTTGCGTCGACGGCTGAGAATATCGATCACCTGACGGATTTCGTCGTCGCGACCCAGCACCGGGTCGATCTGCCCGGCCCTGGCCTTGGCGGTGAGGTCCTGGGTAAATCGTTGGAGACAGGCATCGTCCGCCGGCGGTTTGCACGGTTCAGGCAACAGGCTGCCGTCGCCCACCGCGCTTTGCTGTTGAGCCTGGGGACGCTCCTCGGAGTGTTGATCGAGCAGACTGGACAGCTGCTGCAACTGCGCTTGACCCAGGCTCAACAATGGCCATGCCGCATCACACGCCAGCAGGCTTGGCGTCTGCAGCAACGCACCGAGCAGGTGGGCAGAACGCAGGCTGGTGCAATGGTCCTCCAGCGAGGCCAGCAGCCAGGCATCCCTGATCAGTTGCTGTAACTTGCCACACAGCTGCGGCTTGCCCTGCACGCTGCGCGGCTGACGGTCGAGGTGCTCGAGCAAGCCGCGCCACAGCGCATCCATGTCCCATTGGTAGCGACGCGCGATCAGGGTCAGGTCGCCCTCGCCCTGCTCCAGAAGCTTGAGCAGCCAGTGCTCGATGCTGATCTGCCCATGGGCTCGGCTTTGGCACAGCGAAGCGGCCGAGCTCAGCGCCTGGGCACAATAGGGATTGAGGCGGCGAAGCAAACGGGAGGCGTCAGGGGCCATGCAGGTACGTCCTTATACTGGATTCTGGGTGCGCAGGCAGTTGCGCCAGCGTTAGGTGTGCCGCGCGATGTGCAGGGTTGAGTGTCCGCGCACGGACACTCAACCCTGCACACCGGAACCAGCAGGTCGGGATCAACCTGCTGGCGGTTTCAGGTCAAGCGCTCTCGCGCGTATTCCAGGCGTCCGAGTGGTTGAGGTTGCCGTCCTTGAAGGACCAGGTGATTTTTTCGTAGCGCAGTTCGACTTCCTCCAGGTGGTTGTGTTTTTCCTTGGCGGGGTCCTTGATGTCGTGCATTTTCGAGGCGACCTTCACCACCTTGACCTGCTCCAGCAATGCGCTGTAGATCTCCACCTCCTGGCCTGCGGTGTTGATGCTGTACCACTTGAATTCAGCGCTCCGCAGGGTCTGACCGGAAGTCACCGCCTTGAGCAGATAAACGGTGGCGGCGTCGACTTCCTTGGTGAACGTAAAGGGTGAGTGAATGCGCGTGCCGGTCAGCTTGCCGGTGTTGTTGTCGGTCGGAATCGACACGTTGTGGTCCAGGGCGAGTACTTCGATGCTGCCCTGTCGCCCTTGCATGTCCACCGAACCTTTGATTGCACTGCCACCGTCATTGGTCAGCCATAGGTAAACGGGAATTGCCATGTGAAACTCCTTTCTCAGTACTCGATTGCCGCGGTTGCGGCAGGGGGTTGTCTGTCCGATCCGGCTGTGGGGAACACACAGGCCCCCGCTTCCGGGACCAGACGGATTTCGACGCGCCGATTGGCGGTGCGCCCGGCCTCGGTAGCATTGCTGGCGATCGGCTGGCTGGCGCCAAAGCCCTGGACCGCAAAGCAGCTGTCGGGGAAGTCGCCCATGCGCTGCATCCAGTCATGCACCGCCGCCGCACGGGCACGGGACAGTTGCAGGTTGTGCTCGGCGTTGCCGGTGGCGTCGGTGTGCCCGGCGATGACGATCAGCCAACCGGCCTGGGCCTGGATGCCAACCAGGGCGTTGATCAGCACTTTGGTCGAGTCCGGCTTGAGGCGCGCACTGCCGCTGCTGAACAGTGACAGGCTGTCCAGGCGAACCTGGCGCCTTACGTCCGCCGGAGTCGAGGCCGTCGGGTACCGGTGTCCGGCAATAGTCGCCAACAACGGCGTGCGCAATCGTTCGCCGTGATACAGGCCGAGTCCCAGGGCCAGTGGTGCGCCATGGCGGTAGTAGAGATCCAGGCGCACCGCGGACTGGCGCAGGGCTGCCAGTGCGCCTTCGCGCTGGGTGAACGATGGATGCCCTGGCCGCTCGCTGTGGGCAATGACGTGGTAGCGACGCAGATCATCGCTGACCTGGCGGGCCAACAAGATGTTCTGCCAGGCTGAGCTGGCGAGGGCCACGACAGCCGCCGCGACGAATAGCCAAAGTGCGATCAGCGGCGCGCCACGCAACGGTAAACGAGAGGGGCGGATTGGCAGCACAGACAGCAACGGATCGGGAAAGGTCAGCGGCCTGTCCACCTGCGGTTGTACCGAGGGGCTATCGAGCAAGGCCAGCTTGTCGCGCAGCCACTGCTGCCACAGGTTGCCCGGCAAGGTCCCGGCCACGGCCGGCACCAGGGTGACGGCGCAGGCCAGCGCAGGGCCGAGGGCGGAATGTCCGTCCCGTTTGGCCAGGTGTGGCAGCACCGACTCGGCCAGCCAGGCCGCAGCACTGTTGAGTTGCACGCTGGCCTGCAAACGTGCAGCCCGGGTGCCCGGGTCAGCGGCCTGGCGCTGCCAATCGCCGAGGCTGACACAGGCGCTGGAGTCGCGCACCCAGGGCTGGACCTGCCCCGCTTCCCAACTGAACCATGGACCGGCAGCGTGCGCACTCTGCAGGTAGCTCGCCAGCATCAGCGGCAAGCCAATCCCGCGTTTGCGCACTTGTCCCACTTGATGGCAGAAGGCGCGCAGTTGGCCGGCCAGTGCGGCACTGTCGGTATGCTCCGCGGGATTGATGATCAACAGCACACTGAGTTGTTCGCCCCACTGTGCACGCTCGGCCAGCAGCTCGGCGACCAGTGAGGGCAGGTGTTCAAGGCTCGGTACCCGTACGAAGCAGCCTTGCCCGGTAGTGCGCAGCGCGATCTGCGACGTCGGGGGTAGCGCGAACAATTGGTTGGCGCTATCACCCCAGACCAGCACCACGGGCAAGCGGTAGCCGGGCGGTGGAAGGCAGGCGTTGCCGGCCAGTGCCAAGGAGCAACCGCGCAGGCGCGCCTCACGGCGCACGCGCAGCCAGGCCCGGCCGACCAGTAACAGCACGGCCAAGACCATCACGGCCCGCAGCCAACCTGCGAGCGGGATAATCGCCAGCAACCCAAGCCCCAGCGCTCCCGCCCACAGCCAAAGCCCTTGCGCCTGCCTGGAGGTCATCGGCAAGGCTTTCATGCCTGCCCCGGCACTAGCGTGGCGATCACATTGCCCAGCAGTTGGTCGAGCCCCCACCACACCAGCCCGAGCACCACTGCCGCCATCAACAGATGCACCAGCGCTGAAGTGTCCCGCCACAGCCAAGCCAGGCGCCGCCCCGCGGGCAACTGACTGGGCAGGCTGTGTTCGAGCTGCAAGGGCGCAACCCGGGCAGTCAGCGTGGCCAGCAATTGTTCACGCTCAGGATCATCGTTGTCGGGGTAGCGGCCGCGAAAACCGAGCATCAGCACGCGCTGGAAGGTGGTCAGTACCAGCGGGTCCGGCGCAGGCTGATGCAGCACTTCGCGCAGGTCGGCATAGAAAAACTCGCCAGCTTGGTGCCGGTTGAAGAACTTCGCCTGCAGTGGCTCGCCGGCCCACCTCGCATGGGCATCGCCCTGGGCACAGCCGAGCATGGTTTCATCCAGCAAGGCGCATTGCGCGTGGCTGATCAGTTCGATGCTGCGTTGGCTGACGTGGGCCGCCGCGAGGTCCTGGCGAACCCGCTCTACCTGTTCAACGCAGCGCTGCCACAGTTGATCACTGTTGTGCGCCGACGCGCCCTGGCGCAGTTCGACAACCAGCAGATAGCTATCTTGCATCAGCCCATCGATATCCAGCGCCATGACGCGGTGGTTTTGTGCGGTGCGCAGGCTCATGTGCGCAGTACCGCAAACAGTTCAAGACTGACGTCGGTGAGTGTGCTGGGCACGTAGAACGCACAGACCCCTGCTGCGAGCATCGCGCGTCCCTTGGGGTGACCCAGGTCGAGGGCGAAGTACTGGTTCTCCAGGCGCAACGGGATGGCCGCCGGCACATGACTGAGGGACAACAAGGGAACACCGTCCAGCGCGGCATTGACCAGTTGCGAGACATCATCCGGGGTACCGACCTTGCACAGGCGCGGGAACTGCTCCTGCACCTGCACCACCGGCAGGCGGCAGCGCACCGAGAGGTAGAAGTCCGCGCCATCCGGTTCACGCAAGCGCCCATCGTTGAGGCTGACTTGCCAACGATTGGCCCCGGTCTCCTGCAGCTCCAGAGCAATGACCCGCGACGGCAGGCTGGCTTCGAGCAAGGTTGAGATGGTGCTCATCAAGGGCGCGAATACACTCTCCAGCTGGGTGTGCCGATAGCTCGGAATCTGCTCGATATCGTGATCCAGGGAAAAGGTCAGCAGACTGCCCGCCAACTTGGCCAGGTCCTGATAGACCTGCTCCGGATGACGCGCAGGATGCGCCTGCAGATCGGCCAGCACCGGCTGGTAGGTGTTCAAGGCATTGAGCAGCCAGAACAACGACACATCGGCCACGGCAAAGTCGGCCATGCGCTGGTTGCTTTCGCGGCGCATGCCCATCAATCGCTGACGCTTGGCCGACAACTGGATCAGCAGGTTGTCCAGTTGCCCGAGCAGACCGGGATGCGCGGCAAAGCTGATCAACGGCGGCACATACGCCGGATCGAGACTCCAGGCACCCAGGCCGTCACGCACCAGGCGCGCGACCGCACAGGTCAGGTAGTCGCCGTTGTCATCGTTTTCCTGGCGCAAGCTCAGTGCATGTTCCAGTACTCCAACCGACTGCACGTCATCGCCGAAGATATCCTGGACCTGACGCCAGTCCTGGCGATAACGCACCGGCCGATCTGCCCTGTCCCCCTCGAACAGGCAGTTGTTGCCATTGGCCTGTTCCAGTGGCAGCGCCAGGAGCAGCGTGACCTGCTGGCAGGTTTCAGGCAGCAGACGGGCCAGTTCCAGGGCTGGTGGCAGACGATCGGCTTGCTGGCTATCGATCAGGGTGCCGTCAGGCATCCGTACGCACAGTTGAGTAGCCTTGAGCAGGCCCAGCTTCAGGGCCTGTGTGTCGAAAGCCACGGCTTGCACCCCCCATGGATGCACCCGCGACAAATGGGCAATGGCCTGGTTGGTGTGGGCTTCCCAGCGAGCCTGCTGCTGGAATTGCTGCGGGCACAACAGGGCTCCCGCATTCCACAGGGGGCGGTCGATATTCATCAAGATTCCCTACAAAGTGATCAGGCTTTCGCTTTCGGCATTTGCGAAACCAACGACAGGTTGACGTCCATGCCTTCCACCTGGAAATGCGGCACGGCGTACAGCTTGACGCGGAAGAACCCGGGGTTGTCCTCGATATCCTCGACTGTCACCTTCGCATCACGCAGGGGGTGCGAAGCCTGCAGGGCGTCGCCAGGGTCGGTCATTTCGGTCACGAGCCCGCCTATCCACTTGTTCAACTCCAATTCCAGCAAGCGCCGGTCTTTGGTGGTGCCAATGTTCTCGCGCTGGATCAGCTTCAGATGATGAGCAATGCGCGACAGCAGGAAGATGTACGGCAAGCGTGCATTGATCCGACTGTTGGCGGTGGCATCGGCGGTATCGTAGAGCGCCGGCTTCTGCGTCGAGTTGGCCGAGAAGAAGCAGGCGTAGTCGCGGTTCTTGTAGTACGACAGCGGAATGAAACCGAGGTTGGCGAACTCGAATTCACGGGTCTCGGGGATCATCACCTCCGATGGAATCTTCACCTGGTTACCTGTGCCCAGGTCGTACAGATGAATCGGCAGTTCGCTGACCGCCCCCCCAGACTGTGGGCCACGTATCTGCACACACCAGCCATTGGTGATGAAGCTCTTGACCATGTTGGCGGCGAAAGCAAACGCAGCGCTGGTCCACAGGTATTTGTCGTGATCCGGGCCCTTGACGCTCTCGACATAGTTGAAGCTGCGCACCGGCACGGTGTCCGGGCCATAGGGCAGACGGCCGAGTACCCGTGGCATGGTCAAGCCAATGTAGCGGGCATCGTCGCTGTCACGGAAGGCTTTCCATTTAATGTATTCGGCACGGTCGAAGTAGTTGCCGATGTCCTTGATGGCGGCCACCTGCTCCATCGACTCCTTGCCGAAGAACGCCGGGCCCACTGCACCAATGAACGGCATGTGCGCGGCAGCCGCGACCTTGGAGATATTGCGCAGAAGAGCGATGTCTTGCGGGCTGCGATCGAACTCGAAGTTGGAAATGGCCGCTGCAAACGGCTCGCCGCCCGGGGTGTCGTACTCCTGGGTGTAGGTCTGCACATAAAAACCGCTTTGCGCGACTTCGGGCGCATCGTCGAAATCCTGTACCAGGTGCTCCTTGCTGATATCCAGTAACTCGATACGTACGTTCTGGCGGAAATCGGTCTGATCGACCAACGACTTCACTCCACGCCAGGTCGACTCGACTCGCTGGAAATCCGGGTGATGCATCACGGCATCCAGTTGTTGGCTGATCTGCGCATCCAGCGCACCAATGTGCTCGTCGAGCAGGCTCTTATCCAGGCGCTCGACCTTCTGTGCCGACTGTTCTAGCAGTTTGAGGAACACGCTGACGGCGGCAGTCACTCGCTCGTCGGCAGAGGCCTCGGCCAATGCTTCACTGCTTTGAAAAGTTTCAATGCCGCCCAACTGCGCAACCGGGTTGAGGTTGATCTTGCTGAATAGGGCGCCATAGACGCCGCGACTTTCTTCGGTCAACACGTGTGCGCCGCGCGATTGTGCGTGGGGATGTTCTACAGGCATGGGATAAACTTCCTTTTAAAGGATCCGGGCGGAGTTAGCGATCGTCTTGCACAGCCAAGGCAGCCAGTTCGTTGCGAAGCTCATGACTTAACCCTTCATCCTTGAGTATGAGTTCGAGTTCGTAACGAAAGGTTGAGTTATCCAGCAGATTGGACTTTAGGTCGCGCAGGAGATTGCGCATCGCCAGCAGTGCACGCAGTTGCGGTATTTGCCGTGCTACCTGTTCAGGTTCAAAATCCTTGAGGTTACGTAACTTCAACTCGATAACCGTCTGCGAACCGTCTTGGGTCAAGGTGTAGGGCACTGCCATTTTCAGGTCAGGGGCGAACTCGGCGAGGACACTGTCGAAGTTGTTGCGATCAACGTTTATCTTGGTTCTTTGCGACAAGGGCCGCAGCTCCTGGCCGTTGCTGTAGTCGCCCATGACCATCAGCTTGAGCGGCAACTCGACTTTTTTCTGCGCCCCACCGGTGTGCAAGTCGAGCTTGATATTGATCCGTGCCTTGGGCACTTCGTTCTGAAAACTACTTGACGCCATACATCCTCCAGATAATAACGTAACAACCGATGTGATCTCGGCAACCGATCCACCGACCTCGTTAGGTAAATCCATTTATTCGGCAACAAACAAACAAGATAAACACCTGCAAGTTGTAATAGTGGATGACTGACAGAGGTCTTTCCAGCCCCGAACATTAGAAAGAGAAAGTTCTTACGCATTTAAGGAAATAACCTACAACGCAAATTTTCTTGTTATGAAATCAAGTACGGCTCAATTAAAAAAACGCGAACATTGTTGCGCAAGCGCTGGATAACAGCCGACTCGCGGCCTCCTGCATCAGCTGCAAGCCTTTATTTCTTATGGTTTTTTGCTGTTTTCCAGAATTTGCGCTCTACTTCGCTCGACAAAACCTGATCAGCCACTGTGGGGAGCTAACGTTGAACAAGGTCGATCTCTACCTCAAGGCCGGTACCCGGGAGAACACCCGGCGCAGTTACCGTGCCGCGGTGGAGCACTTCGAAGTGACCTGGGGCGGGTTCTTGCCGGCGACGGGCGACAGCATCGTGCGCTACCTGGCCGACTACGCCGATCAACTGGCGATCAGCACCTTGAAGCAACGCCTGGCCGCCCTCGCCCAATGGCACATCACCCAGGGATTTCCCGACCCGACCAAGACGCCGACGGTGCGGCAGATGATCAAGGGCATCCGCACCTTGCATCCGGCGCAGGAGAAGCAGGCGGCGCCCCTGTTGCTGCAACACCTGGAGCAGGCCATCGACTGGCTGGAGCACCAGGCAACGCTGGCCGCCCAGCAGTACGACTGGCCCACCGTGCTGCGCTGTCGGCGGGATGCCGCGTTGGTGCTGATCGGATTCTGGCGTGGCTTTCGCGGCGATGAGCTGTCTCGCCTGCGAGTTGAACACACCGAGCTGCAAGCGGGGGTCGGGATCAGCTTCTACCTGCCCCACAGTAAAGGCGATCGCCAGCACCTGGGGACCCGCTTCCAGACCCCGGCCCTGAAAAAGCTCTGCCCGGTGCAGGCCTATGGCAATTGGATCACGGCCGCCGGCATTGCCTATGGGCCGGTGTTCCGGCGCCTGGACCGCTGGGGCAACCTGGCGCCGGACGGTTTGCACGCCAACAGCCTGATCCCCTTGCTGCGCCGCCTGTTTCGCCGAGCCGGGGTGCCCGCCGAGCTGTACACCAGCCACTCCCTGCGCCGCGGCTTTGCCACCTGGGCGACCGCCAATGGCTGGGATATCAAGTCACTGATGAGCTATGTCGGCTGGAAAGACGTCAAGTCGGCGATGCGTTATGTCGACGCTTCCCACAGTTTTGGCGGGCTGGCGGAAAAACCGCTGGTGGCGGGCATCACCCCGCTTTCCCTCGAATGATCCACCGCCCCGCACGACCTGTCGTCAACCGATCTCAGCCAGCGCCTGGGCGCTTGCGCCTTCGGCCAGCAGCTTTTTCGCCCGGATGAACTGCTTGGGACTGTTGATGCAGTCCGCTGCGAGGATCCGCTCATCCTTGATGTACCAGACCACGCGCGCGCGCCCTGCGGCATCGTCCTGGACTACCACACGCTGGTAGCCACGGTTCAACCCGGCGATCTGCAACCGGCAGTCGTACTGGTCGGACCAGAACCACGGCAGCGCCGAGTAGGGTTTGCGCAGGCCGCACAGGCTGGCGGCTGCACTCCTGGCCTGCTCCGTGGCGTTGGGCACGGACTCCAGGCGTAGCGAGTAACCGAGCAGCCCATTGGGATGAAACGCACAGTCGCCCGCCGCCACGATGTTGGGGTCCGATGTGCGCGCGCAATTATCCACCAGGATTCCGTCGCCGACCGCCAGCCCCGCATCGCGGGCCAGTTCCAGGTTGGGCTGGACGCCAATGCCGATGAGCACCAGGTCGGCCGCCAACAAACAGCCATCGCTGCACAGCACTTGCTCGACCCGTCGGCCCCCGCGCAGTTCCACTGGACGGACATGGGTGCGGATGTCCACGCCTTGGGCGGCGTGCAGTCGCGCAAAGTAGGCAGAGACCTCGGCAGCCGACACCCGCTCCAGCACACGGGCGCCCTGCACAAGCAGCGTGACCTGCAGGCCCAACTGGCGCAGGGCCGCGGCAGCCTCCAGGCCAATGTAGCCGCCACCGACAATCACCACATGCCTGCCCGCTCGTGCCTGGGCACGAATGCCCAGCGCATCCGCCGCCGTGCGCAGGTAGTGCACGCCTGCCAGAGCATGGCCAGGCAGTTGCAATTTGCGCACACGCGCGCCGGTGCACAGGGCCAGCTTGTCGTAACCCAGGCGCCGACCATCGTCGAGGACGACATGCTGCTGCACCCGGTCGATCTCCCGTACCCGTGCTCCCGGCATGAGGCTGATGCCCGACTTCTCATAGGCCTCGGGACTGTAGATGGGCGCCGGCCCGGACTCGGCGCCTTGCAGCGCGGACTTCGACAAGGGGGGACGCTGGTAAGGCAACGTCGACTCCTCACCGACCAACTGAATGGGACCGGTCCAGCCTTCGCGCCGCAGGCTGATCGCCAACTGTGCACCGGCGTGGCTGGCTCCCACCACCACACAGGTTCCGTCCAGCCGGCTCATGCCGGGTACGCCAGCGCAGGCAAGCGTTGCAGCCACGGCTGTGCCTGCTCCAGTTGGGCCGCCACTTGCAGCAGCAGCGCCTCGTTGCCGAACGCCGCGATGAACTGCACCCCCAGGGGCAACCCCTGCTCGGTCCAGAACAACGGCACACTGATTGCCGGAGTTCCGGTGAGGTTGGCCAACTGGGTAAAGGGCACAAAGGCCAGGTTCTGCCGGGACAGTTCGCCCAGTTGCTTTTCCATCATGCCCAGGCGCGCCAGCACCGCCAGTGCGCCGCTGGTGAGCAACAGTTGCAGCAGGCGCTCCTCGGCGCGCGGCATCTGCACCGCCTGGTGCGTCAACGGTGGACTGGCGAGTGTCGGCGTCAGGAACAGGTCATACCGCTGATGGAATGCCCCCAAGGCACGGGCGAAGTGATTCCAGCGCCGATGGCGCCCGACATAGTCACCGGCGCTGCTGGCGTTGCCGAGGGTTTCGAGCACGCGCGTGGTCAATTCGAAGTCGCGGCTGCGGGCACCCTGCGCGCGGGCCTGGGCCAGCGTTGCCGCAACTTGACCTCCATACATCTCCAGATAACAGCGCGCCAGTTCGTGGCCGTCGTACAGCGGCCGGTCTTCGCACACCTCATGCCCCAGGGCACTGAGCAGCCGGGCGCTGTGCTGCACCGCAGCGACAGCGTCCGGATGCACTTCGGTGCCCAGCGGCGACTGGCAACTGAAAGCAATACGCAAGCGCCCGAGATCGCGCTGCATCAGCGTGCAGAACGGTTCCTGTGGCGCGGCGATCACAAAGGGCTCGCCGCAACCGGGACCGGCCAGTACATCCAGGGCCAGGGCCGAATCACGCACACTGCGCGACACCACCAGGTCACTGGACGCGCCCTCCCACACTTCACCCGTCGCCGGCCCGCAGGGTACCCGGCCGCGTGATGGACGCAGGCCGAGCAGACCACAACAGGCTGCCGGAATCCGGATCGAACCACCGCCATCATTGGCCCCGGCCATGGGCACGATACCCGCTGCGACGGCAGCGGCCGAGCCACCGCTGGAGCCGCCCGGGGTGCGCGTCAGGTCCCAAGGATTTCGGGTCAGGCCAAAAGCCCGGGAATCGGTACTGGCCTTGAGGGCCAGTTCCGGGGTGCTGGTCTTGCCGAGGATCACCGCGCCAGCGTCCAGCAGGCGCTGGACCACCGTTGAATGCTCGGTTGCCGGTGTGTGGCGCAAGCCCTGGCTACCGTTGGACGTGGGCAAGCCAGCGTAGTCCTGGATCGCATCCTTGATCAGCACCGGCACCCCTGCCAGCGGGCCGCTCAGAGGGTCTTCCAAGCGCTTGCGTGCCTGCGCCAGCATGGGCAGGTTGACGGCGTTGAGCAGCGGATTGAGGCGTTGCAACTGCCCGTCGGCAAGGTCCAGCAACTCGCCGGGACTGACGTCGCCACGCCTGACCAGCTCGGCCAGCGCAGTGGCATCGCACTGCAGGTACTCGTGCACGCTGAGGCTCATCGGGTTTCCTTAATACAGATTCTTCAGGTCGTGTTTGACCACCGCATCCACCAACAGCGTAGTGGCCTTGCCCAACAACCCCCTGCCGTTCATGTGCTCGGACAGCATCTTGGGGAACGACGGCAGGTCGCTGTCACGCAGGTGGGTTTCGCTACGCCACAACCCGGCCGCCACCAGTTCGGGGCACGGCACGAAGCGCCAGCGCTCGACCTCCAGCACAATCGCCACCACCGGCACCTTGCCGTTGATTGCCAGCGGCGCCAGCAGCGACTGGTCGGCGCTCAACCAGGATTTACCGGTGACCGACAACTGGCTGCCGCCACCGGGAATGATGAACGACACGGTCACTGTGGGCGCCGACAGGATGTTGATCAGCGTACAGGCCACCTTGTTGCCGGGCCGCTCGGGGATCAACAGGGTCCGGTCGTCCAGCGCCAGGACAAAGCCGTCGGGATCGCCACGGGGGGAAATTTCCGTGGCGCCCGCGGCGTTGCGCGTCAGCATCAACAGGTAGGGCGAGGCTGCGATGAACCCCAGGGCCTCAGCGGACAGTTGCCCGCCCCCCTCGGCCTCGCACAACGGCAGCGCTGGTGCGCGCGGAGTCCAGAACTGCGCCCGCACCTTGGCCCGCGAACAATGCAGGAACAACGCATCGGCCCGGAACGCCAGGACGCGGGCACCGCCAGTGCCGCGCACCACGCAACGACCATTGGCGCGCAAGGCAAATCCGATGCCGGGCATGGTGAAGTACAGACTGCACCCCAGGCCCTGCTCCAGCGCTGCCGGCACGCTCCGCTCGGCAGGCCAGGCCAGGTCGATGGACTCGCCTTCGGCGCGCAGCACCGGGATGTCACGCAGGTTGAAGAAGGCAATATCCAGGCTCGGATCGCTGAACCCCACGGCACACACGGATGAGTGCTGGATGATCGTCAGGCAGTAATCGTCGATCTGCGATTGCAGGCGCTTTTTCATCATTGCCGGCGGTTCTGCAATCAGTTTGCGCAGGCTTTTAACCGAGTCGATCGAGTGGGCGGGCATCGGCAACTTCCTTGAGGTCGCATGGGATATGGCAACGATCCTAGGCCGTTGCCATACCCACAACCATGGCGCCCGGGATCAACTCCATGGCGTTGGGTTGCAATCTCGCACCCAGGTCCCGCTCGCTGGAAAAGTTGACACCGAACGCCCGACGAATGAATCACCACGCCATGCCTGTGTCCCGCGGTGCTTCCTAGAATCGCTGACCCTTTGCCCGCCACAGGATCCAGCCGTGACCTTACGTGACCTTAGCGACATCGAGGCCTTCGAGCGCACGCCCTTGCTCGACGCCGACCTACCCCCCAGTACCTACCAGATGCTCCTGCGTAGCGCAGACTTGCACGCCGATCGCCCCGCGCTGTCATTTTTTGCCGACATGCAGCACCTGCGCTCGCCCCGCACCTGGACCTACCGCCAGTTGCTGGCGCAGATCCACCGAGTGGCCAACGCCTTGCACAGTCGCGGCTACGGTGCGCACGACGTGCTGGCCTACGTGTTGCCGAACCTGCCCCAGACCCACTTCGTACTCTGGGGTGGCGAAGCCAATGGCATCGTTCTGGCGGTCAATCCTCAGCTCAGTGCCGAAGCCATCAGCCAGTTGCTACAGGCGGCGAACGCCAAGGTGGTGGTGACCCTGGCGCCCGCGCCCGGCACTGAACTGGGGCACAAGGTCGCGCAGGCCGTGGCGCTGACGCGCGGAGTCGAGTTGCTGGTCAGGGTCGCGCTGGACGAGACCGCAGCGCCCACAACCGCCCCGCCGGCGCTGCGCAACGCCATGGGGCAGACGGTCGAAGTGACGAGCTTTGAGGACTTTGTCCAAGGGCATAACGAAGAGCGACTGAACAGCCTGCGCGCCTTCGATTCGCACGCAGTGTCCTCGTACTTTTGCACGGGAGGCACCACTGGCTTGCCGAAAATCGCCGTGCGCGAACACCTCAATGAAGTATTCGACGCCTACGCCATGATGCGCATGCTCG
The DNA here is from genome assembly GCF_949767245.1 of Pseudomonas sp. IT-P176. NCBI lineage: Bacteria > Pseudomonadati > Pseudomonadota > Gammaproteobacteria > Pseudomonadales > Pseudomonadaceae > Pseudomonas > Pseudomonas sp. IT-P176. Next base: position 15,569 of record NZ_CATKPN010000037.1, read on the forward strand.
GCGATGCCATCGGCCCGGGCAAAACCCTGTTCTGCGGCTTGCCGTTGTTTCACGCCAACGGCCAGTTGGTGACCGGCCTGGCGCCGTGGTCGGTAGGTGCGCACGTGGTGCTAGGGACCCCTGAGGGTTATCGCGGCGCCGGCGTGCTCGCGGGGTTCTGGGAGATCGTCGAGCACTACCGGATCAATTTTTTCAGTGGCGTGCCGACTATCTACTCGGCGTTGCTGCAACAACCCTGCAGCGGGCGAGACATCAGCTCGCTGCAGCTGGCCATGTGTGGCGCGGCACCCATGCCGGTGGAGCTGTTCCGGCGCTTCGAATCCGCCACCGGGATCCGCATCCTCGAAGGTTATGGCCTGACCGAAGGGGCATGCGCCAGCAGCCTCAACCCACCCGCCGGCGAGTCTCGCATCGGTTCCATCGGCCTGCGCTTGCCTTACCAGCAGATGGCGGTGCTGCAACTGGACGCAGCGGGCAACTACCAGCGCCATTGCCTGCCGGGCGAGGTCGGGGTGATTGCCATCAGTGGCCCCAACGTTTTTCGCGGTTATCTGCAGGCCGAGCACAACCAGGGCGTCTGGCTGACCCTGGGGGACGGGCAGCACTGGTTCAATACCGGTGACCTGGGACGCCAGGACGCAGAGGGCTACTTCTGGCTGACCGGGCGCAAAAAGGAGTTGATCATCCGCGGTGGGCACAACATCGACCCGCAGGTGATCGAGGAACCCTTGTATCGCCACCCCGACGTCGAGATGGCCGCCGCCGTCGGCCGCCCGGACCTGCATGCCGGTGAACTGCCGGTGGCCTACGTCAAGCTGCGCGCGGGCAGCACGGTGACCAGCGCACAACTGCTCGAGTACCTGGCACAGGTCATCGCCGAGCCCGCGGCAATGCCCAAGCGCCTGCAACTGCTCGATGACATGCCACTGACCGCCATCGGCAAACTGTTCAAGCCAACCCTGGTGATGGGTGAAATCGCCGATGTACTACAGGCCACCGCGCTGGCCCAAGGTGTGTCGCTCAACGCCGTGGATGTGCGCCAGCACCCCGTGCACGGCTACCTGGCGACCCTTGCCCTGGAGCAGCACAGTCCGGCATTCGAACAACTGCTGCGACGCTTCGCGTTTGCCTGTGAAATCGCCCGGGGCTGACCCCAGGCGCTCCCCTACCCCCATTGCAAGGAGCTGCAAGATGCCCAGAATCCAGGTCACCGAATTGAACGGCGAAGTCCAGTGGATTGACGCCGACGAGGGGGTCACCCTGATGGAGGCGCTGAAACACGCCGGTTGTGACGAGATCGAGGCCATCTGCGGTGGCGCCTGTTCCTGCTCGACCTGCCACGTCTATGTCCTTGCAGGCGGTTTTGCCGCCTTGGGTGGGCGTAACGAGGGCGAACAATTGCTGGTAGAGGAATCCGTGCACTACCAGGACAACTCGCGGCTGTCGTGCCAGGTGGTGCTGACGGCGGCCATGGACAACCTGCATGTTGCGGTAGCGCCCATGGAGGGATAGTGCGCCATGGTGGCTTTGTGCTTGAGCCTCGCGTTACATTGCCTGTCGAACCCCCTCAGCAGAGTGTCTCGACAGATGCCCAAAGCCACCAGTGTTTCGGCCGTTGCAGTCCTGGACCTGCATGACCTGCTGCTGGCGCTGGAACTGGTCACCCCGGCGCAGATGGCCAGCGCCGGGCTCGATCGCCATGCGCTGATTGACAGCCGCCCCAGCGCCCTGCCGATCCAGGAACAGCGCCTCGACGAGGAGTGCTTGCTGGCCCTGTGGCAGATGGCAACCCGCGACCTGCCCATGCCGGAGATCGGCCTGGTGGTCGGGCAAACCTTCAACCCTGCCACCCAAGGCGTGTTGGCCAGTTGGCTGTTCCAATGCACCCGGCTGGGTGAGGCCTTGCAGATCTTCCAGACCCACATTGCCCTGATGAATCCCTCGGAGAGCTGGACCTGCAGCGAAACCCACGAACATCTGCTGCTGGAGTTTTCCTTCGCCCCCGGCAAGCCCTACCCGCAAGCCGCAACCGAACGCAGCATGAGTGCCTTGCTCAGGTGGAGCCAGGAGATGACCGGAGAACCCCTGGTCCCCAGCGCCTGCGAATTCAGCTACCCGCGCCCGGCCTACCATGAGCGTTACCCGCCGATTTTTGGCCAGCACTTGCAGTTCGACGCCCCGCGCAACTGCCTGTACCTGCCCCGCGCGTTTTTGCAGGCCCCGATCCGCAGTGCCAACAGCTACCTCAAGCAGATTCTCGAGGAGCGGGCGCTGCACACCTTCGGCCAACTCGCCACCCGCGATCCGCTGCTGGACAAGGTGCGCCAGTTGATCCAGGGCAACCTACAGCACGGAGTGAGCATCGAGCAGGTGTGCAGCGCGCTGCATGTCAGTCGCCCGACCCTGTATCGCCGCCTCAAGCAGCACGGCACCAGCTTCACCGAGTTGGTGGGCGCGGTACGCAAGGACCTGGCCTACCGCCAGATTCAGCAGGGTTTGCCGGTGGCGGTGGTCAGTGATGGCCTGGGCTTCAAGGATGTCAGCACTTTCCATCGCGCTTTCAAGCGCTGGTTCAATCGCTCGCCAGGGGAATGCCGCTCGCACACCGGCTCAAGAAACGTGGGCCTGCCCCGCCAGCAGGACTTCGAAGAACGATGAAATCAACCGGCTGGAGCGCCGCTCCGCCAGGCAATAGAGGTAAGTCTCGGTGTACAGCGGATCGCCTTCCAGGCGGATCGCGCGGATCCGTGGGTCGGCAATGAACTCGGCTTCGGACACCGCCCCCAGGCCAATTCCGCGGACCACGGCTTCGCGCAGGGCTTCACGGCTGCCGATCTCCATGGCGATTCGCGGCACCACGCCCGCGGCCAGCAGCGCCGCGTCGAGGACCGCGCGGGTGGTGGAACCGGGCTCGCGTTGCAGCAGCGCCTGGCCTTCCAGTTCTTCGAGACGCACCGAGCCGCGAGCAGCCAGGGGATGGGCATGGTGGGCGAACAGGATGATCGCGTGGCGCGCGTAATGCACGGCACACAGCGCCGGATCGTCGTGCCGCCCGGCCAGCACCGCGATGTCGGTCACGTAGCGTTCGAGATCGGCCAGGACCTCTGCCGAGTTGCCGACCCGGATCGACACATCGATCCGTGGATGACGCTGCAGATAGTGGTCGACCATCTCGATCACATGAAACGGCCCTACCGCCCCCAACCGCAACTCGCCGCTGTCGAGCCGGCCGGAATCGCGCAGCAGGTTGTGCGCGTCCAGATCCAGGGCCGCCATCGCCTGGGCGATCGGCAGCAGTTGCCGGCCGACATCCGACAACTCGATGCGCCGCCCACGGCGGTGAAACAACTCCAGGTTGTATTGCCGTTCCATGGCTTGCACCTGGGTGGTCAGGGTCGGCTGGCTGAGGCCGATCGCCCGTGCCCCGGCACTGAAACTGCCGTGACGGGCCACGGCAAGGAACGCTCGCATCTTTGCGCTGGACATCCATAGACTCCATCAATAGTTAACTGCCTGAAGCCATATTGAATTGATCGAATGACTGTCACGTGACACTTCTAGCCTGAGGCAACTCCAAACCACTCCCTGGATTGCCATGAAACCTCTTCGCTCATTCCTGCGTGTTGCCAGCATCGCCCTCGCCCTGACCGCCGCCGGCCTGGCCAGCGCCAAAGACCAACTGACCATTGGCCTGATCCCCTCCGAAGACTCGCAGGCGATGATCGAAGCCAGCAAACAGGTGCTCGATACCCTGCAAACCCGGTTGGGCATGCCGGTGGTGCCCTTTGTCGCGACCGACTACAACGGCATCATCGAAGCGCTGCGCGCCGGCAAGCTCGACGTCGCGTACCTGGGGCCATTCTCCTACGTCCTCGCCACCTCGGTGGCCGAGGTCGAAGCCTTCGCGGTCGCCGTCACCCGCAAAACCGGGCAAAGCGCCTACAAGAGCGTGATTGTCGCGCGCAAGGACAGCGGCATCCGCGAGCTGGCCGACCTCAAGGGCCGTACCTTCGCCTTTGTCGACCCCAGCTCGGCGTCCGGCCACCTGTTCCCCAAGGCCGGCCTGGAGCAAGCCGGGTTCGTCCCGGCGCAGCTGTTTTCCCGGGTGATTTTCTCCGGCTCCCACGATGCCAGCATCCTCGCTGTGGAAAACCACAAGGTGGATGCCGCTGCGGTAGCCGACCGGATTTTTGCCAGCGCGGTGAGCAAGGGCCTGGTCAAGCAGGACGAATTCCAGGTGGTCTGGAGTTCGCGGCCGATTCCCGAGTCGCCGATGGTCTGGCGCAAGGACCTGGACCCGGCCCTGCAACAGAAGGTCGCCAGTGCCCTGGCCTCGATCAAGGATGTGCCGTGGGGTGACCAGGGCGTGCTCGACGGCTTCCAGCCCACCAGCGACGCCGCCTACGACGTGGTTCGCGACACCGCCAAGGTGCTCGATCTGGATTTGCGGAGCATGAAATGATCAGCATCCGCCAGTTGACCAAGCACTACGGGAGCAACCCGGTGCTGCGCGGTATCGACCTGGACGTCGGCCAAGGCGAGTTCGTGGTGATCCTGGGGCAATCCGGCGCGGGCAAATCGACCTTGCTGCGCTGTATCAACCGCCTGGTCCAGGCCGACTCCGGCACCCTGCAGGTGGCCGGCATCGATGCCCGCTCCTGCCGCGATCCGCGCACGCTGCGCCGCCAGGTGGCGATGATCTTCCAGCACCACAACGTGGTGCCGCGCCTGAGCGTGCTGAAGAATGTCCTGACCGGACGCCTGGGCGCCGTGTCCACCTTCAGCTCGGTGCTGCAGCTGTTTCGCCGGGCGGATGTCGCCCTGGCCAGGCAATGCCTGCAACGGGTGGAGCTGGAGCACAAGGCCGACGAACGCACCGACGCCCTCTCCGGCGGGCAGATGCAACGGGTCGGCATCGCCCGCGCCCTGGCCCAGTGTCCCCAGGTGATCCTGGCGGACGAACCGGTGGCCAGCCTCGACCCCAAGACCGCACGCCTGGTGTTGCAGTACCTGCGCGATGCATCGCGGGAACTGGGGATCACCGTGCTGTGCAACCTGCACCAGGTCGACTACGCCCGTGAGTTTGGCGACCGGATTGTCGGCCTGGCCCACGGCCGCCTGGTGTTCGACGGCCACCCGGCGAGCATGGGCGAGGCTGACCTGCAACGCATCTACCCTGGCCAGGAACCAGCACCTGAAGTGCCACCGACGACCAGCGCGCTGGCGCTGGTGCCGTGCAGCGAACCGAGGGCTTGAACATGCAACCGAACAATTACCTGTGGACCGTCGACCGGCCGCGCAGCGCGCGGAGCTGGCTGACTACCGCGGCGCTGGTGCTGGCGGTGGTGCTGACCCTGCATTGGAGCGCCGAGGGCGCGCAGCTCAGCGTCGCGGAACTGGCCGGCGGCCTGCCGCAAATCGGCGACTTCCTCGCCCGTACCATGCCACCCGACCTGAGCATTCTCCCGCGTTTGCTGGCACCGGCCATCGAAACCCTGCAGATCGCGATCTGGGGCACCCTGCTCGGCGTGCTGCTGGCGATTCCGTTGTCGTTCCTGGCGGCGCGCAACCTCAGTCGCAACCGCCTGGTATTCCACGCCACGCGACAGTTTCTCAACGTGACCCGCAGCATCAACGAACTGATCCTGGCCCTGATCTTTGTCTCGGCGGTGGGTTTGGGGCCCTTTCCCGGTGTGTTGGCGTTGGCGCTGCATGGCATGGGCATGCTCGGCAAGTTCTTCGCCGAAAGCATCGAGGAAATCGACCAGGGACCCATCGAGGCCCTGCAGGCCACCGGGGCACGGCCGTTGCAGGTGATTGTGTTTGGCGTCCTGCCGCAGGTGATTACCGCCTGGATCGCGGTGATCCTCTACCGCTTCGAGGTCAACTTGCGCTCGGCCACCGTGCTCGGCATGGTCGGCGCCGGCGGCCTGGGGTTCGAGCTGGTAAGCAGCCTGAAGCTGTTCAAGTACGAACAAACCGCCACCTGCATCATCGTCATTACCTTGATGGTGGTCATCGCCGACGCAGTGTCCGGCAGGCTGCGCAATGCGATCCAGCGCGGTTCCAACCATTAAACCGCGCTGGCCGCACCTTCGGCTGCCGGCTGTTATCGGTCCAGCCGATTCAAACCTGCGATTTATCGATTTGAGCTGTTGGCGAGTGCCCCTGAGTATGGGGCCACTTCGCCAACAACAATAAGGAACTCCCTGATGACCGCCCGATTCCACAACCCGGTAGACACTCGTTTCGGCTGGGGCAGCCTGCAACAGTTGGCCGCAATTACCGAACAGCACAAGGTCGCCCTGGTGACCTTCCCCGAAGCACGCGGGCTGGGCCTGGTGGCGCGGATCGAAGAGCTGCTGGGTGATCGCCTGGTCTACGTGATCGAAGACGTGCAGCCCAATCCCGACGTGGCGCACCTGCGCGACACCTATGAACGCTTCTGGGCCGAAGCCGGCGACTGTGCCATGGTCATCGCCGTGGGCGGAGGCAGCGCCATCGACACCGCCAAGGCGCTGATTGTCGGTACCGAATCGGGGAGCTTCGACGAGTTGCTGACCCTGCTGGCAACCGGCAAGCCCTTTGTCCCGGCCCGCAGCAAATTGCTGATTGCCGCACCTACCACCGCCGGCACCGGCAGCGAAGTCACGCCCTGGGCGACCATCTGGGACAGCGCCAGCCTGAAGAAATACTCGCTGCACCTGGACTGCACCTGGCCCAAAGTGGCGATCATCGACCCGCAACTGATGTTGACGGTGCCAGCCAGCGTCACCGTCTCCACCGGCCTGGACGCCTTGTCCCATGCCCTGGAGGCAATCTGGAACGTCAACGCCAACCCGATTTCCGACACCTTCGCCGTGGCGGCCATCGAGGACATCCTCGAATGCCTGCCTCGGTTGCTGCGCGACCTGTCCAGCCAGGAACTGCGCTCGCGCATGGCCCTGGCCGCCCTCAAGGCGGGCATGGCGTTCTCCAACACCAAGACCGCACTGGCCCACTCCATTTCCTATGAAATGACCCTGCGCCACGGCCTGCCCCATGGCATCGCCTGCTCCTTCACCCTGCCCCTGGTGCTGGGCCTGGCCTGGGGTCACGACCAGGAGCGCGACCAGACCCTGCAGCGGGTTTTCGGCACCGACTTGGCCAAGGCCCAGGCCCAGTTGCGCGACCTGTTGCACAGCGTCGGGGTGAAGACCGAGTTTGCCGACTACGGCGTCACCGCCCAGGACGCCGAGGCCATCATCCAGTTCGCCCTGCAGGGCGCGCGCGGCAAGAACTTCATCGGTTGCCAAGCGGCCTAGATCCAGCTTTTACCTCAACACGCACTGCCTGCGGCGCCACCGGCCGCGGCGATTTCCTGCGGCACCGGTAAATCGGTGTCACCCTCGGGCGATGGCTCGAGGGGCGAACAATAATAAGGAAAAGATCATGAATCGTGCCCAAACCCTGCCTGGTATCGCTACCCACACGGCCTCGTTCCGCGTCGCCCAGTGGCGCATGTTGCTGGCGGCGATGTTCTGTTACCTGTTTTTCTACACCGGCCGGCAAACCTTCGGTTTTGCCATTCCAGGGATCCAGGCCGAGTTTGGCCTGAGCAAGGAAACCCTGGGCTGGGTGTCGGCCGCCATGCTCTGGGCCTACGCCATCGGCCAGGCCATCAATGGCAACCTTGCCGACAAGTTCGGTGGCCGGCGGATCATGACCCTGGGCGCCGTGCTGTCCTGCGGCGCCAACTGGGTGACCAGCTTCTCTGCCGGGTTTGCCAGCCTGATCCTGCCCTGGGGCATCAACGGTTACTTCCAGGCATTGGGCTGGGCGCCGGGCAGCCGGTTGATCTCCAACTGGTGGAGCGCTGGCGAGCGCGGCAAGGTCTACGGCTTTTATGTGTTTGCCGCTGGGTGCGCCTCGGTGCTGTCCTACGTGACCTCGATCGTGGTGCTGGAGGTGCTGCAACTGGAGTGGCGCTGGATCTTCCGTCTGCCGGTGTTGCTGATGCTGGCCGGCGGTATCCTGTTCTACCTGATTGCCCGTGAACGCCCGCAAGACCTGGGCTTCGAACCGCTGGCCGACACCGGCGTGGCCAATGCCGCCGACAAACAGCATGAGGTGTCGCAAGGCGAGGTCGAAACTTCCGCGCAGCGCTACAAGGCAGTCCTGAAAAATGCCCGGCTGATCATCGCCGCGGTATCCCTGGGCTTCCAGAACGCCGCCCGCTACGGCCTGATCGTCTGGGTGCCGGTGCATTTTCTCGGTGCCGACTGGAAAAGTGGCGACAGCCTGGTGGATCCGAAGTGGATCACCGTGGCCCTGCCGGTGGGCATGGCGATCGGCGCACTGACTAATGGCTGGGTGTCGGACAAGCTGTTCGGCTCCAAGCGTTACCTGGCGATCATGCTCTACATGTTCCTCGGCGCGGCGACCAGCCTGTGGATGTGGAGCCTGCCGCCCCACAGCATGATCGGCCTGGTGGCGCTGTTCCTCTGCGGGTTCTTCGTCTATGGCCCGGCCTCCAGCTTCTGGGCCCTGTGCCCGGACCTGGTCGGCGCCAAGCGGGCGGGTACGGCCACCGGGGTGATGAACTTCTCCTCCTATCTGTTCGCGGGCCTGGCGGAACCCCTGATCGGCAGTATGCTCGACAGTACCGGCAATACCTCGCTGATCTTCATCGTGGTCACCTCGGCCTGCCTGTGCAGTGCGCTGGTCGCGCTGTTCATCAGGCGTTGATGGCTCGGCACCCCGTTTCGACTCACAGGCAGGCGCACTCATGTACCAGTACCACAAGTGGCTCCGTTCCTTTCACGCCGTGGCCAAAACCGGCAGCTTCACCCTGGCGGCCGAATACCTGTGCATCGGCCAGCCAACGGTCAGCGAGCAGGTCAACGCCCTGGAGAAGAAGTTCTCGGTGGAACTGTTCCACCGCCGTGGTCGCTTTATCGACATGAGTTCGGCCGGGCACCAGCTCTACGGGATTACCCAGGGCCTGTTCGGCCAGGAGGACGAAGCCGTGCAACTGCTGCACAGTTTCAAGCAACGCAAGACCGGCATGTTGCGCCTGGGGGCGGTTTCGCCGCCTATCGCGATGAACCTGACCTATGAACTGATGCAGCAGCATCCGGACATCGAGCTGGAAACCTCCTTCAGCCCGGAAAAGGAGACCCTGGCGCGACTGTTCAATTTCGACATCGACGTGGCGATCCTCGCCCTGTCCGAGTTCGACCAGCGTTTCGACACCCAGCTGTACCGGCGCTACCCGATCATCGCGGTGGTCCGTGACGACCATCCCTGGGCGCAGCAGGAACAGGTGCATGTCGAGCAGATCAGTGCCGAGAAATGGGTGCTGCGCGAGAAGAGTTCGCGGACCCGGCAACTGGTGGAGGAAAGCTGCACGCGGTTGAACGTCGAACTCAACTGCGTGATGCAATTGAACAGCCGCGAAGCCATTGTCCACGCCATCGCCAAGGGCATCGGCATTGGTTTTGTCTCGGCTGTCGAGTACGCCCAGACCCCGGGCACCAAACCCATCACCTTCGTCGATCACCCGTTCGCCATCGATTACCACCTGTGCTGCCTGGGCATCCGCCGCAACCGGCCAATGATCGCCGAGCTGTTCGACTCAAGCCCGATACCGACCACCTGACAACACCGTACCCATTGACCTTTGCGCCCTACTTCCTTGCACGAAGGACGGCCGCCCCCTACCCACACACTGGAGATCTACCATGCACTATCAACAACCGCGCCACCTGCAAGCCGTGGTCCTGGACTGGGCCGGCACCGTCGTCGACTTCGGCTCCTTTGCCCCCACGCAGATTTTCGTCGAAGCCTTTGCCGAGTTCGGCGTTGCCGTGTCCCTGGAAGAGGCCCGTGGCCCGATGGGCATGGGCAAGTGGGACCACATCCGCACGCTGTGCAATCAACCGCAGATTGCCGAACGTTACCGTGCCGTGTTCGACCGCCTGCCGACCGATGCAGACGTCACTGCACTCTATGAACGGTTCATGCCGCTGCAGATCGACAAAATCGCCCTGCACTCGGCCCTGATCCCAGGCGCCCTGGAGGCCATCGCCGCGCTACGCGAGCAGGGGCTGAAAATCGGATCCTGCTCCGGCTATCCGGCGGTGGTGATGGCCAAGGTGGTAGAGCTGGCCCGGGCCAACGGTTACGTCGCCGACCATGTGGTAGCCACCGACGAAGTGCCCAACGGCCGTCCGTATCCGGCACAGGCCCTGGCTAACGTGATCGCCCTGGGAATCAGCGACGTCGCCGCATGCGTCAAGGTCGACGACACCTGGCCGGGTATCCTCGAAGGCCGCAGCGCCGGCATGTGGACAGTCGCCCTGACCTGCTCCGGCAACGCCCTGGGCTTGACCTACGAACAGTTCCAGGCACTGAGCCCCGAGCAACTGGCCGAAGCACACGCCCGCATCAGCCAAACCTTCGAAGGCGCCCGCCCGCACTACCTGATCGACACCATTGCCGAGTTGCCGGCAGTGATCGAGCAGATCAACGCCCGCCTGGCACGGGGTGAAACGCCGCAAGGCGCGTGAGCCAAGCAACGCTGCAACTTGCAGCGTATCGGGGTGAGGATTGCCCCGGTACGCTGCCATTTTTCTATGGGTCCGATCCACGCATTATCGATCCTCGCGTGTGTGCCACAGCTCTCCATCAGCGCGGCACTGGCAGCGGAGATTCTGTAGTCAGGCTGTCGGCCCAGGCCTGGACTGCCTGGTGGTCAATTACCCGACCGGCGTCCACATCAGCCAAGGCCTCTCGGGTCAGGCGACTGCGTTCTTCTTCCTGGTCAATCCAAGCAGAAAGGGCCTGCTTGACGATCCAGTTCTTGGAGCGTTCAAGGCGCTCGGCCTTCAAATCGACCTTCTCAGCCAGTTGCACAGGGACATGAGCCGTGACGGATCGGGTCTTGGCGGTAGTAACCATGATCATTACTCCAATGCAGCGAAATGCTATTTTTGAATAAAAAATGGGACAGATTTATTTAGCAGAAAAATAAACCCGTCACCTTATGCGTTAATACCAATCCCGATGCAGCCACCGGTCTGCATATATTGGGCATAATCCGGTATCTGTTCCGGTGCTCCAACCTTGTCCCAGTGATGTAACAGGCTTCGGCTGGAAATATTGAAGTCCGTTTTTTACTTGGATTAGTCGTCCATCAAGCTACTTGAGTTTGATCAGCACGACTGCAATTCCCATCCAAGTGCAGGAAATGATCATTATCGTCAAATCGATAATCAGAAGACGTTTCAAGCGAGTAGGAAAATTTTTAAGATCGGTAGGATCCAGTTCACCGATGCGAAGTGATGCCCATGGCCACACCACCATTCCGGCGATTTTTGATATATCCAAGAAGGACCAAATCAAACCCCGTTTTCCCAGGCTTGGCCCCCAAATATAGATGTAACGACTGTTCTTCAAAGCCTCTTTAATGGCGTCCAGATGACAACGGCTAAGGTACAGACTGAATGCGAGGCCCACCGCAGCGAGGAGAATTGGGCCTCCGCTAACAATGATCGCAATCCAGGGAGACCATGTGTCGATACTGGTCATGGTTGTGTAACCTCGTACATTTTCTCCCCCATGTATTCGCCAGCCTTACCACCGTACTCCGTACCCACCCATGCCCCCGTCCCCACTATGGCCGCGACACAGACAACACCTCCGATACCTGTAGATACGCCAAGTGCCACGCAAATCGAACCTCCAGCAGATCTGGCTATCCCTCCGCTAACAGCACCAATAAAGGTCGACCCAGTAAACTTCCCTCCCTCCGTAAACCTCACCTTCTCGCAAGCCGCCCCCGAATCGCCAATACATACCTCCTGAATAGCCAACCACGAGGACACCCCGCCAATACCAATCCCGATGTAACCACCGGACTGCATATACTGCGCAGCACGACTGGTAGCGCTGACATGCGTGGCATAACCCGGTATCTGTCCCGGCGCCCCAGCCTTGTCCCAATGATGGACCAGGCTTCGACTGGAAATGCCGAGGGCCGTTTTCAACTTGGGGTGATCGCCCAGGGTGGTCTGGCTGCGCAGCCGAGTAGAGTTCAGCAAATGTACATCCAACTGGCTGATCAGGTGCCTGCGATCGGCGAAGAACTGCGGCGATTTGAGATGACCATGTTGGCGATAGCTTTCCTGATGCAAGCGCTCCATGGCCTGGAGCGTGTCACGCAGCCTGCTCACGTGGTTTTCCATGACCAGGGCACTGACGCCAAGCCAGGTTGAGGTGTGACCGGTAAAGCTGGCGATTTCAGCGCCGTGGCGAAGCAGAAAATCGGCCTGTTGCGGCGTAAGAGGATCAAGGGTTGCCTTGACCTGTTGAGCCGCCTGCATCAGTTGCGCTTCCTGATAGGTACAGGAAGTGTTGTTCGGATCGCTCAGCACGACCATCGAACCGGCTTTGATCTCACCCAGATCAGGGTTGAGCGCCTGAAACTTGCTCATCACCGCCCCATCGCGCACCGGAAAAAGCGTGGCCTCCAGTGCTTCACGGGTCATGCTTTTGGGGACCACATAGAAGCCTGGTTCCTGAGGCTCCAAACGCTTGAACACTGGCGCAGCAGCATGGCTCGATGGCGAGAAGGCGGATTGCCGCGGCGCTTGCGAGGGATTGGTGCCTGCTGAAGAAGCTGGCTGAGCGGCTGCTCTTGTCGTTTGTGGTGCAACGCTTGATTGCAGAGGCGCTATCACGCGGTTGCGACCCTTGGGGCAGCCGCAGTGAATGCCTGCGCCGTCCAGTACCGTTGCAATCCCCATCCACTTCATGGCGGGCAGGCTATCAACGATTACACCGATTTCTCCGCATTGCGGGCAAGGTGTGGTTTTATCCCCGAGCCGCAGGACGCCCCGGCCGCCTTGTGTCGCATTGGGCAGGCTGCTGAGACACACCGCGCCGGTGGTGGTCAGATCACCATGCAGACCTTGACCTATCCCGTTGACACTGCCTCGACTCATGACTCAGCCCTCACTCGAGGTAGCCAGGCTGGTGCGCTGACACCGGCAAACTGCTGCTCGGCAAAGTGCAGTTGCTCCAGTGCGCGGAGAAACTCAGGGGAGACGTCGGTGGTGTACATCAGGGCTGCATGCATTTTCATGATCCATATCCATGGGTTTATTTCGCCGTTTCTCTCTCCTCACTCCAGAGCGTGCGATGTCGCGAAACCTATCGAACGATGGCCAAGAGTGTGAGGGTTTGATTAACCAGCAGTACCCTGAAGATGTGAATATCGAACGTAAATAGGACTCTTCCCCGATGCGCGTAGGAAAAGAGTTAAATTAGACTTACTCTCGCGATTGCAACCTAATCGAAGTAATACCCACGCAGGTAGGGCTTTGCCGCTCAAGGTTACTGACCCTGGTAAACCGCCTGCGTTTGTGTCCGTCGGCCTTTGTCATTAGTGTGGGAATTATCTGCAGGGAAGCATCAAGATGAATCTCATGACAAAAGCGATTTGCCGTTATCTTTTGCCCGCACTAGAAGCCCCATTCCGCCTGTCTATTAGCCAATTTTCCTGCGCCTTTGGGAAATGGCCGCAGCGTGTTTTCATGGCAACTGTGCTACTTGGCTTGTTGACGACGGCAGCGTTTGCCAGCGCTCAACCGAGCAATCTTGGAGATCATCAGGTTTTTCAAACAAACACCGAACTGCAGCGCGCTAATACGCAGGTGATTGCGGCGTCCACCTACGCCGAACAACATCCGCGTGATACCGATGCACAGTATGCGCTGGCCGTGGCGCTGGATCGGATGGGTGACCTGCAAACCCTGAGAGCGAAGCAGCTGTTTCCGTACAACGCAGGATACAGGGCCGCTCTGGAGCTGGCCCGGAACAACCTGAAGGCCCACCCTTACACCAGTAAGCTCATGCCCAAGGTACAACGCCTGGAACCTGGCGCGGCAGCAGACAAGGAGCAAATACTCTGGAGCTACCGTGACGCTGCCCGACGTTATTTCACCAGGGCCCGTATCGTTTACCAACAACTGATCGCCTTGCAGCCCAACAACAGCAAGTGGCAACAAGCACTCGCGGTGAACTACACAAGAACCAACCCGGGCCATGTGGGGGTCGAAGAAGTCAGGGCCTACTATCAGCCGGCCCTGGATATTCTGCTGCGCCTGGCAAAGTCAGCGCCTGGTAACCAGCAGTTGCAACGCGATCTCGCGGCAACCTACGAGGAAATTGCGGACCGGGTGAATTCAATGACCGGCACCTTGCCCGCTGAATACCATGAGGCCTTGGCAATACGTATAAAAGTGCTCAGGAGCAATGAAACCAATCCACTGTTCGTCCGCGAGTTGGCAGTGACCTTCGGCAAGATCGGCGAAGCCCTGGTAATGCGCGGGAAATGGGCAGCAGCACGTGACGCCGTGACCGATCAATTTGGCTTGTACCAGGATTTGGCTGCCTTGGACCCTGGCAACAACCAATGGCAACGCGAACTTGCAATGGCGCACATGGATTTTGCAGCGATTAAAAACGACAACAATGGGCCAGGCGCAAAACTAGAGGCAGAAGTGCTGAATCATTATTCCCAAGCCTTGGTAATACGAGCCCGGCTGATTGAAGTGGAGCCGAGCAATGCGCAGTGGCAGATGGACTTGGTCGCCAGCCACGAAACTATGGCCAGGTTTTACGATGACCGAGGGTTGAACGAAAAAACCCTGGCCTCCTACATCGAGGCGCAACGACAAATGGCCAAGTTCGCACAGCGTTACCCCAACGATCGCGGTTGGCTCTTCTACCAACTCTATTTCTATTTCAGCATCGGTTCCGAGTACCGGGCAATACAGAGCTGGGCCGCGCCCCACTCACTTGGGGGGAAATTTCCCGAACCAGGGAAATTCAAATCCGCTGCAAAGGCCCAAGACGAGGTGTTTGAGAATATGCGCAAGATAATCGATACCTTGGTCCGCATGACCGATGCCCCTGCGAGGCCAGTGTAGAAAATGAACAGATTGAACTGGCACACCATGATCTTCTTGCTCAGCGTGCTAACAGCAGGCTGTAGCAATGTCATTTATCCTGACCCGCTCCCGGCCGCAGCAGCCGTACTGAAAACAGCACCTGAATCGGATGGTAAAAAAATCATCTCGGCGCAGTGGATGAAGCGTGATTTTTCTGCCGAAATCCACAGCCTGTCCAGTGGCGATGTTTCGGGGCTTCTTATAAGAACCACCGGGTACGCGCCGGGAGAACAGATCACCGTTGAGCTCGATGATAAAAACAGCAATGACGATGGTGGTAGCTACACGCTAACCAAAAAAATAACCGGCGTCGTGGATAAGCACGGTGAAGTCAGAGTACTGATTAAAAGTTAAACCACCTGATCAGATGCGGTCCTGGCGCAGCCACTCGATGAACAGCGCAAACAACTCGGACTGGGAGTTGATCGCCAACTTCAGGTACAGGTTCTTGCGGTGCATGCGCACGGTTTCTGCGGCGATCCGCAGTTCGTTGGCCGTCGACTTGACCGAGTGACCGCGCAGCACCATGTGCGCCACTTCACGCTCACGCTCGGTCAGCACCTCACAACCGAAATGCTCGAAGGCGTGCTGGATACTCGGTTTGAGATCGACCGTCGCAGGTGCAGCTACCGCCTCCTGTTGGGTGATCAGCCGGTTGCACTGGGCAAACTGGCGGATGAACTGGCGGACCATAGGCTCGACTGCGCGCAGCAGGTCCAGTTGCCCGGTGCTCAAGGCCTGGCCGCCAAAGCCCTGGAACAGGCTCAGGGACACCTTGCTCTGATTGCCGACATCGACAATGAAATAACTGTCTTCCGAACAACCGCCCTTGAGGTAGTAGGCCTTGTAGTAGTCGCTGTCGAAAAAGTCGTCCGGGGCGATTTCTTCCAGGTGATAGAAGCCTTCCGCCAGGCCCTGCTCCACCGCCAGGCAGAACGGGTCGAGCAGGTAACCGCCGGAGAAATAGCGTTCGATCACCGACTCCCGGTACTGCTCGGGAATGCCTTGCAGGTACAAGGATTGGGGTGGCTGGTCCTTGCGCTCCAGGCTGATCATCACCGATTCCACCGACACCAGGTGTCCCAAGGCCTGCGCCAGGCAGCGCAACGCATCCGCCGTATCGATCCGGGTAAAGGCGTGCGCCAGCCCGGCGTGCCATTGATGCAGGGCACGCCAGGGCATGGCGATCAGTGTGTGGTCCTGGGCTTTGCTCATGCCGTGCAGTCTAGCCGGTGAGCCAGGACCGCGCATAGGCAGGCCGCGGCTGCTCATCGCCCGGCGTACAGGTCCAGGGCCTGGAGTTCGGCGGCGACCTCGAGGATGCACGCGCGCAGGGTCTCGACGATTTCGTCGACCTGGGCATGGGTGATGATCAGCGGCGGCGACATTACGTTCAGGTGCATGATCGGCCGCACCAGCAACCCCTTGGCCTGGGCCCGCAGATGAATCCGCTCGCCGATGTTGACCTCGTCGGCAAACAGCGCCTTGCTGGCCTTGTCGGCCACGAACTCGACGCAGGCCATGAGTTTCTCGCAGCGCACATCGCCCACCAGCGGCAAGCCACGCAGGGTTGCCAGGCGTTGTTCCAGATAGCTGCCCACATCCTGCACGTGGGCCAGCAGGTTCTCGCGCTCGATGATCTCGATGTTCTTCAGCGCCGCGGTGCAGCACACCGGATGGCCACTGTAGGTGAAACCGTGGGTGAAGCAGCGCCCTTGGCCGGGCTCGGCGATCACGTCCCAGATCCGCGTCGAGAAAATGCACGCCCCCAGCGGCAGGTAGGCCGAGGTCAGGCCTTTGGCGGTGGTGATGATGTCCGGCTGCACGCCGAACAGCTCGCTGGAGGCGAACCACTTGCCCAGGCGGCCGAACGAGGTCACCACTTCATCGGCGACAAACAGGATGTCGTGGGCCTGGCACACCTGCCACATGCGCTGCAGATAACCTTCAGGGGGAATGATCACCCCGCCGGAGCCCATGATCGGCTCGGCAAAAAACGCCGCGACCCGGTCGGCACCGATGCTGTGGATCTTGTCTTCGAACTCCTGGACCAGGAACTCGAGGAACTGCGCCTCGTCCATGCCATCCGGGGCGCGGTACGGGTTGGGGTTGGAGACGTGGTGGATCAGCTCATGGGCGTAATCGAATTCCGGCACCCGGTCAGCAGCCTTGTTGCCGATCGACATCGTCAGGCAGGTCGAGCCGTGATAGGCGTTGTAGCGGGCAATGATGTGTTTCTTCTGCGGTTTGCCACGGCAGTTCTGGTAGTACTGGATCAGTCGATAGGCGGTGTCGACCGCAGTCGAACCACCGGTGGTGAGGAACACGTGGTCGAGATCGCCGGGAGCCAGGCTGGCAAGTTTTTCGCAAAGCTCGATTGCCACCGCATTGGCCATGTCGGAGAACGGATTGGCGTACGCCAGTTGCCGGACCTGATCGGCAATCGCCAGGGCCATTTCCTCGCGGCCCAGGCCGATGTTGGTGCACCACATGCCGCCCACCGCATCGAGAAAGCGCTGGCCTTCACTGTCGTAGATATACGCGCCGTCGCCGGCGACGATGTTCAGCGCGCCGTTTTGCCGGTGCTCATCGAACACGTGGTAGCCGTGCATGTGGTGGGCCTTGTCGGCCTTGACCAGTTGGGCGTTATCGAACTTGTTGAAGAACTCGGCGTTGGGTGTGGTCATGGCAAAGGTCTCGAAGGTGATGATCAATCAGCTGGGATAATCAAGGTGGGACGAGCCGACACTGACTCAGAGCCCGGTCTTTACCGTGCTCCAGACCCGGGTGATGGCGCGCATGTCCTTGGCGTCCTGGGTCTTCTGCGCAAACAGCCGCGCACGCGTGGCCGCGTCGGGGTAGATCGCCTGGTTGTCACGCACCTCGGGCTGCAGCAACGCGGTGGCGGCCTGGTTGCTGTTGGCGTAGTGGATGTAGTTGCTGACGTCGGCCATTACCTGGGGTTGCAACAGGTACTGGAGGAACTTGTGGGCGTTGGCCACGTGGGGCGCGTCACTGGGGATGTACATATTGTCGAACCAGATCAGCGAGCCTTCCTTGGGCACGAAGTACGCCAGGTTGATCTTCAGCTTGGCCTCCTCCGCCCGGGCCTGGGCGGTGGCGTAATCGCCGGACCAGGTCATCGCCATGCAGACATCGCCATTGGGCAGGCTGGTGAGGTAGTTCACCGAGTCGAATTTCTTGATGTAGGGTCGCACCGACAGCAACAGCTCCTGGGCGGCCTTGAGGTCGGCCGGCGCGGCGCTGCGGGGGTCACGGCCCAGGTAGGTCAATGCCAGGGGGATGACTTCGGTGGGCGCATCGATCAGGGTCACGCCGCAGTCGGCGAAGCGCGAGACAATCTTGGGATCGAAGATCATCGCCAGCGAACCGATAGGGGCATCGGGCATGCGGGCCTTGATCATGTCGACGTTGTAGGTCACGCCATTGCTGCCCCAGGTGTAGGGCGCCGAATAGGCCACACCGGGATCGTAGCCCTGCAGGTCCTGCAGCACCTTGGGGTCCAGGTTGCTCCAGCCCGGCAGTTGCTGCTTGTCCAGGGGTTGGAACACCTTGGCCTTGATCAGCGGCGGCACCAGAGAGGCATTGAGCACCACCAGGTCGTAACCGGAGTGGCCGGTGAGCAGCTTGGCCTGCACCGTCTCGTAGGCATCGAAGGTGTCGTAGATGACCTTGATCCCCGTGGCCTGTTCAAAGTCGGCCAGGGTCCTTTCACCGATGTAGTCCGCCCAGTTGTACAGCCGCAGCGTGTGGGCATCGTTCACCTCGGCGGCATGCACCGCCCAGGACAAGGGAGCTAGCAACAGACTGGAAAACACGTGTAGTGCCTTGCGCATTGCACATTCCACCTTATAAGCAGACTCGGCTCTGGATGAGCGGACGTGCTTACTATTGGCGGATTGACGCAACGGCACCATACCCCGAATGGGGGTGGACGACCGCCCCCCAAACGCAGAACCGTAGCAGCTGTCGAGCCCGCGAGGCTGCGTCAACGGCCGCACGACGTTCATTCAACTCGGCAATACATCCGCCGGGGGTCGCTGCGCAACCCAACGCAGCCTTCGGCAGCGGCTACAGGGATATCCGTCAGACTGCCAGCACGCTGCAGGACGCCTGGTACAGCAGATGCTCGGTGGTGCTGCCGATGAGTTTTTCCAGGCCTCGCGACTGATTGCGCCCCAGCACCAGTACATCGACCTGGTTCTGATGGGCGAATTCGGCCAGCACCTGGACTGGATCACCCTTGATGAAGTGCCGGTGCTCCGGCGCTACGCCAAAATGCTCGGCGGTATTGAGGAAGGCGTTTTCCAGGTCCTGGCGCAATTGCCGGGTCAAGTCGCTCAACGCCAACCCGGCGGCGCCCAGGTCACCCAGAAAATCGGCGGTTATGTCACAGGCTGTGACCAGGTGCAGTTCGGCATCGCATTGCAACGCCAGGCGTTCGGCCTGCTTGAGGATCCGCTCGTTGAGCTTTTGATTCTGTGGCTGGTCATTGGCGCTGTCGATGGCCGCAACGATCTTGCGCGGCAAGGCCTGGGCCTGGTCGCCCACCAGGTAGGTCGGCACCGGGCAATAGCGCAGCAGGTACCAGTCCATCGGGGTGAAGAAGGTGCGCTTGAGCAGCGGTTCCTGCTGCACTTGCTTGATCAGCAGGTCCGGTTGCAGTTCGCTGACGTGCTGCAGGATGTCGCTCCTGACGTCTTCGGACCACGTGGTGTAGGCCGTGACCTCAACCCCGCTGACTCGCAGTTGATGGGCTTGCGCCTGGAGCCAGAGGTCCTGTTCCTGCAGATAGCTGGCCCGTGCGCTGGCCCAGTCATCGCCCTCCAGCAGGGAAAGGATGCCCAGGGACTTGATCAGCCCGACGATGTGCAGGCTCGCACCGCTGGCCCCGGCCAGCGCACCCGCCTGCTGGATGGCCGGCGACTGGCGCAGGGCCGGGTTGATGATCAGCAGCAGGCGTTGGTACTGGCTCATGGTCGGATTCTCGGATGAAGTTATGTTCAGTATTGACCCAAGACTGCACCCGTGGGGGTTTAGCGTATTGATCCCGATCAAGGCCGATGGCTGGTCAGGCCATAGTTGGGGGCCGCGGATACAACTGCTCGTCAAACTGGGCCAGTCGCGGGAACACCAGGGGCTGTTCATCCGCCAGGTGCCGCAGGCGCTGGTCGTACTCCACCAGAAACGTCTGGCGCGCCTCATCGCTGATATAAGGCACGTGCCAGGCGACAAACGGCTCCAGCACATCAAACCCAACGTAGGCCAAGGTCCCGCGCAGGATCGGCCGCAGCATGTCTTCCAGCGGGCCGTGAATCGCACCGTCGCCGAACATGTGCTCACGCCCCCCCAAGGTCACCGTCACCAGCGCCTTCTTCCCGGCCAACCCACCCTGATCGTAAAAACGCTTGCCGCCATAGCAAATGCCCGACACCAGCACCCGATCGATCCAGCCCTTGAGCATGGCCGGGGCGGAGAACCAGAAGATCGGGAAGTTGAGGATCAGCAAGTCGGCCCACAACAGCTTGTCCAGCTCGCCCTGGATGTCCGCGGCCAGGGATTGGCTCTTGACCCCCAGGCGTTGTTCCAGGGCGTAGACCAGGTAATCGGGGTTTTCCCGCGAGGAAAAGTCCTGGCTGCTGGCGACCGGGTTCCAGTTCATCGCGTACAGGTCGCTGACCTGCACCTCGTGGCCCTGGGCCTTGAGGGTGGTCACGGCCTGGTCACGCAGGGCCGCGGTGAAGGAGTTCGGTTCGGGGTGAGCGTGGACGATCAATACTTTCATGATGATTCCTTAGACGTCTGCAAGCGTCGGCGTTGAAGGGTGTGCAGCGCGCGTGGCCAGCAACCGGTCGAGCCAGTCGGGGTCCATTTGCGGTTCGGATGAAAACAGCAGCCCGGTGTAGTCCTGGTGCGGCGGGGTAAAGATGGCATCACGTGAGCCGTGGTCGACCACCCTGCCCCTTTGCATCACCAGCACCTCGTCGGCAATCGCCCGCACCGTGGCCACGTCGTGGGTGATGAACAGGTAGGCGACGCCGAGCTGTTGTTGAATACGGTTGAGCAGTTTCAGTACACCCTCGGCCACCAGTTGGTCGAGGGCCGAGGTCACTTCGTCGCAAATGATCAGTTGCGGATCGGCCGCCAGCGCCCGGGCGATGCAGATCCGTTGTTTCTGCCCACCGGACAGTTCCCGGGGCTGGCGCTCCATGAACGTCGCCGGATCGAGTTCGATCATCTCCAGCAACTCGGCCACGCGGGCGCGCATGGCCTTGCCCTTGAGCCCGAGGTAAAACGTCAGCGGCCGGCCGATGATGTCGACGATGCGCTGGCGCGGGTTGAGCGCCGTGTCGGGGATCTGGTAGATCATCTGGATCTTGCGCAGTTGCTCCTTGCTGCGCTGGCGAAAATCCGCCGGCAGCGGCTGGCCGTCGTACAGCACCTGCCCGGCCGTCGGTGGCAGCAGGCCGGTGATCAAGCGCGCAGTGGAGCTTTTGCCGCTGCCGGATTCACCGATCACCGCCAGCGTCTGGCCACGGTACAGGCTCAGGGATACGTCGTGCAGTACCGGGTGCTGACCATAGCTGGCGCAGCTGTTGCGCAATTCCAGCAACGGCTGTTCCTGCTGCGGCAAGGGCTTGGGTTCGGTGCGAAAACTGCGCACCGCCCACAGCGACTTGGTGTAGTCCTGCTGCGGGGCGTCGAGCATTTGCCGGGTCTGGGCCTCTTCCACCAGCTTGCCGTGGCGCAGCACCATGATCCGGTCGGCCATCTGCGCCACCACCGCCAGGTCGTGGCTGATGTAGATCGCAGCGCTGCCATACGTTGCGACGGCGTCGCGGATCGCCGCCAGCACCTCGATCTGGGTGGTGACGTCCAGGGCCGTGGTCGGCTCGTCGAAGATGATCAGGTCCGGATGGCAAGCCATCGCCATCGCGGTCATGACCCGCTGCAACTGGCCACCGGAGACCTGGTGCGGATACCGCTGGCCGATCTGCTCGGGGTTGGGCAGGCGCAGCACCCGATACAGTTCGACGGCTTCGGCCATGGCTTGCGCGCGGCTGATGCCGGCGTTCTGCACGGCGGTTTCGACGTGCTGGTCAATCAAGCGATGGGCCGGGTTGAACGACGCCGCGGCACTCTGCGCGACATAGGCGATGCGCAGCCCCCGCAGTTTGCGCAGGGTCTCGGGCTTGGCGGCCAACAGGTCGATGCCATCGAACTGCAGCGATCCGCCGGTAATCCGGCAGCCATCGCGGGTGTAGCCCATGGCGGCCAGGCCGAGCGTCGACTTGCCGGCCCCCGACTCGCCGATCAGGCCCAGCACCTCGCCCCGTTGCAGGGTCAGGTCGATGCCCTTGATCAACGGGTGCCAGGCGTCCTCGTAGTGACCTTCGATGTGCAGGTTGCGAATTTCCAGCAGCGCTTTGGCAGTATTCATCTTCAGCATTCCTTGAGACCGCTGGATTTGTGCAGCATCCAGTCGACGACGAAGTTGACGCTCACCGTGATCAACGCCACGGCCAGGGCCGGCAGCAAGGGACTGATGTCACCGAAGGTGATCAGCACCGCGTTGTCGCGCACCATGCTGCCCCAGTCGGCCGTGGGCGGTTGAATCCCCAGGCCGAGGAACGACAGCGCGCTGATGAACAGGAACACAAAGCAGAACCTCAGGCCGAACTCGGCAATCAGCGGCGCCGCGGCATTGGGCAGCACCTCGCGGGTCACCAGCCACCACAGGCCTTCACCCCGCAGCCGCGCGGCCTCGACGAAGTCCTGGACCACCACGTTCATCGCCACCGCGCGGGACAAGCGAAAAACCCGGGTTGCATCCAGCAGCGCGATCACCAGCACCAGCGAGGTGGCCGTGGTGCCCACCACGCTGAGGATCAGCAAGGCAAAGATCAGTTGCGGGATGGCCATCAGAATGTCCACCACCCGCGACAGGCCCTGGTCAACCCAGCCGCCCTTGATCGCCGCCACCAGCCCGCTCAAGCCGCCGAGCAGGAACGCCAGCAGCGTAGTCAGGAAGGCAATCCCCAGGGTATTGCGGGCACCGTAGACCAGGCGGCTGAACATGTCGCGGCCCAGGTTATCGGTGCCCAGCAGGAACTCGCCGCCCCAGGGCGCGAAGCCCTCGCCCACCACCTGGGTTTCACCGAACGGCGCCAACAGCGGGGCGAACAGCGCCACCAGGACATACAGCACGATCACCAGCAGGCCGAACTGGGCGCTAAGCGGCGCCCGGAGCGGTGCCCGGAGCAATTGTTTAAGCAGGCTCATGGTCTACCCCTTCGGATGCATCAGGCGTGGGTTACTGGCAATCGACAGCACGTCGGCGCTGGTATTGAGCAGGATGTAGGTGGCCGCGAAGATCAGGCTGCAGGCCTGCACCACCGGAATGTCGCGTTTGGCCACCGAGTCCACCAGCAACTGTCCAAGACCGGGATAGACAAACACCACCTCGACCACGACTACCCCCACCACCAAGTAGGCCAGGTTCAGCGCCACCACGTTGACGATCGGCGCCAGCGCGTTGGGCAAGGCGTGGCGAAAGATGATCCGCGACGGGCTGATGCCCTTGAGCCGGGCCATTTCGATGTAGGGGCTGGCCAGCAGGTTGATCAGCGAGGCGCGGGTCATGCGCATCATCTGCGCGATCACCACCAGGCTCAGGGTCGCCACCGGCAGCACCGAGCGCTCGAGGATGGTGCCCAGCGAGGCGTCTGGAGCCAGGTTGGAAATACTCGGGAACCAGTTCAGTTTGACCGCGAACACCAGGATCAGCAGGTAGGCCACGAAGAACTCGGGAAACGACACCGCACTCAAGGCCGAGGTGTTGAGCAAACGGTCGAACCAACTGTTGCGATACAACGCCGCGAGCATGCCCAGCAACAAGGCCAGCGGCACCGAGACCAGCGCCGCCAGCAGCGCCAGGCTGAAGGTGTTGCCCAGGCGGCTGCCGACCAGCTCGGCGATCGGCCGCTGGTTGGCCAGCGAAACCCCCAGGTTGCCCTGCAGCAACTGCCAGATCCAGTGGCCGAAGCGGGTCAATGGCGGCAGGTCCAGGCCCAATTGCGCGCGGTAGGCCGCCACGGTTTCCGGGGTCGCTGACTGGCCGAGCATGGCCTCGGCGATGTCACCGGGGAGCATGCCGACGGCGAGGAAGATGATCACCGATACGGCGAACAGCGACAGCAGGCCCAGAGCCAGGCGCTGACCCAACAGCTTGAAAATACTTCTCATCGTGCGGTTCCTTATTCTTCTACTGTGGGAGCGAGCGCCCGCTTGCGGCTTGCTCGCGATGGCGGCGGTCCATTCAACATCAATGTTGCCTGACCAATTGCTATCGCGAGCAAGCCGCAAGCGGGCGCTCGCTCCCACAGGGATTTTCATCGCTTCGAGAATTTCTTACGCCTGCCACCAGCGCTCGATCACCCGCAGCCCGTCCAACTCGCCATACGGCGCGGTCTGGCCGCCGTGGCTGACTCGCTTGGAACGGGCCGCCACGGAGCTGGCGAACAACGGCACGATCGCCCCGCCGTCGTCGCGGCACAGCGCCTGCATTTCGTTGTACATCTCGCGGCGCAGCGGCTCGTTCATCTCGCCCCGGGCGGCATTGAGCAACTGGTTGAAGCGCGGGT
Source organism: Pseudomonas sp. IT-P176 (assembly GCF_949767245.1). Lineage (NCBI taxonomy): Bacteria > Pseudomonadati > Pseudomonadota > Gammaproteobacteria > Pseudomonadales > Pseudomonadaceae > Pseudomonas > Pseudomonas sp. IT-P176. The sequence goes on from NZ_CATKPN010000037.1 coordinate 40,230, forward strand.
TATCCCAGTGGGTTTCGTTCCAGGCCGCACCCTTGGCGTACCCGATGCTGAACATCCGGTCGGCGGTCAGGCTGCTGTACCAGAACGAGGTGGTGAAGGGTTGCTTCATCCACACGTTGGAGAAAAAACCGTCGGCTGGCTCGCGCACCACGTCGATGTCGATCCCGGCGGCTCGGGCCTGCTCCTTGAACAGCACCGACGCGTCCACGGCCCCGGTGTAGGCTGCATCGGACGCTTGCAGGCGTACCTTGAGCGAATCCATACCGGCCTTCTTCAGGTGGAAACGCGCCTTGTCCGGGTCGTAGGTGCGTTGCTCCAGCGCGCTGTTGATGAACCGGCTGCCGGGCTGGATCGGGTGGTCGTTGCCCACCAGGCCATAGCCGTAGAGCACCGAGGCCAGCAGGGTTTCGCGGTTGATCGCGTGCTTCATCGCCAGGCGCACGTCGTTGTTCTGGAACACCGGGCTGTCGGTCAACATGGGAAAGGTGTAGTGCTGGGCGCCCTTGGTTTCCTCGATCACCAGGTTGGGGTTGCGCTTGAGCAGCGCCACAGTCTTGAGGTCGACTTTGTTGATCACGTCCACCTGGCCGGTCACCAGGGCGTTGACCCGCGCGGCGCCATCGGCAATGGCGATCAGTTCGGCGCTGGCGAAGTGCGCCCGGCCGGGTTTCCAGTAGTCGGGGCTGCGCTCCAGGGTCATGCGCACGCCCGGTTCGAAGTCCTTGAGTCGATAGCCGCCAGTACCGACCGCAGACTGCCAGTCCGGCAGACCGTCCTTGCTGGGCATGATCACCAGGTGGTAATCGGCAACCACATAGGCGAAATCGGCGTTGCCCGAGTGCAGTTCAAACACCACGCTGTCCGGGCCCTGGGCGCTGACCTTGGCGACATCGCCGAGCACGGTCTTGGCCGCCGATGTCGACTTCTCGCCCAGGTGGTGCTGGATCGAGGCCACCACATCGTCGCTGTTCAGGCTCTTGCCATTATGGAAGGTCACGCCCGGGCGCAACTTGAAGGTCCAGACCCGTGCGTCCGGGCTCGACTCCCAGCTCAGCGCCAGTTCCGGAATGGCGCTGCCGTCGACGGCGATTTCACTCAAGGTGTTGTACACCGCCGAGAACCCGACAAAGGTGAAGGTGTCGCTCCAGGAGCCGGGATCGCGCGAGTCGGTGGTGCTGCCACCGGCCAGGCCCAGGCGCAGCACGCCACCGGGCTTGGGGGTCGCCTCCTCGGCAAATGCGCCAAACGGCAAACCCATGGAGCAGGCACCGGCCATGGCGGCCGCAGCCGCGCTGTACTTGAGGAAGTCCCGGCGCGGGAAGCTATGTGCATGGATCGCTTGAGTAATTTTGTTGTTGTTATCGCTCATTGCATGGCCTCTGATCAAAAGCTGCGTTGTTAATCGATTACCGGTCCAACTCCACGCAAGGCACCGGGCCATGGCCCGGTGCAAACACCCTGTGGGGCGTCAACCGTCACACCTGGATCGCCTTCACTTCGACGAATTCATTGAGCCCCTCTTCCCCCCATTCCCGGCCATTACCGGATTGTTTATAGCCACCGAACGGCGCCTGGTAATTGAACGCCGCGCCATTGATAAAGCACTGGCCCGCGCGCAGTTGCCGGCCCAGGTGCAACGCGCGCTCAGCACTGCCGGCCCAGACCGCGCTGGACAGGCCGAACGGCGAGTCATTGGCGATCTGCAACGCGTGCGCTTCATCGGTGTAAGGGATCAGGCACAGCACCGGGCCGAAGATCTCTTCCTGGGCGATGCGCATGCGGTTGTCGACATCGGCGAACAGGGTCGGCGTGACGTAGTAGCCCCGCTCGAACGCCGACGCGTGGTCACCGCCGCACACCAGCCGCGCACCTTCCTGCTGGCCGAGCCGGATGTAGTCCTGCACGGTGCGCCGTTGCGCCGCCGAGCACATCGGTCCGAGAAAGCTCTGTGGATCCAGCGGATCACCCATGGCCAGGCCAAGGGTTTGCTCGCGTGCCAGTTCCACCGCCTCGGCGTAACGACGGGCGGGCAAGAGCATGCGCGTCAGGGCGGTGCAGGTTTGGCCGGAGTTGATCATCACGTCCTGTACGCCGTACTGCACGGCAGCGGCCAGGTCGGCGTCCTCGGCGATCAGCAGCGGCGACTTGCCGCCCAGCTCCAGGCACACCCGCTTGACCGACGGTGCGGCAGCCTGGGCCACGCGCACTCCGGCGCCAGTGGAGCCGGTGAACGACAGCATGTCGACATCCGGGTGCTTGGCCAGGGCCTCGCCGACTTTCGAACCCGGCCCGCTGACCAGGTTGAACACCCCGGCAGGCAGGCCGATGGCCTCGACCATCTGCGCCAGCAGGAACGCGTGCAGCGGAGTTTCCTGGCTCGGCTTGACCACCACCGTGCACCCGGCGGCCAGGGCCGGCGCCAGTTTGCCCAGCAGTTGATGCAGCGGGTAATTCCACGGATTGATGAAGGCACAGACACCCACTGCTTCTCGGATCACCAGGGAGTTGCCGACCTCACGGACCTGATCCATCAGGCCCGCCAGCTCCGCGTATTGCTCCAGGCCAATGATCGGCCCGTCGACTTGTACCGAGCGGCACCATTGCACCGGCATCCCCAGTTCGCTGGTGATCACTGCCGCCATCTCGTCCGCCCGCAGCCGCAGTTGCTCGGCCAGCGCGCGGATGTAGCCGGCACGCACACTGGAGGCGGTACGTGACCAGGGACCAAACGCCCGCCGCGCCGCAGCCACGGCCAGTTCGACGTCACGCTCATCGCCCAGCGGCACGCGGCCGGCGAGTTCTTCGGTGGCCGGGTTGATCACCTCGGCCACGCCCTGCCCCGACGGGGTCAGCCAGCGGCCATCGATGTACAGCGAACAGTGTTCAAGCATGGGCTTGGGCCTCCATCAATTCATGGGCACAACGGGCGATGCGCTGGCAGGCCTCGCGCAGTTGTTCGCTGTCGACCACCAGGCCCAGGCGGATATGCCCGGCGGCACTGGGGCCAAAGGCTTCGCCGGCCAGCACCGAGACGCCGTGGCGATCCAACAGGCGGTCGGCAAACGCCTGGGCGCTGAGCCCAGTGGCGCGGATATCGAGCATCACGAACATCCCGCCATCGGGTTTCAACGCCCGCACCCCGGGACAATCGGCCAACACTGCGCAGACCAGATCACGGCGCTGGCGATAGGCCTCGCGCATCGCCGCCAGTTCTGGCAAGTGGTTGTCGAGGGCGACCACGGCGGCATCCTGGACGAAATCCGGCAGGCCATAGAGCATGCACAGCGCAAGGTTTTCCAGGTGCGCAGCCAGCGCCGGTGGCGCCACCACCCAGCCGATCCGCCAGCCGGTCATCGCGTGGGATTTCGACAGGCTGTTGAGGGTCGCCGTGCGCTCGGCCATGCCCGGCAGACTGGCCGGACTCACGTGTTCGCCGTCAAACAGCAGCTCGCTGTAGACCTCGTCGGAAATCAGCCACAGGTCATGGCCGATGCACAGTTCGGCCAAGGCTTGCCAGGTGCTTCTCGGCAGGCTGGCCCCTGAAGGGTTGTGCGGGCTGTTGAGCGCCAAGGCCCGGGTGCGCGGGGTGATGCGCGCGGCGACGTCTTCGGGCATCACCCGAAAGCCGTTCTCGGAGCGCACCGGCACCGGGATCACCACCGCGCCGCAGGCACCGAATACGGCTTCGTAGGTGACGTACATGGGCTCGGCGACCAGTACTTCATCGCCCGGGTTGAGCACACACTGGGCCACGCTGAACAGCGCACATTGGGCGCCAGCCAGGACGATCACCTGTTCAGTGGTGACTGCCTGGCCACTGCGCGCCTGGTGCCGACGGGCGATGGCGTCACGCAGAGTGCGTTTGCCGCGCACGTCGGCGTAGTGGGTGTTGCCCGCCAGCAGGCTGTCGATGGCGGCCTGGACGATAGGGGCCGGGGTATCGAAATCCGGGTCGCCCACCGACAGCAGCAGAATGTCTGCGCCCTGCTCGCGCAAGGCCAGTGCACGGTAGTGAATATCCCAGGCGGCGGCGCCGTCGCCGGCGATACGTTGGGTCAGATCGGAAAAACGCATGGTCCTGCCTCCGTCAAACAAACCATCAAGTCAATGAGCGCAGGCATGCTTGAGCTCGATCAGGGTGACGCCGTTGCGTTTGAAGCCGTGGCGCAAATCGGTCTGCAACTCGGCCAGGCTCTGCGGCTGGCTGACGGTGCAGCCGAATGCTCGGCCGAGGGCGGCAAAGTCCGGATTGCGCGGCAGCACGCCGATCGGCTCGATGTCCAGGCTCAGCATGTCGTCGCGGATCTGGCCCAGGGCGTCGTTGTTCCACAGCAGCACCACCAGCGGGCTGTCCAGCTCCTCGACGGCGGTCGCCAGTTCCTGGGCGGTGTAGAGGAATCCACCGTCGCCCACCAGCACCAGGCCCGGACGCTGCGGTGCGCCGAACTTGGCGCCGATCCCGGCGGGCAAGCCATACCCCAGGGTGCCGTAGCCTGTGGGGTGCAACCAACTGCGCGGGGCCAGGCTGGCGAAGGCGTAGTTGCCGGTGTAGGCCAGTTGGGTCATGTCGGTGCTGATAAAGGCGTTGTCCGGCAGTTCGGCGCCAATGCGCTGCAAAATCGCCTGGTGGATCGACTGCAATGGGCCGTGACCGGCCTGCACCGCTTCGCGCAAGGCGGCGACGGCGGCAATCGCCGCGCTGGCGTCGCGCGGGCCGGACGGCAGGCGTTCGAGCAAGCCGTCCAGGGTTTGCCGGGCATCGCCGTGCAAAGCCACGGCACAGGGGTAGAAGTCGTTGAATTTGCGGGGGTCGATATCGACTCGCAGCAGCTCGGCATTCAACGGCAAGCGCTCGCGCCAGAAGTCTGTGTCGGCCATTTCCGTGCCTACTGCCAGCACCACGTCCGCCTCGGCGATCAACTGCCAGCCCGGCTCCACGCACAACGACGAGCCGGCGTTGAGTGCTGCCTGCGGCGGCAACAGACCCTTGCCGGCGACACTGGTGAACAGCGGCGCGGCCAGCCTGGTGCTGAGTTGCTGCAGTTGCGCGCTTGCGTCCAGGGCGCCGCCTCCGGCGATGATCATCGGCCGTTTGGCAGCGTTCAATTTGCTCACTGCCTGGTCCAGGGCGCTGGCGCACGCGGCGCCACGTCCGGGCCGCACCACCACGTCCTGGCTCCAGTCGCGGGACACCGGTGCCGACAAGACGTCCAGCGGCACGGAAATGTGCACCGGGCGCGGCCGCTCGCTGTCGAACACCGCGTAGGCGCGGGCAATCAATTGCGGCAGGTCGTCCGTGCTCAAGGCTACGGCCGAGAACGCGGTAATTGGCGCTGTCATGGCGCGCTGATCCTGGGTTTCGTGCAGGCAGCCCCAGCCCTTGCCGAGGCTGGCGGTGTGGTTGACGCTGGAGATCACCAGCATCGGGATCGAGTCGGCATAGGCCTGGCCGATACCGGTGGCGGCATTGGTTACCCCGGGGCCGGTGATGATGAAGCAGACTCCCGGTTTGCCGCTGACCCGCGCGTAGCCGTCGGCCATGAAGCTGGCGCCTTGCTCATGCCGGGTCAGGACGTGGCGGATGCCGCTGCCGGGCAAGCCGCGATAGAGCTCCAGGGTGTGTACCCCGGGAATGCCGAACACGGTGTCGACCCCGTAGTTGGCCAGCAGGCGAACCAGGGCCTGGCCACCGGTCAATGGTGTGGTGTGCATGTGTTTATCCTCACGCATGGCCGAGGCGAATCAACGCATCGACCGCGGTCGTGCCGTGGGCACCGACCAACAATGGGTTTACATCGAGTTCCAGCAACTGCCCGGCGTTTTCGCAGGCGTAGTCGGCCACCGCGCGGATCGCGGCCACCAGTGCCTCGAGGTCCGCCGGCGCACGGCCACGAAAGCCCTGGAGCAAGGCTGCACTGCGCAAACTCAGCAGGGCATTGCGAATCGCCCCCTCGGTGGTCGGTAGCAGCAGGCTGCGACTGTCCTTGAGCAATTCCACCAGGACCCCACCGGCACCGATCACCAGCGCTAGGCAAAAGTCGTTTTCGCGCTTGATGCCGACAATCAACTCCGCCAGCGGCGCGCTGGCCATGGGTTCCAGCAGCACCTGATCGAAGACCACGCCAGGGGCGTAGGCGCCAATGCTGGTCGCCATGTTGCTCAGGGCGGCCGTCAAGGCGGCGGCGTCCTTGAGGTTGAGCGCCACGGCCCCGGCCTCGGTCTTGTGCGGCAACTCGGCGCTGAGCGCCTTGAGCACCAAGGGGTAACCCAGGCGTTGGGCATCCTCGAGGGCCTGCGCTACGGTGCTGCGCACGCCATTCGGTACCGGCAGGCCAAAGGCCCGCAGCGCCTGCTTGGAGTCCCATTCATTGAGCAGCCGGCCCGTCCCCGCCAGCGGCTGCGGACAGAGCGGCAGCAACGCTGATTCACCCAGGGCCAGCAACGCCTGGCGGTTAGCCTGGTAACCGGCGATCCGGCCCCAGGCGGCCAGGCCGTCTTCCACCCCTTGCAAAGCAGCTACGCCCTGGGCATGCAAGCGCTCGCGTGCATGGGCCGGCAGCAGCTCGGGGAAAGCCGAGGTGACAAAGCCAGTCTTGCCGTGGCGCACCAGTGCCTGGCAGTACAGCTCCAGCAACAGGTCGCACTCCTTGCGCTCGCCGGTGAACTGGGCGGGGTAATCGAGCACCAGCATGGCCGCGTCGGCTTCAGTGCGCAGGGCACTGTCGAGCATCCGGTTGAGGGCCTCGCCATCGCCCCAGATGGCAGTGGTGAAGTCCAGAGGATTGACCAGGTTGGCGTAGCTGGGCAGGACCTGCGCCAGCTCGGCGGTTTGCCCCGCGTCGAGTTTGGGCAGGCGCAGGTCGTTACGTTCGGCGTAGTCGGCAATCAGCCCGGCATCGCCGCCGGAACAGGCCAGCGCAATCAGGCTGTTGCCCGTTGGCAAGCGACCGCAGGCCGCCGCCTTCAGGGTCTCGACGAAGCTCACCGGGCCACTCACCCGAATCACCCCCAGGCGCGCAAACAGCGCGTCGTACAGGGCATCGGAACCGGACAGCGAGCTGGTGTGACTGAGCGCCAATTCGGCGCCGATCTGCGACACCCCGGTTTTCAGGACGATCACCGGGATGCCCTGCTCCAGCGCCTTGTGCGCGGCACGGGCAAAGGCCGGGACGTTCTTCAGACCTTCCAGGTGCAGGCCGATGGCGGTGACTCGCGGTTCGTCGAGCAACACGTCCATCAACTCCGCCACGCCCAGTTGCGCCTGGTTGCCCACCGATGCCATGTAGGCCACCGGCAGCGAGCGGTCGCTCATCGACAGGTTGTAGGCGAAATTGCCGCTCTGGGTCAGCACGGCCACGCCCCGCTCCACCGCCTTGCCGCCATGGGCCACCGGCCACAGCGCGCAGCTGTGCAGGTAGTCGAGCAAGCCGTAGCAGTTGGGGCCGAGCAAGGCCATGTCACCGGCAGCCTCAAGCAGTTGCTGTTGCAGGGCCTGGCCCTCGGCGCCGGTCTCGGCAAAACCGGAGGCGTAGCAGATCGCCCCGCCCGCGCCCTTGGCGGCCAGTTCGCGGACGCAGGTCAGGGTCAGTTCACGGTTGGTGGCGATGAACACCGCGTCCGGCCCACAGGGCAGATCGCTGATCTGGCGGACGCACGGCACGCCTTCCAGTTCGTCGTGTTGCGGGTTGACCAGCCACATCTGGCCGGCATATCCGCCTTCGGCGCAGCGCTTGAGGGCGCGAGCCATGCTGCGCCCGCCGACAAACGCGACGTGGCGTGGGGCGAGCAGGCGCTTGAGGTTGTCTCGAATCGTCAGGGGCATGGGGGTTCTCCGGGACCGATCAGCGCAGCAGTGGCCGCAGCAGCTCGCGGGAAATGATGTGCCGCTGGATTTCCGAGGTGCCTTCCCAGACCCGCTCGATCCGTGCGTTGCGCCAGATGCGCTCGACCACACACTCATCCATCAAGCCCATGCCACCGAAGATCTGCACCGCCTCGTCGGCGACCTTGCCCAGGGTTTCGCTGGCGAACAGCTTGGCCATGCCGGCTTCGCCATCGGTCATGCTGCCCTGGTCCATCTTCCAGGCGGTGTGCAGGGTCAACAACTCGGCCGCACGGATCTGCGTGGCCATGTCCGCCAACTTGAACGAGATACCCTGGTAGGTGCCGATCGGCTGGCCAAACTGCTTGCGGTCTGCGGCCCATTGCAGCGAGACGTCCAGCGCCCGCTGCGCCTGGCCGACACAGTTGGCGGCAACCATCACCCGCCCGGCGGTCAGCCAGGCATTGGCCACGTCCCAGCCCTTGCCGACTTCACCCAGCACCTTGGAGGCTGGCACGCGGCAGTCGTCGAAGAACATCTCGTAGGTGTGGTAGCCACGGTTGCTCACGCATTTCGGGCCGCGGCGGATGGTCATGCCCGGGGTATTGCGGTCGACCAGGAACGAGGTCACGGCGTTGCGCGTACGGCCGTTATGCTCGTAGGTGTCGGTCACGGCAAACACGATGGCGAAGTCGGCGTGCCCGGCGTGGCTGATGAAGTGCTTGCTGCCGTTCAGCACGAAGTCGTCGCCGTCCCGTACCGCGCGGGTCTTGATCGAGTTGGCATCGGAGCCGGCACCCGGTTCGGTGAGGGCGAAACAGTCGATTTTTTCGCCCTGGATGCACGGCAACAGATAGTCGTTGATCTGCTGGCCGGTGCACGCCATGAGGATCTTCGAGGGACGTGCGACGAACACGTGCAGCGCCCAGGAGACCTTGGACAGCTCCCGCTCGATCAGCGCCTGGGACAGGTAGTCCAGGCCGCCACCGCCCACCTCTTCCGGCATGTTGAACGCATAGAAGCCGGCGGCGATCGCCTTGCCGCGAATCTGCGCCGCCAGTTCGGGCGATACTTCGTCGGCGCGGTCCACCGCCTCTTCATAGGGCAGCAGTTCCTTGGTGACAAAGCTGCGTACGGCGTCCACCAACATTTCTTGTTCTTGGGTCAGTTGGAAATTCATGCTGCTACCTGTTGTTCGTGTGCTGAATGAGGTGGGGGCGTTAGCGTCCGATAAACCGCGCCGGGCGTTTCTCGGCGACGGCGCGCAGGGCTTCGCTGGCGTCTTCACTGCGCCCGCACAGCAGGCCGGCGGCCAGTTCGGCCTGGAGTTGTTGCGCCAGGCAACGGTCAGCGCCTTCACGCATGAGCTGCTTGGCCTGGGCGAAGGCAAAGGTCGGTCCATTGGCCAGACGCGTCGCCAGTTGCGCGGTGACGCTGTGCAGTTGCTCGTCGGCGCAGACTTCGCCCACCAGCCCCGTGGCCAGGGCCCGTTCGCTGCCCCACAGCTCGTCAAGGAACAACAGGCGCTTGGCCTGCTCACTGCCAATCAGGCGTGGCAAGTGCCAGCTGGCACCGGCATCGGGCGAGTAAGCCATGCTGGTGTAGCCGGCCTTGAAGCGCGCCGATTGCCCGGCGATGCGCAGGTCGCAGCACAGGGTCAGGTCCATCCCGGCGCCCACGGCGGTGCCGTTGATGGCGGCAATGGTGGGTTTTTCCAGGCTGTGCAGGCGGTTCATCAGGGCATGGGCGGTTTCGGTCCAGCCGTAGCTTTCCAGGGCTCCCCGCGCCTCGGCGGCCGCCCATTCATCAAGGTCGGCACCGGCGCAGAAACTGCGGCCACTGCCGGTCACCACCACCACCCGCACCTGCGGGTCGGCGTTGTAGCCATCGAGCAAAGCGTGCAGGTATTTCAGGGTCGGAATGTCGAGCGCGTTGCGCTGGGCGGTGCGATTGAGGGTGATCCAGGCAACGCCGGCTTCAACCTGGCTGAGCACGGCAGAATCAGTAGTCATGGGAATCCTCGAATTATTGTGTTTGGCCTGAGGTGCTGCGACTTGAGGCCATACTAAACGAGTGTTCAACAAGGCGGCAATCGTTGGGGAAATCTGCTGTAACAGCGGTTGATCGTGAATATCTTGTTGTATTTAAAGGATTTGTTTGTTGGTGGCGGTTAGCTGGAGATCGCGCTGTTACAACTTTGCACAACTGATGACAGGACGCGGGATATGGGTATAGCAATGCCGTAATCCTGGTCCTGGCGTTCTGAGGTTAGGGCCTGCCTTCAAAATCAAAACCCGAAGCGTCCTACACCCAACACCGAAACAGCTGATTTATCCCTCCCCCACTCCTTGCATAGGGTGCTCGGCACTTCAGACAAGGAAAGCTCATGTCACAACGGACCTGCGTCTTCGCTCCCTGTGCGGCCTATGAGGCGGCCACCGTTAATGCTGGCGTTCGGGGGCGAGCCCAATGACCCTCGGCGAACAACTGGCCATCGTCGTCTCGGAAACCGGTTTGTTCACCGACCAGTGCCGGGCCTGCGAGCGCCAGGGCTTACCGATCCTGCCCTTGCGCCAGGCTTTGGTCCCGGACTACGCGGTCGATCCGTTCCTCGCCGAGAATGGCCAGGTCCAGACCCGATTGGGCTGGCGCACCTTGCGCGCGGGTTACCTGTATGTGTTGCTCGACCGCTCGATCTGGCAGGCCTACCAGGTCACACCTGACGGCTATCTTCGGCAGTTCAATCCCTATACGCCGCCGGCTAGCAACGAGTCCTTGCTCGCCTCGGAATGTGTCTCGGCCGATCACGATGCCCCGGCCTCGTTCCTCAACATCGACACCCATGAGCACCGCGTAGCCTGGTTGGCGTTTGCCAGTGATCCCTGGCCAGTCAGTGTGCTGGATGCCTATAAGGCCGGACATGCCTCGCACCGTTTCCAGGCGCTGGACCTCGCCCAGGCACGGGATAACCCGGCCAGCCTGGGCCTGGCCATGACCGCGGAGTCGCTGCAAGTGAATGAGCGGGTCCTGGAGTACCAGTCGCTGCAGGCGGGCCAATTCCCCAGCGTGCACGGTGTCTACCCGCGCGCCATGAACTGCAGCAGGGGGTGCTGGCCTTCGTCCTCGATGACACCCTCGGCCTGGTCCAGGAATACAACGCCCAGCGCACCGCCTGGATTCATGCCCGCCAGCAATGGCTGGAAGATCCGCTACGGGCCTACCAGCACCAAACCTCGCAGATCCTCTTGGCCATCCGCGCCCAGCACCGTGACCGGGCACAGGCGCACACCCCATCCTTCGAACCCTTCAGCGGTGACGGCCCCCCGGTGTTTGTCGACCCTGGAGTTGAACGCCAGCGCATCATCGACCACGCGGCCGTCGAGTCCAATCAGGACCTCGAGCAGCGCTACGACGAAGCCGCGCGCGCACGGTTTCAGCAGGGCTACGATAAACGGCTGCAACGTTACCAGCAGTTGATTGACCGAGCCGCCGACAACTACGCAGCAGCCTGTGGCACGGCACGCTTCAACTGCATCGAACAGCATGACTACGACGGTGCTGTCGGCGCCTCCGGCCGGGCCTACGCCACCACCATGGCGCTGTGCCTGCGCGGTGGCATCAGCGAAGCCCCGGCTGCCAACGGCGACGAGCGCGGTCCCAGCGCCCAGCTCTGGCGGGCGTGGCTAAGCAATCCACAGAGCCCGATCTACCGCGCCCTGTTGTTACGTGACCAGTCCCTGCTGGCCAACCTGCTGCCGACTTTCGAGGACAACGCCAGCCTTGCCTGGAACGACAGCGAACGGCTCTACAGCGCCCTGAGCAAACTGATCGCCAGCGACCAGGGCGGGCTCCTGCTTGGCGCCTACCTGAAACAATCCATGGCCGACCTGCTCGGCGCCCTGAATGCCGCCAGTGCCCGCCTGCAACCGATCATCAGTCCCGCGGTAGGGCGCGTGGTTTCCCGTGTCAACAGTGCCAGCCAACTGCTGCACAACCGCCTGCACCTCACCGAACTCCAGGTGCAGATGAAACTCAGCGAGTACTACGCGCTGCAATCGGAGCATCTGCGCAACCTGCAACGCAACGCCGTCGCGGCCATGCCCCGCAGTTGGGACAACATCCTCGACGAGACGGGCACGTGGGACCCGAAAAACCGCAAGGTCACCGGCAAAGTCCGACCGCTGATCCAGGGCGGTTTACTCAGCCTGGCGCTGCTTGACCCAAAACTGGCTGCGTTGACCATCACCGTGAGTGTCTGGGTCGAAGGCAAGGCGGCTGGCTTGCTGCAGGAAACCCAGCGCCACATGGCGCAACTGACTGACAGCACGCACTCGGCATTGCTCGATGTCAGGGTCGGCATGGGCACCCTCGAGCCCCAGGCGCGTCAAGTGCTGCAGGGGCTCAAAGTCTCATCAAAACAGGCGACCCACTGGGTACGCACCGGCTTCAGCGGCCTGCGCGGCGCCGCTGACGGCAACATGCTGCTGGCGCTCGGTGGGATGTATTTGCTCAACGACGCCTTGCACAAGAACCTCCAGGAAGCGGAGCGAGTCATCGGGGATAAAGCCCTGGAAGCGCGGTTGGCGTTGTACGGCAGCAGCCTGGGGGTGTTGGGGGGTGGGGTGGAGTTGGTGGGGGCGGCACTGGCGAAAGGGGGGAGTCGGGTGTTGGTGAATGGAGGGTTGTCTGTGCGGGGAGTGGCGGCTATCAAGAGAACTGCGGATGCCGGGAGGGTGCTCGCGAGAGCGGGGGCAGTTATTGGTGTTGCCGCAGGAGTTTTTGAAGCGGCACAAGCCACGGTGGCCACCAAACGATCATTGAACGCCGGTGATACTTCTGCTGGGATCGGCTATTTGGTCTCGACATTTCTATCAGGCGCCGGGGCATTCATAGGCATTGGGGCTGCTGCTTTCGGAGCTAATGCGCTACTTGGTCCAATGGGAGTTGCCATCGCATTGGGACTATTGGGATATGGCGTCTTCCTGTCGGCCAAACGAAAAGAATCCAATCCCTTCGAACAATGGGCAAAACGCTGTTACTTCGGGAATGCCAACGAAACCCCCAAGGTTCATTGGATCAGACCTGATCAAGCCCACATCGCGATTGCCGAACTCAATGCCATAACCCTGGGCCTTGAGACCGGTATCCATTTCCGACTGCGTTTGACCGGACTCAGTTCACCTGACGATGGCGGCCTCATCCCGGGCCTCAGTGCCCCGGTCTACGAGCAATGTCTGGAGTATCGGATATCCCTGCCGTACTTCGACGCGACCCGCTCTGCCTACCGCTGGGCGGTGACGATCCATCGCCGCGGTGACGAAACTGGCAACCAGTCCATAGGCGGTGAAGTGATCGTGGAAGGCGAGCTGAATCCCCCACCCATCCTTACCTCCGCCAGCGAGCGCCGCGCAGCACTGAAGGCATCAACCCGACCAAGACAGCCTGACTACAAGGAAAACAGCATCACTCCCCGCATCAACCTGCGCACCGTGCGCTCGACCGATGGCAGCCCCATGCAGGTGAAGGACATTCAGGGAGCGATTGTCCTACTGCTGGAGTCTCGCCACTACAACATCGAGGGCGCGACCTTGTCATTGACCTACTGGCCAGACCGCGATGTACAGGATGCTTATGCAGAACTAATCACGATGGATTTTCAATGAAGCCGAGACGGCTGTGCAGTAAGACGTTTTAGCCACCCAGACTGGAGTTTTTTAATGGCTTATACCGCCCCCTTACTCAACGAGCCGGCTGAAGGTTGGAAGCATGACCTTCCGGGCCCCAACCAACTACCCACTTCGACGCCGTATCCACCAGTCCTTCCCGATCCGCCCAACCATGTAGACGACATTTATTTGGAACTAGCGCGTGCCACATACCGAATGCGGGGCCTTGGTGTTTGGTGCTCTGTTTTCATCATTGCCTTGGTAGCTGTTTGTGCATTCTTCCTGGCTATGATCGCGATTACTTCCCCTTCCCTCATCCCTCTGGGGATGAGTGCCGTAGGATTAGCCTCGATAGGTATCTGCATCTGGGCTGCAATATATATATGGCGAATGGATACCGAAGCCCCTCGCGATGAACCCATCCGTTTCAATCGCCTACGTCGCAAAGTCTATGTCTATCGCTTCTTCCATGACGGCGCCAAGCCCTTCAGCCGCACCGCCTGGGGGGTGCGCCCGGTAGCTTATGACTGGGACGACCTGCATGCCGAAGCCTGCAGCATCTACGGCCCCATGGGCACCGGCGGTTTTATCGAAACCGTCACGCTGGCCGTGCTCAAGCCCGGCACGCACGAGGTGATCGATCGCTTTCTGTTCGCCCACGAAATCCATCGAGGCGAGATGTATTGGGCCATGGCCCAACTCTTCATGCAGCAAGGCCCCCATGCCCTGCCCACCTTCCCCTACGTACCCCGCGATTGGAACAACGAAGACGTGAGCTTCAACCTGGCTCGGCGTCTCGCGCCCAAAGTCGTCTGGCCGGCGGAGATGGACCTGGAGTCGCGGACAGCGCCATGCCCAAGGCTGGGGAGCCTGGGTTGCAAGTAGGGAGTGGGTAATATCAGGACGCACGTATTTTCTTGGCCGAGTTTGGCTGGTAAGTCTTGTGGCATGTTGATGGACGGTGGTGACCCGGACATTGTCGGAGCGAGCGCCTGCTTGCGGCCTGACAGTGATGATCGCAAGTACGGCGCGGTGCATCAGGCAGTGTGCGTCAGCGTTGACGACCATCGCGAGCAGGCTCGCTCCTACAGGGTCTGGTGTATGCAGGAACCTGTGGGAGCTGGCTTGCCAGCGATGGTTGCAAGGACGACGTGGTGCATCAGGCAGTGTGCGTCATCGTTGGCGACCATCGCGAGCAGGCTCGCTACAGGGGGTGAGTGCGGGGTTATGTGGTAGGCAGTTGCGGGGCCAGGACGCCTTGGCGTTTGCGGTGGATCAGGAAGTAGGCGCTGTAGCACAGGGCAATGAAGCCGAAGCCCCAGTACAGTGACGGGCGTTGGGTTGGGTCCAGGGCCAGGAAGACGAACAACGAGCAGCACAGGGCGATGCACACCAGCGGCAGCACCGGGAACCACGGGGCGCGGTATTTCAGGTCTTCGAGCTTGCCGCCATCACGCAGGTAGGCCTTGCGGAATTTGTATTGGGCCAGGGCGATGACGATCCAGGTCACGGTACCGGACATCCCGCTGACGGCCATCAGCACCATGAACAGGGTGTCGGCGGCGACGAAGCTGGTCATCAGCGACACCAGGGCAAAACACAAGGTGATGCTCAGGGCGCGCAGTGGCACGCCGCGTTTGCTCAGGGGCGACAGGCTTTTCGGTGCCATGCCGGTCTTGGACATGGCCCAGAGGATCCGGGTCGAGGCGTAGAGGCCGGAGTTGCCCACCGAGAGGATCGCGGTGAGGATCACGAAGTTCATCAGGTCCGCGGCGTAGGGGATGCCGACCATGTCGAACACCTGCACGAACGGGCTCTCCATCAGGCCCGCCTGCTGCCACGGAACGATGGCGGACAGCACAATGATCGCCAGCACGTAGAAAATCAGCACGCGGAACACCACGTTGCGCACGGCCCGCGGAATGCTCTTTTCCGGCTGGTCGGTCTCACCCGCTGCCACCCCCATGATTTCGCAGCCCTGGAAGGCGTAGACCACGGTCATCATCACGGCGAACACCGCTGACAGGCCGTTGGGAAACACTGAATCGCCGATCAGGTTGCTCATGCCCGGTGCCGGTGCACCGCTGCTCAGCGGGATCGCGCCGAAGATCACCAGCACGCCGACCACGATAAAGCCCAGGATCGCCGCGACCTTGATCCCCGAGAACCAGTACTCGGCTTCGCCGAAGGCTCGGGTGGCCAGGGCGTTGAGGCCGAACAGCACCACCACGAACAGGGCCGACCAGTACCAGATCGGTACTTCAGGGAACCAGCGCACCATCAGCATGCCGGCGGCAGTAAATTCCAGGCCTACGGTGGTGGCCCAGCTCATCCAGTACACCCAGCCGATCATGAAGCCGGTGGCCGGGCCGATGAACTTGGTGGCGTGGGTCTGGAACGACCCCGACACCGGCATCTGCACCGACAATTCGCCCAGGCAGACCATCACCAGGTACATCAGGAAACCTGCTACCAGGTACGCCAGGATCGCGCCCACCGGACCGCCCTGATTGATGGTCACGCCGGAGCCCATGAACAGCCCGGTGCCGATCACGCCGCCCAGCGACAACATGAAAATGTGCCGGCTTTTAAGGGCGCGGGTCAGGTGGATGCCTGTACGTTCAGTGGTTTGCGTCATGTCAGCACCCCAGGCGAGTGAGGTGGACGGGATCAGCTTTACGGCCATTCATTATTATTATCTCCAATAAGCTTCGAAGACCGCGCTGTGGCGGTTGCCCCGATTATTGGAAGGCCATGTAAGTTCGCGTTGACGGTAAAGATCGAAGTTGTAGAAAGTCGTAACAGATTTGTACGTCAGCTCTGCAACAGGCCTTTGAGGGTCTGCAGGGCTTCGTGGAGCTGGGCATCGACCTGGGGTGCGAGGTCACGCAGGGCGGATTCGGCGTTGCCCAGCGCCGCGTCTTCCAGCGCCCGCAAGACCTGGGCCAGGGCGCGGAAACCCAGGGAGTCACTGCTGCCGGCCAGGCGATGGGCCAGGTGTGCGACCTCGGTGCAGTCTTCGGCCGCGATGGCTTCCGCCAGGGCCCCACGGTGCTGGATGATCGAGGTGCGCAGCACGCTCAGCAGACCCAGCACCTTCTGTTCGCCGAGCAATGTGCGATGGGTATCCAACAGCGGCCAGTCCATGGCCCCGTCCTGCGTTGTGGGTTCGGCTGACGGCGTCTGCCCCGCCAGGACCGCGCGCAGCTCGGCCAGTTTCAGCGGCTTGGCGAGGATGCCGTCCATCCCGGCATCCAGATAGCCGCGCACGAGTGCCGGTTGTACGCTGGCGGTCAGGGCGAAAATCCGCGTGGCGCGGTTCGGCCCGACACCGCCACGGATCTGCCGGCACAGTTCGACGCCGCTGATCCCCGGCAGGTGCACGTCCAGCAGGATCAAATCAAACGCCTGGGCGGCGCACTCGGCCAATCCCTGCTGGCCCTCCTCCGCGAGCCAGACCTGGTGCCCGTCCTGTTGCAGCAAGCCGCTGACCACCTCACGGTTGAGCGCCACATCTTCGACCACCAGAATCTTCAGCGCCGGGCCGCTGACCTGCTCGACGGGTTCATCGACCAACTCGCCCGCCGGCGCCAGTGTCAGCTCGAACCAGAAGCAACTGCCACGTCCCGGCTGGCTGTCGACCCCGATGCTGCCGCCCATTTTCTGCACCAGGTGTTTGCAGATCGCCAGGCCCAGCCCAGTGCCGCCAAAACGTTGCGCCACTTCCTCACTGGCCTGGGTGAAACGCTCGAAGATCTTTTCCTGCATGGCCGGGTCAATGCCGATGCCGTTGTCGGTAATGCTGACCCGCACGCGTTGCCCGTCGAGCCCCGGTGTCGGCGCCAGCAGCATCACCAGCACACTGACCTCACCGCCCTCGGTGAACTTGATGGCGTTGGCCAGCAGGTTGCTCAGCACCTGGCGCAGGAACTGTTCGGCCGCCAACTGGCGTGGCGCCAGCTGCGGGTCGATCAGGCAATGCAGGCGCGTGCGGTTGTCCAGCGCCCGGGGTTCGAGCAGGGTCAGTACCTCATCCAGCAGTTGGCGCAAGGAAAAATTCACCGGCTCCAGGTGGGTTTCGCCCTCCTCCAGGCGCGCGAAGTACAGCACCTCGTTAAGAATGGTCAGCAAACCTTCGCCGGCCTTGTGCAGGGCATCCAGGCGTTTGCCGTCGAGTTCGTCCAGGCGTGGGCTGCGCAGCAATTGCGCCATGCCGAGGATGCCATTGAGCGGCGTGCGCAATTCGTGGCTCATGGTCGCCAGGAACCGCGACTTGGCGAGGTTGGCCGCTTCGGCTTCGTCCTTGGCGCGCATCAGGCTGGCGGTGCGCCGTTCGACCATGCGCAGCAGGTCATCGCGATTGTGCTGCAGGGCCAGGCGGTCGGATTCGCGGCGGTCGATGTCACTGAGGATCGCCCGGCGCATGTCGTCCAGGGCGTGGGCCACGGTGTCGATTTCATCCGGGATGCCACTACGGCTCTTGTCCAGGAGCAAAGGTTCCTGCCACTCGCCGGCAGCGATGCGCCGGGCGAACCCGGCCATCACTTGCAGGTGGCGGGTCACCAGACGGTAGAACAATCCGGACAGCGCCACCGCCAGGCCACAGAGAAACACACTCATCCACAGCAGGCTGGTCAAGCCAGTGGCGTACAGCCGCTGGTGCACGGCCCCCAGGTCAGTGCTGACTTCGAGTTGCCCCAGGTGACGTTTTTCCCCGGAAGGCGGCTGGTAATCCAGTTCGAAGCGCTCGATGCGCAAGGGTCCGACCGGCTGCGGATTGCCCTGCAACAACTCGAAGTCCGGGCTGCTCAGGCGCACCCGCGCCACGTCGGAGAAATCCACCAGGCCCCGAAGCTGGACATTCAGCTGCTCCTGGTTGAGGTCCCACAGGCTGCGTTCCAGACTGGCCAGGTAACCGGCACGAATCAGCTCCATGCGCGAGTCGATGTCACGCATCTCGCGGCGGTACTCGAAGTACAGCTGTACGGTGCTGGCGAGCACGGTAAAACACAGGCTGAACAACAGGATGAACAGCAGCAGGCGTCGCAACAACCCACCGGGCCGGGCGCGGATCATTGCGCGTCCGCCGGCAGGCTGACCATGTCGCGGTAGGTGACTTCGCTTTCGTTGAGCCAGCGTTCGATGTCGCCGGCCTCGACCATGCGCTGCAACTGGGCATCGATCTGCGGCATCTGGCTGGCCAACGCCGAGCGCCGCGACACCGCGATCCGCAGGTAGTCGACGCTCAGGGGCTGGGGCAAGGCGACGATGTCCTGGGCGCCTTTCAGGTGTTCGACGTACAACTCGCCAGTGCGCCGCTCCTGGGTGATGAAGTCGATGCGCCCGCGAATCAGCTTGCCGAAGTTCTGCTCACTGTTGGAGACCCATTCGATATTGTTGCTGCGAGCCACCAATCGGTCGAAATCCACCCCGTAGCTTTCCCCGAACAGCAGGCCGCCGCGGTACCGGGCGAGGTCTTCGAGGCGTTCGAAGCGCACCGGGTGTTGCCGATTGATGAACACCGCGACGTCCTCGCGCAGCACCGGCACCCGGGAAAACACCAGACTTTGCTCGCGTTGCGCAGTGCTGTAGGCCAGCACCACGTCGACCCGACCCTCGGCGGCGTCCAGCAGGCAGCGTTTCCAGTTGCCCAGCACCACGGTCTCGACCTCATAGCCCAGCGCGCCGAACAGGTGCTTGACCACGCTCGGGGCCAGGCCGCGCACCTGCTTGCCGTCACTCCAGGAGATCGGTGGGTACACCGGGTAATCGCAATAGCGGACCTTCTCGGCAGCCATGGCGGTGCCGGCGCCGAGCATCAGTAACAGCCCGAGGGCGCGCACCATCGCCTCAGGCCGCCACACTGGCGGTAAACAGGTAACCGGCGCCGTGAATGGTAATGATCAACTGCGGCTCGGCCGGGTCGTCATGCAACTTGCGCCGCAAGCGCCCCACCAGCACGTCGATCGAGCGGTCGTTGGGCACCCACTCGCGGTTGCGGATCTGGTCCATCAACTGGTCGCGGCTCAGGGTGTGGCCGCTGTTGCGCAGGAACACGCTGAGCAACTGGTATTCGCCGTGGGTCAGCAGGGTCTCGTTGCCGGCGTCATCGATCAGGCGCCGGCGATCGGTATCCAGGGCCCAGGCAGCGAATTGCTTGACCGGCTTGGCCGCGGCGGCGAGTGGCTGGGGGGCTTGGGCATGACGCACCCGGCGAATCAGGTTTTTCGCCCGGGACACCAGTTCCCGGGGGTTCAGCGGCTTGATCACATAGTCATCGGCGCCGCACTCCAGGCCGACGATACGGTCGATTTCGTCGTTGCGGCCGGTGATCAGGATGATCCCCACCTCCGAGCGCACCCGCAGTTCGCGGGTCAAGGTCAGGCCGTCCTTGCCTGGCAGGCGGATGTCGAGCATCACCAGGTCGACCGCCTGGCTGGCGAGGAAGGTATCCGCGGCCTCCGCCGTTTCGGCGCAGTGGACCGCGTACCCTTCCTGGGACAGGTAGGCGTGCAGCAGTTCGCGAATCAGCGGATCGTCGTCGACGATCAGTACCCGAGGAGTCATCGCTTGAAGTCCTGCGTGTGCCCGAAGGCGTGTTTCTTATTAGAGTGGTTTTGCGTTTCAGCGGGTGATCCTAGCCTCTGCTGAACGATCGATCAACAGCTGCCGGTCGGCACGCAGAAACGCTGGCGCCCGCCGGCCTGGAGCCCATCGACCCAGGCTTCACAGATCTGCATGCCCTGCTCCGGGCTGAAGGTCCCGGGGTTGAGTCCGGACTCCAGCCACAGGCCATCGAGCAAGGCGCTCAGGCCAATAGCCGCGAGGTCGGCGTCGAAGTGTTCCCAGCCCTCCTCCTGGGCCAGTTCGGCCAGCACCTTGCGCAAGATGCCGCGGTATTCGCCGTAAGAGTGTTCGTGGGCCAGGTTGATTGCCTCGGCGGTTTTCACCGCGCCCCAGAACGCCAGCCAGGCATCGATCAGTTGCGGGTCCAGCAGTTCGGCGGAAAACGAGCCACGAAAGAACGCCGACAATCGCTCCCGCGCAGTCGGCGCGGCCTGCTCCATGGCCTCGCGCAGCAAGCTCATGACCCGCCCGGTGATCGCCATGTAGGCTTCGGCCACCAGTTCGTCCTTGCCAGAATAGTGGTGGCTGATCAGCCCCACCGAGACCCCGGCCTCAGCGCAGATCTTGCGAATCGATGCGCCCTGGAAGCCATGGCGCTTGAGGCACACCAGGGTCGCCTCGATCAGATTGGCCTTGCGCAACTCCGGCTCCATGCGTGAAAAACGGGCTTCCTGACTCATGGGCGACTCTCTCCTTGGATCGATCATTGGGGCCCTGCACCGCCCCTGCGTTGAACGACTGTACAGCAAGAGTGCGCCCAGTCTCCAGCCTCAACCGCGTTCAGTCACGATAGCCTGGGGCAATGCGCTCGAGCAGGCGCAACATCGCCGCCCAGGCCAGTTGCATGGCATCCGGATCGCTCAACTGGCCCTCTTCCAGGGGCCGGCCGGGATCGTTGAACTGGCGCTCGGTGTGCGCGCAGACCTCGTGGGGCGGCAGCAGCAATTCGCCACAGGCCTGGGCCGCCAGTTGGATCTCGCAGGCCTTTTCCAGGTAATACATGCGCAAGAACGCCTGGCCCACGGTGGCGCCCACGGTCAACAGGCCATGGTTGCGCAACATCAACACCGGCTTGTCCGCCAGGTCGTGCACCAGGCGCTGCTGCTCGCTGAGGTCCAGCGCCACGCCTTCGTAGTCGTGGTAGGCGACCCGGCCGTAGAACTCCATGGAAATCTGATTGACCGGCAACAGCCCGCACTTCAAGGCCGCCACCGCACAACCGGCGCGGGTGTGGGTGTGCAGCACGCACTGGGCGTCGTCACGGGCGCCGTGGATCGCGCTGTGGATGACAAAACCCGCCGGATTGACCGGGTATTGCGACGGCTCTACGGCATGTCCGTCAAGGTCGATTTTCACCAGGTTGGAGGCGCTGATTTCATCGAACATCAAGCCGTAGGGGTTGATCAGGAAGTGGTGCTCCGGCCCAGGCAGGCGCACCGAGATATGGGTGAAGATCAGATCGGTCATGCGAAAGTGCGCGATCAAGCGATAGCACGCCGCCAACTCTTCACGCAGGCGCTGCTCGGTGGCGCTGCGCTCGACCGGCGCATCAGGGTGGCTGACAAATTGTTTCATTGGCGAGGTTCTCCAGGCAGATGGCTGGGCAGACAGTAAGGCTGGACGGGGCAAGCGTCCAGCCGCGCGGCTTATTTGCTGGCCCAGGCGTTGAAACGCTCTTCCAGTTCTTCGCCGTGATCGACCCAGAAGCCGACGTCCATCGACAGCGCACCCTTGAGGTTCTGCGGCGCGGTCGGCACCCAGCGCGCGAGCGACTCATCCAGGCGTGCCGCGGCCTCGGTATTGGTCGGACCGTAGGGAATCTGCTGCACGTACTTGACCTGGGCATCGGGCTGATTGGTGAAGGCGATAAACCGCTTGGCCTGATCGACATGCCGGGAGCCCTTGATGATCGCCCAGTAGTCCATGCCGTACAGGCTGCCCGGCCAGACCAGGCCCAGGTGACTGCCGCCCTGGGCGGCGGCGGCAATCCGCCCGCTGTAGGTCGAGGTCATGACCACGTCGCCGGCGGCCAGCCATTGTGCCGGTTGTGCGCCGGCTTCCCACCACTGGATATGGGGCTTGAGTTCGGTCAGCTTGGCAAAGGCGCGGTTGACCCCTTCAGGAGTGCCCAGGACGTGGTAGACGTCCTCGACCTTGACCCCGTCGGCCAGCAAGGCGAACTCCAGGTTGTACACCGCGCGTTTGCGCAGGCCGCGCTTGCCGGGGATTTTCTCCACGTTCCAGAAATCCGCCCATGAGGCCGGGGCCTGGGCCAGCTTGTCGGTGTCATAGGCAATCGCCACGCTCCACACCAACGCGGCGGAACCGCACTCCTGCGCGGCCTCGGGAATCAACTGTGCGGCATGCCCCAGTTGCGTCCAGTCCAGGCGCTCGTACATGCCCTCTTCGCAGCCGCGCATCAGGTCCGGGCCTTCGATCTGCACCACGTCCCAATCGACGTTGCCGGTGTCGACCATCACCTTGATCCGGGCCATTTCGCCGTTGTATTCGCTCTGGATCAATTTGCTCTGGTCCAGCGCGCTGAAGGGCTGGAAAAACGCCACGTCCTGGGCTTTCTGTCCGGCGCCGCCGTATCCGACCACCACCATGTCCGGCGCCGCCTGAACGCTGCCCATGGCCATGGCCAGGGACAACAGCAAGGGATAACGAGCGAGCTTGAGTCTATTGGCTTTCATCTAGCAGTCCTCGTGCAGGTGCCACCCGGAGCAAGGCCGGCGTGACCCATTTTTATTGTTGTGAGGTTCGCCCCAGGAGCGGGCGCCAAATGAAAGTACTGCAAGCCTTAGTAAAAAAACAAGTTGATTTTTTACTGCCGGTAAATTTCTATAGGGCAATAATAACAACGCCGAAGCACGGCCTTTCGGCTTCAGCCTGCCTGGAGTAAGCGCACCATGCCGACCTCGTCCCCCGCCTTTGCCCATCTGTTCGAGCCCTTGCAGATCCGCGGCAAACGCCTGAAAAACCGCATCATGTCCAGCGGGCACGACACCTCGATGCCGACCGACAACCTGGTCAACGCGCAACTGATCGCCTATCACCGGGCTCGCGCCGAAGGCGGTGTCGGGCTGATCGTGCTGCAGGTGGCCGGGGTCCACGACAGTGCGCGCTACACCTCCCATGTGCTGATGGCCACGGATGACGCCTGCATCGAGGGTTACCGTGAGCTGGCGCAGACATGCCACGAGCATGGCACCCTGGTGTTGTCGCAGATTTTCCACCCGGGGCGGGAAATCATGGAGTCCAGCGACGGTCTGCTGGCCGTGGCCTACTCCGCCTCTGCAGTGCCTAACGAGCGCTTCCGGGTGATGCCACGGGCGCTGGACCAGGCGATGATCGATGAGATCGTCGCCGGTTATGCGGCGGCCGCTCGCCGCCTGCATCAGGCTGGGATCGACGGGGTCGAGGTGGTCGCCAGCCATGGTTACCTGCCCGCGCAGTTCATCAACCCCCGGGTCAACCGACGCACCGATCACTACAACGGAGACCTCGAACAACGCCTGCGCTTCCTGCGGGAAGTGATCGCTGCGGTGCGCGCCAGCACCGATGAGCAGTTCATCATCGGCCTGCGGATTTCTGCGGACGAGCGTGACCCCGAAGGCTTGAGCGAAGATGAGTCCCTGGCCAGTGTGCAAGCGCTGCAAGCCCAGCTGGACTACGTGCACATCGTCGCCGGCACCTCGGCCTCGCTGGGCGGTGCAGTGCACATCGTGCCGCCGATGGCCATCGAAGCGGCGTACCTGGCCAAAGAAGCCGGGACCTTCAAGGCTGGCCTGAAGATTCCACTGTTCGTCACTGGCCGGATCAACCAGCCCCAGGAGGCCGAACTGATCCTGGCCCGGGGCCAGGCCGATGTCTGCGGCATGACCCGGGCGCTGATCTGCGACCCGCAAATGCCCAACAAGACCGACGCCGGGCGTGCCGAAGACGTGCGCGCGTGCATTGCCTGCAACCAGGCGTGCATCGGGCACTTCCACAAGGGATTACCGATTTCCTGCATCCAGCACCCGGAAACCGGGCGCGAACTGATCTACAGCCAACGCGCGCCAGCGACTCGGCGCAAGCGCATCATGATCGCCGGCGGTGGCCCGGCCGGAATGAAGGCCGCAGCGGTGGCCGCCCAGCGCGGGCACGAGGTGACCCTGTACGAAGCCAGCTCGCAACTCGGCGGCCAGGTGCTGTTGGCCCAACTGCTGCCGCGCCGCGCCGAGTTCGGTGGAGCCAGCACCAACCTGCAGCGCGAGATGCAATTGGCCGGGGTGCGCGTAGTGCGCAACACCCGGGTCGACCGGGCACTGGTGGAGCGCGAACAGCCGGACCTGGTGATCGTTGCGACCGGGGCCGAACCTTACTGGCCAAACTTCGAGCGTGGCGGTGAATTGCAGGTGGTCGACGCCTGGCAGGTGCTCAAGGACGAGGTGCCGATCGGCCGTTCAGTGGTAGTGGTGGACTGGCGCTGCGACTGGATCGGCCCAGGTATCGCCGAGCGCCTGGTGCGGGCTGGGCATCAGGTCCAGTTGGCGGTCAATGGCACTCATTGCGGGGAAAACCTGCCGCTGTACGTGCGTGACCAACTGGCCGGCGAACTGCATAAGCTCGGCATCCCGATCACCCCGTATGCCCGGCTCTATGGCTGCGACGACAACACGGTGTACCTGCAACACACCGCCAGTGGCGAGCCAATGCTGCTGGAGAACATCGACACCCTGGTGTTGTGCCAAGGCCACCAACCGGTGGATACCCTAGGTGCCGAACTGCAAGGGCTAGTGGAGTTTCGCCGGATCGGCGACTGCCTGGCACCGCGCACCGCCGAAGAAGCCATCTACGAAGGCCTGAAAGTCGCCTGGGAGCTTTAAGCCTGTTTATACTCCGGGACTTTAGGTTTTGGCTTGGGCGCAAATCCCCGCTTTTAAAGGTGGGACCGCGCTCAAGCCCCTCCCGGTCTGGAATTTGCCATGAGCAACAGCAACACGCCTGCGCCCGACATCGGCAGCGCTGCGCCGCATTTCCTCGGCACGCGGATTCGCGGCCTGCGCAAACGCCGGGGCATGACCCTGGCGCAGCTGGCGCAGTTGAGTGAGTTGACCGCCGGTTACATCAGCCAACTGGAACGCAACCTCGCCTACCCGTCGATCCCGGCGCTGTTCAACATCGCCCGTAGCCTGGGCGTGACCATCCAGTGGTTCTTCGCCAGCGAAGTGCCCACGGCCCCCGAAGACCAGGGCGTGGTGGTGCGCAAGAACAGCCGCCTGAGCGTGCACTACGAAGACGGCATCGTCGACCACCTGCTCACCCCCCAACCCAACCGCCAACTGGAAATGCTCCACTCGCGCTTCCCACCCGGCACCTACAGCCAGCAAAGCTACAGCCACGACGGCGAAGAAGCTGGCTACCTGCTGTGCGGCAGCTTCGAGCTGTGGGTCGGCGATCGGCATTTCCAGCTCAGCGAAGGCGACAGCTTCAGCTTCTCCAGCCAGGAACCACACCGCTACGGCAACCCTGGCGAAGTGGATGCGGTGGTGATCTGGGTGATTACTCCGCCGACGTTTTAACGCCGCACTCGCCCACTGGTTGCTGTAGCCCCCGCACGCTTGAGAGTGTCGCTCGGCAGTTCCTTGAACAGTGCCCGGTAGCTGCTGGAAAAACGTCCCAGGTGCCAGAATGACCAGTGCATCGCCACTTCGGCCACGGTGGTCTGGCCGGGGTGGCTGCCGAGCAGTTCGCGGCGGGCGCTGTTGAGGCGGCGCAGGCGCAGCCATTGGGTTGGAGCAATGCCGGTGTAGGTCTTGAAGGCGTGTTGCAACTGGCGCAGGGAAACCCCGGCGACCTGGGACAACTGCAGCAGGTTGAGCTGTTCTTCCGGGGTATCGGCTGCCCACTCGCCCACCCGTTTCATGAGCACCCGCTCCCCTGCCCGGCGCTGCAATGCACCCTGGTCGAGGCAGACGCAGGCGTTGTCGAGGATGAACAGGCAGTCGTCCAGCAGTTGCTGGGTCAGGGCTTCCCGGCTTGGCGGGTCGATGGCCTGGGACAGCCGGGTCAGGGTGCCGCTGAGCCAGCGGCTGAACAGCGCGTTCTGCTGCGAGTTGAGCGGCGCCATGAACAGGCCTTCCAGGCGTTCGATGCTAACGCCATGGCGCTGCAGGAACTGCGGACCGAAGACCACGGCCACTTCCTGGTAATTCTCCGGGGTGATCCAGATATTGCGGCTTTCGCCGTTGAGCACGTAGAGCGCGTTGTCGCTGCGGTCGAAACAGAACGCCAAGGCCCCCGGTGGCGCGCTGAAATTCTGCTCGACCCGGGTGTTCATGCATTCCTCGTAAATCTCTACCCCCTGCAAGTCCAGATAGCGCACCAGGCCGGCGAAGTGCCCGGGCGACATCTGCTGGTAGTGCTGCACCCACCCAGGGGTCGCGCGTATCTGGTCGGCGACGTCTGCGGTGTTGAAAGCCTGCACATGCAAGGGATTTTGCGCTGTCATGGGGAGATCCGCGCGCACTCTTTTGGTGCGCTTGATGGCTGCTGAAAGTGGATAGATGGAACCGTAACGCTGGCCCAAGATAGTCGTCAACGCGCTACAGGGGAAGTCTCTGTGCACAGCAAGCCTGACTCTGGCGCGGATAAAACCAATAACGAGGTCTTTATGAACGCCCCTTTCGATCAGCTCTCCACCTGGCTGAAAGATCACAAGATTACCGAAGTCGAATGCGTGGTCACTGACCTGACCGGTATCGCTCGCGGCAAGATAGCGCCCACCAACAAGTTCCTGCATGAGCGAGGCATGCGCCTGCCGGAAAGTGTGCTGTTGCAAACGGTAACCGGGGACTTTGTCGACGACGACGTCTACTACGACCTGCTCGACCCGGCCGACATCGACATGGTGTGCAAGCCGGTGTCCGACGCGGTGTACGTGATTCCATGGGCCATCGAGCCCACTGCGATCGTGATCCACGACACCTTCGACAAGTTCGGCAACCCGATCGAACTGTCGCCGCGCAACGTGCTCAAGAAAGTCCTGCAGCTGTACACCGACAAAGGCTGGAAGCCGATCGTGGCCCCGGAAATGGAGTTCTACCTGACCCAGCGCTGCGAAGACCCAGACTTGCCACTCAAGGCGCCACTGGGCCGTTCGGGCCGTGCCGAAAGCGGTCGGCAGTCGTTTTCCATCGATGCCGCCAACGAATTTGATCCACTGTTCGAAGATGTCTACGACTGGTGCGAAGCCCAGGGCCTGGACCTCGACACGCTGATCCATGAAGACGGCCCGGCGCAGATGGAAATCAACTTCCGGCATGGCGACGCACTCGACCTGGCCGACCAGATCACCGTGTTCAAGCGCACCCTGCGCGAAGCGGCGCTCAAGCACAACGTCACCGCCACCTTCATGGCCAAGCCGATCGGCGATGAGCCAGGCAGCGCCATGCACCTGCACCAGAGCGTGGTCGAGATCGCCACCGGCAAGCCAATCTTCGCCAATGAAGACGGGAGCATGAGCGAATTGTTCCTGCACCATATCGGCGGCCTGCAGAAGTACATTCCCAAGCTGTTGCCGATGTTCGCCCCCAACGTCAACTCGTTCCGGCGCTTCCTGCCGGACACCTCGGCGCCAGTGAACGTCGAATGGGGCGTGGAAAACCGCACCGTCGGCCTGCGGGTGCCGACCTCGAGCCCGGACGCGATGCGCGTGGAAAACCGCTTGCCCGGCGCCGATGCCAACCCCTACCTGGCGATCGCGGCCAGCCTGTTGTGCGGTTACCTGGGCATGGTCGAACGAGTCGAACCGAGCGCCGGCGTCGAGGGCCGGGCCTACGAACGACGCAACCTGCGCCTGCCGATCACCATCGAAGACGCCCTGGCGCACATGGAGAACTGCCCGACCATTGAAAGCTACCTGGGCAGCAAGTTCGTGCGCGGCTACGTCGCGGTGAAACGCGCCGAACATGAAAACTTCAAGCGCGTGATCAGCTCCTGGGAGCGCGAGTTCCTGCTGCTGAGCGTCTGATACCGGGACTGTGGGAGCGGGCCGGGCGGCGCTCCGCTTGCTCGCGGTGGGGAGCTGATCCTCGAGCTGATGTCGACTGATCTGACGTCATCGCGAGCAAGCTCGCTCCTACATTGGGTCCTGTACATCGAAAACAATTATTCCAAGAGGTGTCGAATGCGTCTTATGAAATCCGTGGTTCCCGTTGCCCTGGCGCTGTTGTGCAGTGCCGTTGCCCATGCGCAGCCCAGTGTCAGCGTGTACAACTGGACCGACTACATCGGCGAAACCACCCTCGCCGACTTCACCGCCAAGACCTCGGTCAAGGTCATCTATGACGTGTTCGACTCCAATGAAACCCTGGAAGGCAAGCTGCTCGCCGGGCGTACCGGCTACGACGTAGTGGTGCCGTCCAACCACTTCCTGGCGCGCCAGGTTAAAGCCGGGGCCTTCCTCAAGCTCGATCGCGAGCAATTGCCAAACTGGAAGAACCTCGACCCGAAACTCTTGACCCTGCTGGAAAAGAACGACCCCGGCAACGCGCACTCGGTGCCGTACCTGTGGGGCACCAACGGCATCGGTTACAACGTCGACAAGATCAAACAGGTGCTGGGAGTTGACCATATCGACTCGTGGGCGGTGATGTTCGAACCCGAGAACCTGAAAAAGCTCAGCCAGTGCGGCGTGTCGATGATGGATTCGGCCGATGAAGTGTACCCGGCCATCCTCAACTACATGGGTATGGACCCGCGCAGCGAAAAAGTCGAAGACTACAAAAAGGCCGAAGCCAAGCTGTTGACCATTCGGCCCTACATCACCTACTTCCACTCCTCCAAGTACGTCTCGGACCTGGCCAACGGTGATATCTGCATCGCTTTCGGCTACTCCGGCGACGTGTTCCAGGCCGCCAACCGGGCCAAGGAAGCGAAGAACGGGGTGAACATCGCCTACGCCATCCCCAAGGAAGGCAGCAACCTGTGGTTCGACCTGCTGGCGATACCGGCCGATGCCGGCAACCCCAAGCAAGCCTACGAGTTCATCAACTACCTGCTGGACCCCGAGGTCATTGCCAAGGTCAGCGCCACCGTCGGCTACGCTAACCCGAACCCGGCCGCCAAGCCGTTCATGGATGCCGAGCTGGTAAACAACCCTGAGGTCTACCCGCCCCAGGCGGTGCTCGACAAACTCTACATTTCCACCACCCCGACGCCAGAAATCATGCGCCTGATGACTCGCTCGTGGAGCAAAGTGAAGTCCAACAAATGAACCAGGCCACTCAATTCAACCCAGACACCGAGCACGCCCGCTCCTATTACGCGGCCAGCGCCAAGGGCATGCGCCAACGCCCGGCGCTGAGCGCGGACCTGGAGGCCGACGTCTGTGTGATCGGCGGCGGTTTTACCGGGGTCAATACCGCCATCGAACTGGCCCAGCGCGGGCTCTCGGTGATCCTGCTGGAGGCTCGGCGGATCGGCTGGGGTGCCAGCGGGCGCAACGGCGGACAACTGATCCGCGGCGTCGGCCATGACGTCTCGGGATTTGCCCGCTACGTCGGCGAGGACGGCGTGCGTTACCTGGAGCGCGCGGGGATCGAGTCGGTGCAGGTGGTGGCCGAGCGTATCCGCCAGCACGGCATCGACTGTGATCTGCGCTGGGGCTTTTGCGAGCTGGCCAACACCGCGGCGCAGTTTGCCGCGTTCAAGGCTGAGCAACAGAGCCTCCAGGCCCAGGGTTATGCCCACGAGACCCGGCTCGTGGCGGCGCAGGACATCGACCAGGTGGTCAACTCCAAGGTCTACGCCGGGGGGCTGGTGGACATGGGGTCGGGGCATCTGCACCCGCTGAACCTGGTCCTCGGTGAGGCACAGGTGGCTGAATCCCTGGGGGTGCGGATCTTCGAACACAGCCCGGTGCTGGAGATCGTTCACGGCAGTACGGTCAAAGTCCGCTGTGCCAGCGGCTCGGTACGCGCCGGCACACTGGTGCTGGCCTGCAACGCTCACCTAGAGGAGCTGGAGCCCAAGCTCAGCGGCAAGGTCCTGCCCGCCGGCAGCTACATCATCGCCACCGAACCGCTGTCGCAGCAGGCGACGGATCAGTTGATCCCGCAGAACCTGGCGCTGTGTGACCAGAAAGTCGGCCTGGACTATTACCGGTTATCGGCCGACCGGCGCTTGTTGTTTGGCGGTGCCTGCCATTATTCCGGGCGGGACCCGGCGGACATCAGCGCCTACATGCGCCCACAGATGCTCAAGGTGTTCCCACAGTTGGCCGATGTGCGCATCGACTATCAATGGGGTGGGCGCATCGGGATTTCCGCCAACCGTTTTCCGCAGATCGGCCGTCTATCGGCGCACCCGAACGTGTATTACGCCCAGGGATATTCCGGCCACGGCTTGAACGTCACCCACTGGTGCGCACGCCTGCTGGGCGAAGCGATCCATGCCGGACACAGCCAGGGCTTCGACGTGTTCAGCGCAGTGCCGCACCTGACCTTCCCCGGTGGCCGCGCATTGCGCACCCCGCTGCTGGCATTGGGCATGGCGTGGTATCGGTTGAAAGAGATGGTCGGGTGATGGGCTGGGCAAATGGACGCGCTGTCTTGCCACCTTGATGTAGGAGCGAGCTCCCGCTTGCGGCTTGCTCGCGAAAAACCCGAGAGCACCGCGTTGAATCAGCAAACACGCGTCATCGTTGACGTCCATCGCGAGCAGGCTCGCTCCTACAGTGTGGTTTGTTTGAGGACCCTACCCCATGCCCGGCATCGAACTGCTGCGCGCTCAGCGCGATGAGCTGGACTGCATCGAGAACCTGATGCAGTTCTACCTCTATGACTTCAGTGAATGGCTGCCGCTGACCTTCGCCGAGCGCGGCCTGTTCAATGTGCAACTGCCGCCCGACTATTGGCGCAAGCCCGCCATCCAGCCTTTCCTGATCCGGGTGGATGGCGCATTGGCCGGTTTTGTCACGGTAGACGATACGGCACACCTGGCCGGGGTGACGTTCAATATCAGCTATCTATTCGTCAGCCGTCGATACCGTGGCCAGGGCGTTGGCCGCCATGTGGTAGACGCCCTGCTGCAGCAGTTTCCCGGCTGCTGGCAGGTTTTCCACCTGGACGCCAACCTCGCGGCCAAGGCGTTCTGGGCCAAGGTCATCCCGGCGCTGGGTGCAAGCGAACTGAGCCAACACCGGTTGCCGGTGGACGGTTACCCCTGCACCTTGTTCAAGTTCCGCATCCCCTGACGCCATCGAGCTTACGCACGGCCGCTGACGGACCACCAGCGTGGCAGCAACTGCTGGACCTTGGGCTCGGCGAATCGATCGTCGATCAACATCACCAACCCTTGATCCTGCTGGGTGCGAATCACCCGGCCGGCGGCCTGTACGACTTTTTGCACGCCGGGAAACAGGTAGGTGTAGTCATAACCATCGCCGAAAATCGCCGCCATCCGCTGCTTCAACTGCTCGTTGACCGGGTTCAGTTGCGCCAGCCCGAGGGTGGCGATGAAGGCGCCAATCAGTCGTGCCCCGGGCAAGTCGATGCCCTCGCCAAATGCCCCGCCGAGTACCGCAAAACCAACGCCCTGGCTCTGCGCAGTGAACTGTTCGAGAAACGCCTGGCGGCTGCTTTCGTCCATGCCCCGGGACTGCGACCATTGCTGGATGTGCGGGTGACTGTGGGCAAACAGTTGGGCCACCTGTTGCAGGTAATCGAAGCTGCTGAAAAACGCCAGGTAGTTGCCGGGGCGTGCGCTGAACTGGCGCGCCATCAGATCGACAATGGGCGCCAGGGAGGCCTGGCGATGGACAAAACGAGTGGAGATCTGGCTGACGATCTGCACCTGGAGCTGGTCGGCATGAAATGGCGACTCGACGTCGATCCACACCGTCGCCGGCGGCAGCCCCAGCAGGTCGCGGTAATAGCGCTGCGGGCTGAGGGTCGCGGAGAACATCACCACACTGCGCGCCGCGGTCAGCCTGGGGCGAATAAAGCCGGCCGGCACCACGTTGCGCAGGCACAGCAGCGCCAGGCTGCGCTGACCGCTGGACTGGCGCTTGCTGATGTCGAACACGAAGTGCTGGTCGAACAGCTCCGCCACCCGGCAGAACTGCAACGCATCGAAGTAGAAACGCTGCACCTCGGCGTCCAGCCCTTGCGGGTGGTCGTTGAGGTAGTCGCCGATGGCCGCGGTGCACAGCGACAGCGCCTGCAACAGTTTGTCCGGCGCCTTGGCATACGCCTGGTAAGGGCTGGCCTGCTCCTTGTGCAGCGCGTTCCATTCACGGTTGACCCGCTGCAGGCTTTTCTTCAGGACCTGGGGGGCGATCTTGCGCATGCTGTTGAAGCTGAACTGATCCAGGCTGGCGCTGTACATCTGGCGCCCGCGCTCCACCAGGTTGTGGGCCTCGTCCACCAATACCGCCAGTTGCCACTGGTTGGCCTGGGCCAGACCGAACAGCAGCGCGCTGAAATCAAAGTAGTAGTTGTAGTCGGCGACCACCAGGTCGGCCCAGCGCGCCATTTCCTGGCTCAGGTAGTAGGGACACACCTGGTGCTCCCGGGCGATCTGGCGCAGCGCCGCCTGATCAAGCAGGGTCAATTGGCTGGCTGCCTGGCGGGCTGCTGGCAAGCGGTCATAAAAACCCTTGGCCAACGGGCAGGACTCGCCGTGGCAGGCCTTGTCCAGGTGCTCGCAGGCCTTGTCCCGGGCGACCATTTCCAGCACTCGCAAGGGCAACCCCGGTGCGCTGTCGACCAGCACTTGTGCGGCATCCAGCGCCAGTTTGCGGCCTGGAGTCTTGGCAGTGAGAAACAGCACCTTGTCGAGCTTCTGTGGCGCCAGGGCCTTGAGCATCGGGAACAGCGTGCCGAGGGTCTTGCCGATGCCGGTGGTAGCCTGGGCCATCAGGTAGCGGCCGGTGCTGACCGCCTTGAACACCGATTCCGCCAGGTGACGCTGGCCGGGACGAAAGTCCGGGTGGGGAAACCGCAGGGCCTGTGCGGCCTGATTGCGCGCCTCGCGATGAGCCAGTTCCTGCTCGGCCCAGGCCAGGAACAACCCGCACTGCTGGTTGAAAAAGGTCTCCAGCTCAAGCGCGCTGCAGGCTGACACCAGGCTGGTCTCCTGCTCACTGACGATGTCGAAATACACCAGCGCCAGGTTGATCTCGGCCAGGTGCAGTTGCTGGCACAGTAACCAGCCGTAGATTTTCGCCTGGGCCCAATGCAATTGCCGGTGGTTGGCCGGCATACGCTCGAGGTCACCGCGGTAGGTCTTGATTTCTTCCAGGCGGTTCTGCGCCGGGTCATAACCGTCTGCCCGCCCCCGCACGGTCAACTGCCGGTATTGGCCTTGCACCGCCACTTCGTTCTGGTAGCCCGGACTGCGCCGCGATGCCACGGTGCGATGCCCGACGATGCCCTCCAGCGCCGTGGGCGATGGGGTGAAGCGCAGGTCGAGGTCGCCGCACTTGGCGGTGAACTCACACAGGGCACGCACCGCGATGCTGTAGCTCACTCGCAAGGTAACGCCCACTGCACGTAGCACACGGCGATGGGCATCTGATGGGCATGGCAGAACTCCAGCCAGCGCACCTGGTTATCCTGCAAGCGATCGCCGGGGCCCTTGACCTCGATCATCCGGTAGGTCTTGTGCTGCGGCCAGAACTGGATCAGGTCGGGCATGCCGGAGCGGTTGGCCTTGATGTCCTGCAACAGGCGATCGAACCAGTGCTTGAGGTGTTCCGGCGGCAGGCAGAGCAATGCCAGTTCCAGCAGTTCCTCGGTCAACACTCCCCAGAACACGAAGGGCGATTGCACACCCGCCTTGGCGTGAAAACGCTGGCGAATGGTCGCGGCATAACGGCCATCGTCCAGTTCGCCCAGGCAAGCCTGGAACAACTCGGCGCGGCGGGTATGGAAATCCTCGCTCAGCAGGTCCACCGGCCCGCGCTGGAACGGGTGGAAGAACGCCCCGGGCAGCGGCGCGAAGATCGCCGGCCAGCAGAGCAAGCCGAACAATGAGTTGATCAGGCTGTTTTCAACGTAATGCACCGGTGCCGCCGGGTCATCCAGGTGGGCCTGGACATGAAACTCCACCGACAACGCCGGGTCGACGCGCAGCAGGTTGAGGTCCAGGCGCTCGACTTCCCGCGGCTTCAGGCGTGGCGCCGGCGGCCCGCCAAGTTTGCGCCGCAAGCGCGGCAGCATCCGCAGCACTTGCTGCTGCTCGGCGGCACTTTGCGGCGCGAGCTCGGCCTGGGTCGCCAACTCCAGCGCCAGGGCATACTCGGCGCAGCGCTCCAGCACACGGATCAGGCGCGCCCTGGCACCCGGATAGTGGCACTGGCGATAGATGTCCAGCGCTGCCGGCCAGTCGGCCAGGCGTTCGCAGTGTTGCCCGAGCAGGAACAGCAGTTTGTCGCGGCGTCTCAGCAGCCAGGGGTTGGCGCTGTCCAGTGCGTGAATCCGGGCCACCACCTGGCTCACGTCCTCAGCGCCTTCGAAGGCTTGCTGGCAGCCATGCAGGTAAAGAAACGCCTCGACGTCCTCACGACTGCGCAAACCCCGGGACTCGGCGCAGAACTCGACTTTCTCGTAGGTGTAGATGCCCAGGTCCGCCAGCACGAACTCCGACCAGTCCTGGTAAAGGTTGCCGAAGAACATCAAGCGCAGGCGATCGCACAGGTCCATGATGGTCAGGCTCAGGACCCGATCATCCAGGGCCGGGTACCACTGTCGCAGGGTTTGCGGGTGGGGGAATGCCTCACGCAAGGCATCGAGCCAGGCGGTTTTTTTCGCTTTGGGCTGGTCGATGGCCGTGCCGAAACAGGCCAGGATCTCAGCCTTGAGCAGCACCTCGAACAACGCATCCAGAGTCAATGGCGCCTGATCGTCGACCCAGCCCAGCGCCAGTAACGGCTGCACCGCCAGTGCCGTCGCGCCAATTTCCGGGTACTGCAACTTGCCCGGGCGAAAGTGTTCGCCCTTGCGCATCACCATGCGCACCAGTAGCGCCTGGGAAGCTCGCGGCAATTGGCCGAAAGACTCAATGAATGCCTGCTCCTGCGGGCTGAGCACATCGGCATAACGCTGCTGCAGCCAGGCGAGTACCTGCTGAAAGTTATTCAGGTAGTAGAACGGATCTTCGAGCGGATTGACGGTCACAGATAGAAAGGGCCATGGCGAGCGGATACTGGTTATGCATACAGATAGCAGTTCAGCCGCGCCGCTGGCAAATGGAAAAAGATAAATGGCCGGGTTTTGTCCATTCCATCTACCCTGATGTGGTATTTTTCCAGCTTTTTCAGGGCCTAAGCGAACTTTCCCGGGATAAGCGGGACCAAGGGCCTAGTGATATCGCGCCGCTGCTCCTTGCATCAGGCCGATCAAGTGATTCTGGATTAAGAGGTTTTAGTATGAACATCCGTACTCTGTGCATGCCCCTGGCCGTGGTCGCCTTGCTGGCGCTGGCAGGTTGCTCGACCCCAACGGTGGTGACCCTGCAGAACGGCACCCAATACCTGACCGAAGATATGCCGGACACCACCGCTGAAGACGGTTTTGTCGAATTCAAGGACATCTCTGGCGCGACGGTCAAGGTCAAGGCGGATGATGTCGCCACCATCCGCAAGGAAAAATGACCCTGCGCCTTCACGCTGCAACAGGAAACCCCAAGTAACAGGCGATCATTTGAAGTGCTTTATATTTGTTGATAAACAGACGAGTCATCGGAAGTTTACAAACATTATAAAGCCAGGTGATCGCATGTTTTATTCATTGTCCAGCACACACCGAAATATTAACTTAAGTTACCTCATCAACTGCATTAGCATAGCCACCACCACTGCACCACTCACAGTCTTTGCGCAGCCCTTCCCCGCTCCCTCATCGACAATTGTTTCGTTTCAACAAGCGCGGCTCGCACCTGACACTTTTCGCTTGGATCCTTCTGTTTTAGAATCCATCCAGCAAACCGCCAAAGATGGCACCTCCCGACAACTGCAATTACCCCTACCGGAAGGTGGCGACACGGTATTCACCCTCACCGACTCCAATGTTCTACCGCCAGAACTTGCCCAACGTTACCCGCAGATACAAAGCATGAAAGGCACTGATTTGCATGGCCGCCACATACGCATGGACATATCTGATCGCGGAATGCGGGCGATAATATTTGACCCACAAGGCACATGGCAGATCCAGCCCGTACCCAACCTTAATCGACCCTCCTCTTCCCCCGATAATTACCGCAGCTTTCGTATTCCTGGGCTCCTTGCCAGTGCCCCGCCACACAGGACCGAGCCGCCACGCCAGGGCGTGCCGGCACTAACGAGCCCCCAACCCAGCCAGACCTCGCCGATTAATCAGCACTCGCGCGAGTATCGTCTTGCAGTGGCAACCACCAGTGCATATTCGCAATACTTCGGTGGCAGCGTTGCAGCCAGTTTGGCCAGTGTGGTCGAATCCATCAATCGAGTGAACGCGGTATTTGAACGGGATCTTGGAATACACCTGAGGCTGGTCGAAGACAACGACAAACTGATGTTTACTGATCCGACCACGGATCCCTATCGTTCCCCCACGGATGACGAAGATTTCGACTATTCGCGCAAACAAAATACCCGTGTATTAAAAGAATTGATTGGCAGCGAAAACTTTGATGTGGGGCATTTATTTGAAATGTCTGAAGGGGGCGGAGCAATAAACGCTGCTGTTTGCGATGACGAAGGCAAGGCCAACGCCAGTAGCGGTCTAACCCCGAAAGAGGATGATGTCGAACTACTTAACCAGTATTTCATTAACACTGTCACTCACGAACTGGGCCATCAATTTGCTGCGGATCACACGTTTAATGGTTGCATACGTGACGCAGATTCTGCTTTCGAACCCGGCAGCGGCTCAACCATCATGAGTTATGCGGGCGAGTGTTTCTTGTCAACACAATCGCCGCCAACCATAAACCCACTGCACAACCTGCAGAACCATAAAGACACTTTTTTTCATGCAAAAAACATCGAGCAGGTGCACGCCTTCACTTCCGCAGCCGGCGCGACCTGTGGCGTTGAACGGATCAACCCCAACCGCCCTCCGGTAATTGCGACTCCCTATGGTGATGCGAGCCTGTTCATCCCGGCGCGGACCCCGTTTGCGCTTACCGGGCATGCTTACTCCACCGTCCCGAATGCGCAATTGACCTATACCTGGGAACAAATCGATTTGGGGCCGGAGCAGTTGGAGAACGAAGCATTGAGCGATAAGATCCAAGGTCCGATTTTCCGCTCGTACCCGCCCAGCCTTGAAGGAACGCGTACCTTTCCAAAGCTAGAGGCGATTCTCGCGGAACAGCGCCTGAATGGAGAAGTTTACCCCGCGACCACACGCGAGCTGAATTTCCGCCTGACCGTGCGTGACAATCTGCCGGACCTGGCGTCCACCGCCTACATCGACCGCAAAATCCACGTCATGGATACTGGCCAGGCCTTCGCAGTGACTAAACCCACCAGCAATACCACATGGCAGGTCGGCACTGCCCAATCTGTCAGTTGGCTCGTTGCAGGTACCGCCCAAACGCCGATCGCCTGCCAGACCGTGCGGATCGAGCTGTCCCTTGATGGCGGTCACACTTATCTGACTCAACCCTTACTCGCGTCAACTGCAAACACCGGACAGGCTCAAGTAACGCTGCCTACGCTTGACGAGGGCAGCGCCAACTCGCGCATTCGCTTGAGCTGCAACAGCAGTGTATTTTTCGCAGTTTCTCCCGCCAACTTCAGCATCGTGCAGTAAGCGCATTGCTCACCCCCGTGAGGTTTTCGCCTCACGGGTTCATCAGGCCAGTACTACGTCGTACTGTGCCATCCAGTAGCACCCAGCGCCTGCAGCAGCAGCCCTGGCTTGAGCCCCTCAACTTGGCGGCCATCGTCGCTGCACATGTCCTCGCCTGCGAGCAACGCATTGATGATCGCCTCCTCCACCGCTTCGGCCGCTGCGCTGAACAGGGCCGAGAGGTAATCGTTGTTGAGCATCGCCAGTGGCGTGCTCAATGGCAGGTCCTTGCGCCCGTAGTCCGCAGGCGGCAGGTCCTGGTTGCCGGTAGCGAACGCCAGGAAGATGTCCCCGCTGGAGTCTTCGGTGCCGCCGCCGG
Organism: Pseudomonas sp. IT-P176; assembly: GCF_949767245.1. Classification (NCBI taxonomy): domain Bacteria; kingdom Pseudomonadati; phylum Pseudomonadota; class Gammaproteobacteria; order Pseudomonadales; family Pseudomonadaceae; genus Pseudomonas; species Pseudomonas sp. IT-P176. Next base: position 78,495 of record NZ_CATKPN010000037.1, read on the forward strand.
TGCGGGCGATGCCGATCGAGGCGCGCTGAGCCAGGCGTTGGCACTGGTGCGGCAGCAGGGGCGCATCGGTCGCGAGGACCACCACGATCGAGCCCATGCCAGGCGTGCCCTGGTGTTCGAAGGGCGATGGACTTGGCACCAGTTGGCGGCCGACTGGGTAGCCGTCGATCCGCAGTTCGCGGCGTTTGCCATGGTTGGCCTGGACCAGCGCGCCGACGGTGTAGCCACCCTGCCCGGCCGGTACCTGCCGCGACGCGGTACCGATTCCACCTTTGAACTCATGGCAGATCATCCCGGTGCCACCGCCGACCGCGCCCTCCGCCACGGGACCAGCACTGGCATTGGCGGCCGCTTCTGCCACGTGTCGCGGGCCTACGTGTTGGCCCCAAATGTCGTTGAGCACGCCGTCGTAGGTCTCCATCACCACTGGCATGCACCAGTAGGTCGCGGGGTCCGCCAGGCTGTCGCGCTCCAGCGCCACCAGGGCGTCACGCACCACGCCGACGCTGTGGGTGTTGGTAATGGCAATCGGGGTTGTCAGCAGCCCGGCTTCACGAATCCATTCCAGCCCCGTGGCATCCCCATTGCCGTTGAGCACATGGCAGCCGGCGAAACACGGCTGCTGCCGCGCATGACCGGCCCGCGGCTGGATCAGCGTGACGCCGGTCCTGACCTGTTTGCCGTTGACCTGTTCGCGCAGCGTACTGTGTCCGACCCGAACTCCCGGGACATCGGTAATGGCATTCAACGGTCCCGGTACGCCCAAGCCCAGGGTGATGCCCAAATCACGTGCACGCATGTCCTCTCCTCAGCAATATTCAAGCACCGGTTTGCGCCGGCGAAGGATCGCTACTCTAGAGAACCCCGACTGTCGCGCCCATTACCCCGTTGGGGTATGCCCCCCACAAGCACAGGGACGCAACCCCCTACCGGATATTGCCGATCAACTCCCGGTGCGAATCTTGTTCCACAGCCGGGTCCGAATCCGGTCGATGTTCAGGGGCATGGCTTGCAGGGCGAACAATTTGCCCATCATTTCCGGACTCGGGTAGACCTTGGTGTCGTTCCTGATAGCCGGGTCGATCAGGCTATCGGCCTGCTGGTTACCGTTGGCGTAGTGCACATGGTTACTGATGCTGGCCATGACGTCGGGGCGCAGCAGGTAGTTCATGAACGCGTAGCCTTGTTTTTCGTCGGGAGCATCGACGGGCATGGCCACCATGTCGAACCAGATCGCCGCGCCTTCCTTGGGAATCGCGTAGCCGATGTCCACGCCGTTATTGGCTTCCCTGGCCCGGCTTTCGGCCTGCAGGATGTCACCGGAGAAACCCACCGCAACGCAGATATCGCCGTTGGCCAGGTCACTGGTGTACTTGGAGGAATGGAAATAGCTGACGTAGGGCCGCACTTTCATCAGCAGGGCTTCGGCCTTCTTGTAGTCCGCCGGGTCCTTGCTGTGGTGGGGCAAACCCAGGTAGTTCAAGGCCGCGGGCAGCAGTTCCGGGCCGTTATCGAGGATTGCCACGCCGCACTTCTGCAGCTTCTCCATGTATTCGGGCTTGAAGATCAGATCCCAGGAGTCCACGGGGGCGTTGTCCCCCAGCACCGCCTTGACCTTGGCGATGTTATAGCCGATCCCGGTACTGCCCCACAGGTAGGGAAAGCCGTGCTCGTTGCCCGGGTCGTTGTCTTGCAGGGCCTTGAGCAACACCGGGTTGAGGTGCTGCCAGTTCGGCAGTTGGCTCTTGTCGAGCTTCTTCAGCGCCCCGCCAGCGATCTGCCGCGCCATGAAGTGGTTGGAGGGGAACACCACGTCATACCCCGATTTGCCGGTCATCAACTTGCCATCGAGGGTTTCGTTGCTGTCGTAGACGTCATAGCTGAAACCGATAGCGGTTTCTTTCTGGAAGTTTTTCATCGTGTCCGGCGCGATGTAGTCCGACCAGTTGTAGACCTTCACGGTCTCGCCGGCCTGGCTGAGGGACGCAGCCAACATCAGCGGGGCCAGCATCAGGGGTGCACGGGGTAAGCGGATCATGATTCGATTCCTGTTTGGCGTTTTTATTGGCAGGTCTTCGGTTGATCAGAGGATCAAAAAATCAATACGTAGGTCTTGCGCACCGTTTCCTCGATGTCCCAGATCCCGGTGCTGTTGGCGGGCAGCATCAGGGCATCGCCGGCTTCTATCTGCAGGGACTCGCCGTTATCCGGGGTGAAGGTGCAGCGGCCCTGGACGAAGTGACAGAACTCTTGCGCGACGATCTGCCGCCGCCAGCGACCCGGGGTGCACTCCCAGATCCCGGTTTCGACGCCGTCGCTGCGCTCCACGCTGGTGGTCGAGGTGACCGCTACCGGCGTACCGAGCGGAATGGCGACCGGGGCGGATTCCTGCAGCGGCACATGATGGGTGTTCTTGAACTGGGTAATGCTCATGTCGATACCTGTGGGTGAGTGAAGCGCGTTAGAGCATCAAGCCTTCCATGAACCCCGCTACCTGCGTGGCAAGCTTGCGGCGCCAGGGCGCGCTGTGCAGGTCGGCCAGGGTGCGGTCTTCGTGGATGAAGCTGCGGATGATCGCGTTGTAGCCCAGCCAGCGCAGCGGCTCCGGCTCCCAGGCGCGCAACGCGTCGAGGCCGCCTTGGGGGACGACCCAGGGCTGGCGCACCAACTCGCTGTCGCGTTGCAGGATCAGGTCGGCCAGGGTCCGGCCGCCGAGGTTGCTGGCGCCGACGCCTTCACCGCCGTAACCACCCGACAGGGCGATGCCGCTGCGCACGTCGCACAGCATGTGCGGCTTGAAGTTGCGCGACATGCCGAGGTTGCCGCCCCAGGAATGGGTGATCTGTACGTTCTTGAGCTGCGGGAACAATTCACCGAACAGGTAGCGCCGCAGCTCCACCTCGCTGCTGGTCAGGTCGAAGTTGTGCCGCAGTTGACCGGCGAACTGGTAGCCGCCACGGGCGCCGAACACCAGGCGATTGTCGGCTGTACGCTGGCCATAGGTGACTTGGCGGCTGCTTTCGCTGAAGGCTTGGCCGCGGCTCAGGCCGATTTCGTCCCAGGTCGCTGCGGACAACGGCTCGGTGGCGACCAGCAGGCTCTGCACCGGCAATTGATAACGACCCAGCGGGGCCAGCGTCACGGCATAACCCTCCACCGCCGGCACCACCCAACGCGCACGCACGCTGGCCTTGGCGGTGCGCACGCTGCCCGATTGCCAGGCAGTCACTGGGCTGTTTTCGAAGATCTTCACCCCCATGCGCTCCACGGTTCGTGCCAGGCCCCGCACCAGCTTGGCCGGCTGGATCGTCGCGCAGTGCGGCGCATAGATTCCACCATAGGGCTTGGCAACCCGGATCTGCTGGTTGAGCTGCTCGGGGGTCAGCCAACGATAGTCGGACTGATTCAGGCCCTGGGCATACAGCCCGTCCAGGTACTGGCGCAGGCTGTGCTCCTGTTCGGGGTAACGAGCGGCGCAATACAGCACCCCGCCTTTGCGGTAATCGCAGTCGATGCCTTCCCGTTCGATGACGATCGCCACTTCATCGGGAATGCTGTGCAGCAAGTCGAAGGAGGCCCGCCGTTGTTCGGCGGACAAGCCGGCCAGCAGGCGGTCTTCGCCCAGCAGGTTACCCATCAGCCAGCCGCCATTGCGGCCCGACGCGCCAAAACCGGCAGTTTGCGCCTCGACAATGGCAATGTTCAGCTCCGGGGCCTGGCGCTTGAGGTAGTACGCGGTCCAGAGACCGGTGTACCCGGCGCCGATGATCACCACATCGACATCCAGGTCGTGCTCAAGGGCAGACCTCGGCAACAGCGGCTCCTCGAGCTGGTCCATCCACAAACTGATCGTGCGCCACGCCGGCATGCAAGTCTCCGCCATTCAAGTTTCGATGGCGTCGATCCTAGTGGGTTGGCTCAGGGCTTGTCTTGCGCGCGTGCACGCAAAGAAATCTGTTTGACGTAGGCCTTGGGCGACAACCCGGTGTGCTGGCGAAAACAGCTATAGAACGCCGACAACGAGTTGAACCCGGCGGCGAAGGCCAGTTCGTCGATGCGCACCGGGGGCGTGGCGCGGTCCAGTGCCGCCAGCAGATGCTGCAAGCGCGCCTGGTTGACGTAGCGGTAGAAGCTTTGCCCCAGGACCTGGTTGAGCAGGTAGGAAATCTGGTTACGGCTGTAACCGCACTCCTCGGCGACCCGTTGCAGATCCAGTTGCGGATCGAGATAGGCTTGCTGGCGCTCGAAGTACTGCTGCAGGTCCTGGGCCATGAAACTCAGCTGCCGGGGTGACAGCCCCAGCCGGCTGGCTGCCGGACGCGGCGCACCTGGTGTCTGGCTGTCACGCGGTTCATGGACCAGGGACGCGTACTCATTGACGCGCCAGATCAGCCCGTCACGCACGGTGATGGCCTCGCTTGAGCGAAACGACACCAGCCCTTCGCCACCGCGCAGGGTCATGCGGTATTGGATGAACGCGGTATCGCCATCCAGGCGGATGCGGTCCGAATGCTCCAGCGCCTCCTCGGGATCACGGGGCATGCTGCTGCGCACGTATTCACGCAACTCACTCAAGCCCAGGACCCGGTTCTGGAAAAAGTCGTGGTACTGGATGTCCGGGTGATACAGCGCCATCACGCCGTCGAGGTCGCGGTGCTTCCAGCACAGGTGATAACGCAGCACGGTTTCGCCGGTAGCCTGGGTCAACAACGGGCCATCTTCTGGGGCAGGCATAGGGCACTCGACGACATAAAGCACCGAGCTTGCCGAACTTGCCCGCGGGCTTCAATGGCAATGGGCAACGCCGGAACGTGATCCAGCGCATAAAAACCGCGTTCAATCGCCAAATGGCCTGAAAAACCCAGTAACTGCAGGCTGAACGAGTGCTATTTTTATTCACTCAACCGGTGGCGCCACAGAGGGCGCTCTCTCCTGCCATGAGCTAACGGAAGCGCTCGATCACCCAGGTGGGCAACAGATGAACAAGGCTTCGCAGAGTAAGGTCACCTTTCCCAACGCCTGCCAGTTGATGCGCTGGCATTTTCATCCCGTGGGCTTCGAGGCCAACATGGATGCCCCGGGGAGCATGATTGCGCGGCTGTTCGACCGCGTCAGCGGCGAGACGCTGCTGGCCATCGCCGGGATTCCCTGCGCGACGGTGATGAACGCGGCAGATGTGGAGCGCATCATCGAGGCCGTGGAGGATGAACTCGAAGCCTTCATCCCCTCCCAGGCGCTCAAGAGTTACGCCTGAGCCCCCAACCCGATGGCTTTGAAATCTGTGGGAGCGGGCTCGCTCCCACCACCTGTACGGTGATCGGCGAAAAACGGCTTGGCGGCGATCCGGTCGGAGGCCCGCGGCATGTTCACCATCGGGCCTTCCTGGGCATCGACGTACCAATAGCAATGACTGACCGCACGGGTGATGCCGACATACGCCAAGCGCAGGATTTCGTCTTTCTGCGCGCTGTCGTACGGATCGGCATCTGCGTCCTTGCCCAGTCCCGCCATCCGATAGACCTGATTCTTGTAGGGCGAACTGGTCAGGTGCTGGCAGTCCCCCAGCAGGAACACCGCGTCCGCCTGGAGCCCCTTGGCACTGTGATAGGTCAACTGCTTGAGGCGTCTGGCCTCGTACGGCAAGCTAGAATCAACATTAACTACAGATGAAATATGCTTCTCTATCAATAACTTATCGCTGCTTTTTCGATACAACATTAAGATTGAATCACCCTTCTGGTAGTGCTCCGTCAGGCGTTTGCCCAGCGCAGCCTCATCCCGCTCATGGATCTGCACCGGCAACAAAGATGTCGCCTGCCCGCACGCCTTGGCCTTCTTGCCTGGGATCGCCGGGGCGGCACGCACGATATGTTCGGCCGCATCAATGATGTACTGGTGGCTACGGTAGTTATCGCTGAGCATTACCCGGGTAGTGCTGGGTGACGAGAACTGCTGGTTGAACTCCATGAAGTACTTGGGCGAACTGCCACGCCAGCCGTAGATCGATTGCCAGTCATCACCCACGCACAGCAGTGAAGAACGCTGGGCCCCACGGCCGACATGCATGGCCGGCCCGCGGCGACGGATTTCGCGAAGAGTTGCCCGCAACCAGGAGACGATCTGCGGCGATACGTCCTGGAATTCGTCGATCATCAGGTGCGACATCGGTCGCAGCAGTTCATCGCTGAGCAGCCTGAGGTTTTCCGGCGAGTGCTCGCTGAACAAGGCGAACATCCGGTTGTAGGTCATCACTGGTGGCTTCTGGTCCAGTAGATGATCCTCGAACGTGCGCCAGAACAGACTCAATGCCTCAAAGAAAAACCGGTCTGGATCATCCTTGGCAAAGGACATCTGGCCCACGGCGGTGGGCACGTCGAGGCCGAGGTTCTCGATAAAGCTGGCGGCACCGACAAAACAGTCGAGCAACGGCGCGCTGGCCAGCTCGCCCTTGACCTTGTAGTCGAACCCGGGACCGGCGCTGGCATCCCCTGCCAGCGTCGCCAAGACCCGTTTTGACGATTGATAATTATCTAGCCAAATCAAAGGCTTACGACAGAAAGCTTGAAATAGGGTGCGCTTTACTGCCCATTCTGCGCGCACCGTTAGCTTGGCGTTGGGGCGGCTTAGCTGGGGATTTTCCTGGGGGTCGAAGCCCAGCACCACCCAGGCGTCCAGGCTCGGGATGTAACCGTGGCAATGAAAGGTCGCGCCATTGATCTCGAACGTCTGCCGGCTAGGCTCGATGCCCTTGATCGGCCAGGCGCCGGCACGCAACCACAGGTCCTCGACGACATCGCACAGTTCTTCGTCGCGCTTGGCCGCCAGCTCAGTCACTGCCATGCGTTTTTGTACATCCGGGTGGTCGCGCTCCAGTTCCTTGAGTTGCAAGGCGTGCCGCGACAATGGCGTGATCAACTCGCGAAAACGCAGGTTATCGGTAAACAATCGGTGAAAACAGGCGTTGAGCTGTTGGCGTTGAGTATCGTTGATCCGCAGGTCGAAGGGGTTGCTGTCGACCTGCGTGTCATCCAGCAGTGTCCGCTCGCTAAGGTTCTCGAAGGCTTGCAGGCGCTCGAAGCCAGGCAGGCTGCGGACCATCGGCAAAATCCGCGAATGGAAAGTGCGCACCAGGTCGCGCGCGTCCTTTGGCGACAGCGCCCGGCCCCACAAGGCGTAGAGAGCAATCAGCTTGTTGATGAAGTCCTTGCGCGACTCCCGGGTGAAGGTCACCACGGTCAGGGAGTCCAGTTCAAAGCCCAGGTACTGGGTCAGCAACACGATGCGCAACGCCAGGGTGGTCGACTTCCCGGCGCCCGCCCCGGCAATCACCGAGGTAGACGGCGTATCGCTGAAGATCATCTTCCACTGCGCGGCGCTGGGTTGCGCTGCCCCCGGCAGCAGGCGCGCGACATCAGCCTTGACGCGCTTCTTCAGGTCAGCACTCAGGGGCAGTCGCCAGTCGTCGAACAAGTGCTCGTCGACCCGTGGTGCCGGGTGCTCGGTGCAGCGGCTATCGCGAATCAGCAGGACCTGGCGCCCTTCCTCCAACCCTTCGGCCCTGCCTTCCTGATAACCGTAATCCACCCCGGCGGTATGTCCGCTGCGAAAACCGTCGGCCTGGCCGTGCAGCCAGGAAGCCCGATGCTGGGCGCGCAAACGGGTCAGGCCATGGCCAAAGAAACGCGCGGCCAGGCGCTTGAACAAGGGCATCTCGGCCAGGGGCAAAAGCTCGGGGGGCAGATCGGGGGTGTGTTGCGGCACGCTGACTCCAGGGTGTGAGGCTGTTGCGGGCTATGGTGTCTGCATTTGCCCGGGAGTTCTAGTCAAATGCTTATCCATCATTGGTTTAAGTGATGAAGTGAAGGTGTTGCCGTAGTAGGCCTCGCGAATAAATATCTAATTTATAGATCGTTTTGAAGGGGTTTTTACGCTTTTTATCGATTCATGCCTGATGGAAGATGCACGCCATCAACCACCGGTTCTCGTTGTATGACGAACCTTTCAGGAGACGATCATGCTTGAACTCAGACCCTTCACCTCCCTGGGCGGCGCCAACCACGGCTGGCTCGACGCCCACCATCACTTCTCGTTCGCCGAGTACCACGATCCCAAGCGTATGCACTGGGGCAACCTGCGAGTATGGAACGACGATGTGATCGCCCCGGGCACCGGCTTCCCCAAGCACCCGCACCGCGACATGGAGATCATCACCTACGTTCGCGAAGGCGCTATCAGCCATGAGGACAACCTGGGCAACAAGGGCCGTACCGAGGCCGGAGACGTCCAGGTCATGAGCGCCGGGACCGGGATCACCCACAGCGAGTACAACCTGGAGTCGACGGCGACCCGGATCTTCCAGATCTGGATCATCCCCAACGAGGCCGGTTCGGCTCCGTCCTGGGGGGCCAAGCCTTTTCCCAAGGGCCAGCGCGAAGGTTTCGTGACCCTGGCCAGCGGCAAGGCCGGCGATGACCAGAGCCTGCGGATCCGCGCCGATGCACGTTTGGTGGCGGCCAACCTGAAAGCCGGGGAAAGCGCCGAATACGCCCTGGATAACGGCCGCCGGGCGTACCTGGTGCCGGCCACGGGGGTCATTGAAGTCAATGGCTTGCACGCCGAGGCGCGGGACGGTGTGGCGGTTGCCGATGAGCGGGTGTTGCGGGTCACCGCGATCGAGGACAGTGAGATTGTCCTGGTGGATCTGGCCTGACATCTTCCCCGGGGCGGCCTCTGGGCCGACCGGGGTGTTGGATTAGACCGAGTACATATCCATTTTTGCGGTAACGACCACCTATGGTTCCGCTTTTACAGCGGCTCACTTTTGGAGG
>NZ_CATKPN010000038.1:0-86672 GCF_949767245.1 Pseudomonas sp. IT-P176
CCCCCAGAGGCCGCCACGGTAGCAAGCCCCCTCGCCACAGACCGCTACAAAGTTGTGTAGATACCTATGCCCATCGCGGGCAAGCCCGCTCCCACATGGAAAATCCAGCCCCCCCGTACAAACAGGCCGGCCGCCAGGCACCAGCGATGTATCAGGCCGGCCTCTACCCAAGCGGACGCAACATCAGTACCGCCAACGGCGGCAGATTCAGCACCAGTGACAGCGGCTGGCCATGGCTGCCCTCTTCCTCGGTCTGCGCGCCACCGTCGTTACCATAATTGGACCCCGCATAAATACCCGCGTCGCTGTTGATCAACTCGCTCCAGCGTCCGGCGAACGGTACGCCCACCCGGTAGGCCGGACGCGGCACAGGGGTGAAGTTGGCCACCACCAGCACCGGTCGGCCGTCCTTGCTCCAGCGCAGCCAGGCGTAAACACTGTTGATCGCATCATCGCCAATCAACCACTGGAAACCTTGCGGCACATCGTCCTGGTCGTGCAGTGCCGGCTCTTCGCGGTACAGCTGGTTGAGGTCGCTGACCAGCTTTTGCACACCCCGGTGTTCCGGGTACTGCAGCAAGTACCAATCGAGTTGCTGGTCATGGTTCCACTCGCGCCACTGGCCGAATTCACACCCCATGAACAGCAGCTTCTTGCCCGGGTGCGCCCACATGAAACTCAGGTAGGCCCGCAGGTTGGCAAATTTCTGCCAGCGATCGCCGGGCATCTTGTCGATCAGCGAATGTTTGCCGTGCACCACTTCGTCGTGGGAAATCGGCAGGATAAAACGCTCGGACCAGGCGTACACCAGGCCAAAGCTCAGCTCATTGTGATGGTGGGCGCGGTACACCGGATCCTGCTGGATGTAGTGCAGGGAATCGTGCATCCAGCCCATGTTCCACTTGTAGTCGAAGCCCAGCCCGCCTTGTTGGGTGCTCTGGCTGACGCCCGGCCAGGCGGTAGACTCCTCGGCGATCACCAGGGCGCCCGGCGCCTCGAGGTCGACCACGTCATTGAGATGGCGGACAAAATCGATGGCTTCCAGATTCTCCCGCCCGCCATGGCGGTTGGGCACCCATTCACCGGCCTTGCGCGAATAGTCGCGATAGAGCATCGAGGCCACGGCATCCACCCGCAGCCCGTCGATATGGAAATGCTTGAGCCAGTGCAACGCCGAAGCCAGCATGAAACCGTGGACTTCGGTGCGCCCCAGGTTGTAGATCAGGGTGTCCCAGTCCTGGTGAAAACCTTCCAGCGGGTTGCCGTATTCGTACAGCGCGGTGCCATCGAATTGCGCCAGGCCATGGGTGTCGGTGGGAAAATGCGCCGGCACCCAATCGAGGATCACCCCAATCCCGGCCAGGTGGCAGGCATTGACGAACGCAGCAAAGTCACTGGGCGAACCGTAGCGCGCACTGGGAGCAAACTGTGAGAGCGGCTGGTAACCCCAGGAGCCGCCGAACGGATGCTCCATGATCGGCATCAGTTCGATATGGGTAAAACCCAGGTTCTGCACGTAGGGAATCAAGCGCTCGCCCAGTTCGGCCCAGCTGTATTGACGCGCCACTTCCCCGACATCGTCGACCTCGCACTGCCAGGAGCCGGCATGCAACTCATAGATCGACAACGGCGCACTCGGCCGGTGACGCTCGCCGCGCGTCTGCATCCACGCCTGGTCCTGCCAGTCGATGCTCAAGGGGCCCGCGACTTTTGAAGCGGTGTCCGGCGGCAACTGGGTGGCCAGGGCCATGGGGTCGGCCTTGAGCGGCAGGATCCCGTGGGCTCCCAGAATCTCGTACTTGTACGCTTCACCCGCCTGCAGGCGCGGGATGAACAACTCCCAGACCCCGGAGGGATGACGCAGGCGCATCGGGTGGCGGCGACCGTCCCAGATATTGAAATCACCCACCACCGAGACCCGGCGGGCATTCGGCGCCCACACGGCAAAGCGCACCCCGTCCACGCCGTCGACATTGTGCAACTGGGCGCCCAGGCAGGCACTGAGGTCACGGTGGTTGCCCTCGGCGAACAGATACAGGTCCATCTCACCCAGCAACTGCCCGAAGCTGTAGGGGTCTTCGGCAGTCTGCTCGCCACCGGCCCACTGGGTGCGCAGCACGTACGCCTGGGCCTGGGGGAAATGGCCGACGAACAACCCTGGTACCTCGCTGGCCGTCAGGCTGCCCAGGACGGCGCCGCTGTCGCGGGCCAGCACCTGGACGCTCAAGGCGTCCGGCAAATAGGCCCGAATGAACTGGCCACCGGCGGCGTCGCCGTGGGGCCCGAGAATCGCAAACGGATCCGGATGTTCGGCACGCACCAGCGCCTCGATGTCGCGCGCTGCCGGCAGCAGCGCCTCTTTGAGTCCCCGTTCCTTCATCACTGCTCTCCACCTATCTCGGAAAAGGGTTCAAGTCCACTTAACAACCCATAGAGCCCGTGCAACGGCACGGGTAGCCAGGCGGGACGATTTTCGGCTTCATACAGCACTTCATACGCGGCCTTCTCCAGGCTGAACAAGGCCAGCGCAGCGTCTTGCGCTCCAGGAATCTGCCAGGCATGAGCAAGACTAGCTGTCGCCAGCCGATATGCCTGGACAAAGGCCGCTTGCGCCTCACGCAAGTAACGTTCGGTGACCCGCGCGCGCGCAACATCCGCTTGCCCGGTACTGTCGACGCCCTGCCCGTTGCGCGCCATGGCCGCCGCGTAATCGAACGAACGCAGGACCCCGCTGACATCCTTGTACGGACTGTGCTTGCCCCGGCGTTCATGCAATGCCCGCGCCGGTTCGCCCTCGAAGTCGATCAGGTAGGCATCGCCCTTGATCACCAGCACCTGGCCCAGGTGCAAGTCGCCGTGGACCCGCATGCGCAGACCGCCGGTGGCCTGTTCGGCCAACCCTTGCACATGCTTGAGAATGACCTTGCGGTGTTCCAGCAAACGGGCCACCCGCTGTTGATCGGCAGCCCCCAGTTGCCCCTGGTGCTGCTTGAGCAACAGCAAGGCGCGTTCCAGTTGCGCGGCGATCGAGGTGTACAGCACCTGCTGGTCCTTGGCCGTGGTCACTTCGCTGCCGAACGCCGGATCCTTGCCGGGTGCTGCCAGCAACAGGTGCATTTCCCCCAGGCGCTGGCCGAGCATAGCGGCGAAATCCTGCAGTTCGCCGAGGGCGTTGTAGTGCTGGTCCTGTTCCGACATGGCATCGGCCAGTTCGTCACGAATCGCCCGTTCAAGATTGTTCTGGGTCCACTCCCAGGCATCGCCCTGGTTGCTCAGGTAGCCCTGGGCAATCATCAGCAAGTGGTCTTCACCCTGGGCGTCACGCCGCACCACGGAACCCAGCAGTGGCGAAATATGTTCGAAGCCCGCCGCTGTCAGGTACGCGCCCATCTCCAACTCAGGGTGCACACCACCGGCCACTTTGCGGATCAGCTTGAGCACCAGGCTGGTGCCGATCACCACTGAACTGTTGGACTGTTCGGCGGACAGGTAGCGCACTTCGGACTCGGGCCCAAGCCCCAGCTGCGCCAGTTGGGCAGTGGGTTCGAATCGAATCTCGCCGTCGCTGGATGTAAGCACCGTCTGCGCCTGGATCGCCTGCAACACCGCCCGCACGAAACTGTCGAGGCTGAACGCATCGGTGACCAGGCCGACCTGCGGCCCACGCCGGACCCGCGACAAGGCCAGTTGCTGGGGCAACGCCGCGCCCATCTGGTCCTCGCCCAGAAAACCGAAGGGCAATTGATAGCGGCTGGTCTGACCCTGGCTGCTGACCTCGATTTCGCTCAGCAACACCGGATGCTGGGCATCGCCAAAACGCACCCCATAGGCGATGTGCACCGATTCGATGCTGGCGTCCTTGCCGGCGAACCAGCGGCGGTTGAGCAGCCAGCTGGGTAACACGTTTTGCTCCAAAAGGGTGCGCGATGGTGCTTCAAGCAACTCTTCCATGCGCTTTTTCAGGACCAGGGTGGTGAAGTCCGGCAAGCTCTGCGCCGGCTCCACGTGCCAGCTCGGCATCTGGTTCTCCGCCGCCAGCACGAACCAGTAGAAACCATAGGGCGCCAGGGTCAGCAGAAAACTCAGCTGGCCAATGGGCGGGAAGGCATTGCCCCCCAGCATCTCCACCGGGACCATGCCGACGTAGGCCGAAAGATCCAGCTCGGCGGCTTGCGCACTGCGCGAGACGTTGGCCACGCAGAGGATGGTTTCGTGGCGGCCATCGGCGCCGGTGAACTCACGGGTATAGGCGAGGATCCGGCGATTGCTCGGTGACAGCATTTTCAGAGTGCCGCGGCCGAACGCCTTGGATTGCTTGCGCACAGCCAGCATGCGCCGGGTCCAGTTGAGCAACGAGTGGGGATCGCCCGCCTGGGTTTCGACGTTGACCGACAGGTAACCGTACTGCGGGTCCATGATCGGTGGCAGCACCAGGCTGGCGGGGTCGGCGCGGGAGAAGCCGCCGTTGCGATCGATCGACCACTGCATGGGCGTGCGCACACCGTCCCGGTCGCCCAGGTAGATGTTGTCACCCATGCCGATTTCGTCGCCGTAATACAGGGTCGGTGTGCCAGGCATCGACAACAGCAGGCTGTTGAGCAGCTCGATTCGGCGCCGGTCACGTTCCATCAAGGGCGCCAGGCGTCGACGGATGCCCAGGTTGATCCGCGCCCGACGGTCGGCGGCGTAGTAGTTCCACAGGTAATCGCGCTCCCTGTCGGTGACCATCTCCAGGGTCAGCTCATCGTGGTTACGCAGGAAAATCGCCCATTGGCAGTTGGCCGGGATCTCCGGGGTCTGGCGCAGGATATCGGTGATCGGGAAGCGGTCTTCCTGGGCCAGGGCCATGTACATGCGGGGCATCAGCGGAAAGTGGAACGCCATGTGGCACTCGTCACCGTTGTCGCCGTGGGTATCGCCGCTCTTTTTATTACCAAAATACAGCTGAGTGTCCTCCGGCCACTGATTGGCTTCGGCCAGCAGCATGCGGTCCGGGTAATTGGCGTCGATCTCGGCCCGGATCTGCTTGAGCACGTCATGGGTCTCGGGCAGGTTTTCGTTGTTGGTGCCGTCGCGCTCGATCAGGTACGGAATGGCGTCCAGGCGCAAGCCGTCGATGCCCATGTCCAGCCAGTAGCGCATCACCGACAGCACCGCCTTCAGGACCTGCGGGTTGTCGAAATTGAGGTCCGGCTGGTGGGAATAGAACCGGTGCCAGAAATACTGGCCGGCGACCGGGTCCCAGGTCCAGTTGGACTTCTCGGTGTCGAGGAAGATGATCCGTGTGCCGTCGTATTTCTGGTCGTCGTCGGACCACACGTAGAAGTCCCGCGCCGCCGATCCGGGCTTGGCCTTGCGTGCCCGCTGGAACCAGGGGTGCTGGTCGGAGGTGTGGTTGATCACCAGCTCGGTGATTACCCGCAACCCGCGCTTGTGGGCCTCGGCAATAAAACGCTTGGCATCGGCCATGGTCCCGTAATCGCTGTGCACGCCACGGTACTCGGCAATGTCGTAGCCGTCGTCACGCCGTGGCGAGGGATAGAACGGCAACAGCCAGATGGTGTTGACGCCAAGGTCGGCGATGTAGTCGAGCTTGGCGATCAGCCCGGGAAAATCGCCGATCCCGTCGTTGTTGGAGTCGAAGTAGGATTTGACGTGAACTTGGTAAATCACCGCATCCTTGTACCAGAGCGGGTCATCGCTGAAGGTGGCTGACCTGGGTTTCTTCGCCATTACAATCTCCTGTTCAATGGGGGGTGGCAGGTACCGGTCGTGCGGGTTTTGTCACCGCGCCCTACAGCGATATCCGCCAGATGCCGAACGGTTGATGCCAGGGCTCGATGCGCATCCATTGAGTCTTGCCGTACCACGTCCAGCGATGGCCATTCATCAAGTCTTCGCCCTGGGTCACCGCGTCGTCCGCCAGGCCCAGTTCCCACAGCGGCAGTTCGAAATGCGCCCCCTGGGCGTTGAACGGATCCAGGCTGACGGCCACCAGAATGAAGTTGCTGCCATCTGTGCTGCGTTTGCCGAAGTACAGGATGTTGTCGTTCCAGGCGTTGTACAGCTGCAAGCCGAGATGACTGTGCAAGGCCGGGTTCTGCCGGCGGATGCGATTGAGCTGGGCGATCTCGGCGATGATGTTGCCGGGGGCATTGAAGTCGCGGACGCGGATCTGGTACTTCTCCGAATCCAGGTACTCCTCCTTGCCCGGCACCGGTGCCGACTCGCACAGCTCGAACCCTGAGTACATGCCCCACAGTCCCGACCCCATGGTCGCTAGCGCCGCGCGAATGAGAAACCCGGCGCGCCCCGACTGGTGCAGGAAACCCGGGTTGATGTCCGGGGTATTGACGAAAAAGTTCGGCCGGTAGCATTCGCGCCAGGGCGACTGGTTCAGTTCGCTGAAGTAACTCGCCAGCTCCTGCTTGGTATTGCGCCAGGTGAAGTAGGTGTAGCTCTGGGAGTAGCCGACCTTGCCCAGGCGCGCCATCATCGCCGGCGTGGTAAAGGCTTCGGCGAGGAAGATCACCTCGGGGTACAGCGCCCGCACATCGGCGATCAGCCATTGCCAGAACGGCAGCGGCTTGGTGTGCGGGTTGTCGACGCGAAAGATCTTCACCCCCTCCTCGACCCAACCGACCACGATATCGCGCAGCTCCAGCCACAGGCTGGGAATCGCCTCGCTGCTATAGAAGTCGACGTTGACGATGTCCTGGTACTTCTTCGGCGGGTTTTCCGCGTATTTGATGGTGCCGTCCGGCCGCCAGTTGAACCACCCCGGGTGTTGCTGCAGCCAAGGGTGGTCCTGGGAACACTGGATGGCGAAGTCGAGGGCTATTTCCAAACCGTAGTCTGCGGCAGCCGCCACCAGCCGACGGAAGTCTTCGCGGCTGCCCAGTTGCGAATGAATCGCCTCATGGCCGCCCTCCTCGCTACCGATCGCATAGGGGCTGCCTGGATCGTCCGGGCCGGCCGTCAGGGAGTTGTTCGGCCCCTTGCGGTAACTGCGCCCGATCGGGTGGATCGGCGGGAAGTAAAGGACGTCGAAGCCCATGTCCTGAATCATCGGCAGGCGCGCATGCACGTCATTGAAGGTGCCATGGCGCGTGGGGTCGTCGGTGATTGACCGCGGAAACAGCTCATACCAACTGGCGAACTGCGCCAGTTCGCGCTCGACGTCGACCGGGTACTGCGGGCTCAAGCTCAGGTAGGCACGCTGATCGGCCTGGCTCATCAGTTCGGCGCTATGGGGGTGCAGGAACAACGCGACCTGCTCGGTTTCGAGCAAACCGGACAATTGCTGGTGCAACGCCGTCAGTTGCTCCTTGAGTGGCCCTTCTGCGCGCTCGGCGGCTTGCTGGACGTGCAGTCGGCCTTCTTGCAGTTCCAGGCTGACGGGGACGCTCGCCAGGTGCTTCTTGTCCAGTTCGTAGCAAAAACTGGCGAAGTGGTCGATCCAGGCTTCGATGCAAAACACATGACGGCCCTGGACCGGCACACGGAAGCGGCCCTGCCACCCATTGTTGCCCAGGTCGCTCATCACCTCGCTCTGCCACACCGCATCGCCCTCGCCACGCCAACGCAGGCGCACCGCGAGCTTGTCGTGACCGTCGGCAAACACTTTGCTGGTCACCTCGACGTCCTGGCCGACCACGGCCTTGACGGCAAATTGCCCGCCTTCGAGGATCGGCATGCAGTCTTCAATCACGATGCGCGGCAGCAACAGCGCCTGGGACAGTGGCATGTGCGGGTTGTAGCTCAACTCATCAGGTTTCTCAGCCGTCATCGAGCATCTCTCCTTTACGCCCCAAGGACGCTCTTGTGTCTGGGTGTCGTCGGCAAGGGAGTCCCGCGCCGAATGAGCTCACTTAGGTTCCGAGCGACAGGCACCGGCAAAAGTTCATAGGGAATTGGCTGGACGCCAATCCGCGGCGCAACGATCAACCTACTTAAGCACGACTCAGGCCACATGCCAGTGGTGGTTTGGACAAGGCCAAACTGCAGCACACCGTTCGTCGCCTTTTTTGCCAGGTTTGCGCCAGTAAAAATACTAAGCCTACATGGCTATAGGAAAAGCATTACAAACGTATTAACAAGTTCGCCAGAGAAACTCCCACCGACGACCTATGTAAAAACATGCCATGCACTTGGTAACATTGAAAAACATGCTGCGGCACTGCTTATATAAAAATAAAAGCAACAGAATACTGCCTTCAACTTGAAAGATTAAATCCAGAAGCATGCATGAAACCTCCTACAACAGAAAATTCAACAAACTTGCAATATACCTCCCTACGAACTAAAAATTGATAGCCACTTGATAACACGTGACGCCCAATCAATTGTTGGCTGTGGCGGCCCTTGTGGTACGCCGCTTCACCCACGCCAACAACAAATAACAAAAATAAACTCCAGAATAAAAACTGGCCCTTCCGATCGCGCTTAAAAAGTCAAAACAAGGACAGCCATGAGACTCAGCATAGAAAATTACAAGTTACTGAACTTCAATAACGACCACATAGACACCTCCGCAAGAG
Organism: Pseudomonas sp. IT-P176; assembly: GCF_949767245.1. NCBI lineage: Bacteria > Pseudomonadati > Pseudomonadota > Gammaproteobacteria > Pseudomonadales > Pseudomonadaceae > Pseudomonas > Pseudomonas sp. IT-P176. The sequence goes on from NZ_CATKPN010000038.1 coordinate 8,541, forward strand.
ACGCATCACGAACAACGCCACCGTCGTTACTGCGAGCAATCAGAGAGCTACAGCGCCGAACAACCACTACAGAAGCTGAACTATTGCACTTACTCAACGAGCACAACCTTGACGAGGCATTCATCCGCGCAGCAACGCCCCCTCTGCGCTAACCATCAATTGCCTGGAATCAAATCCACACGCGGGAGGTCAACCCACATAAGCAGGACCCACGCCACGTGCCACTGGAGGTTAGACCGATGACCAATCCTTTCCCTGGAGAAACCCCGGATCCGAACATCGACCATCCGGTGATCCCCGACACCGATCCGCAACCCGTTCCCGAGCAGGACCCACCAGGCACCAACCCGCCACCGCGGGAAGAGCCACCGACGCCGATGCCGCCGGTCATTGTCGGCCCGGCATAGAAATCCATCCCTATGGCTGTTTGTCCTTTTCAAACAGGTTGACGATCCACGGCATGACGCTGAACACCGCCAGTGCCAGCAGCGTACTGAGCACCGCCGTCGACTCGCGGCCCATGCCGGCGGCGACGCCAATGGCGGCGGTCATCCACAGGCCGGCGGCGGTGGTCAGGCCTTTGACGTGGCTTTCGTCACCGTCCTTACCCTTGAGAATGGTCCCGGCACCGAGAAAGCCGATGCCGGCGATCACTCCCTGCACCACTCGGCTCATGGCATCGGCCTGGGCCCCGGACATCTGTGGCACCAGCACAAACAGCGCGGCGCCCATGGCGACCAGCATGTGGGTGCGCACCCCGGCGGCCTTGCCTTTCTGCTCACGCTCAAACCCGAGGATCGCCCCCAGCAACGCGGCGATCAGCAAGCGCACGGTAATGCGCGTCAACTGCGATGCGTCGCCGATGTCGGCGAACTCCGCTTGCAGGGTGATCCAGACTTCATGCCACCAGGCGTCCATGAGGCAGTCCTGAAAAGAAGGTTGATAAGGCATGGACCGCGCCGACCGCTAATCGGTTGCAGCGAACGATGGACGGCCCCAGGACCCTAACGTGAAAGACCCAAAAACAGTGGAGAGCCCCCATGACCGTGCGCATCGAAAACCAGACCTGCTTTTTCACCACCGAAAGCGGCGAAGAGATCCGCCTGGCCGCTGACGTGACCATCCTCACTGACGGTGATAAGTCGATGTCGGCGGTGGACCTCGACGGTCAGCGCGTGTACATCACCGAAGCAGAAGCCGACGCATTGACCGTAGCAGGTGCGGTCGATGGCCGGCGGCACCTGAAGGTCACTGACAGTGATTCGGTGATTTGACTGATCTCCATCAAGCCCCCCGCCAGACGCCTGGGATAGGCATGCGCGCCACGCCCGGCGGGGTGCATCAAGTTGTCGCAGGGGCGGTGCAGAAGCTCATCTGATCCGCTTTTTAATCCAATACCTGAGTCTGTTATGCAAACAGTTGCCCGCGCATAGTTCATTGGCCTGATGGAGGCTGATGAGCGAAAGACCATGAGCGATAAAATCCCCGTCCGATTAGTAGAAACATTCGAGCCTTCGCGTTCAAAGATGAAGGCCAAATCCAGCGACAACCAGATCCACACCCGTAGCTTCAGCGGTTTGTTCCGTACCCTGCGCATCAGTGGTGCGGGTTTTCTGTTCCTGGCGTTTTTTGGCACCGTGTGGCTGAACTGGGGTGGCCGCCAGGCCGTGCTCTGGGACCTGGCGCAGAGCAAGTTCCACATCTTCGGTGCAACCTTCTGGCCGCAGGATTTCATCCTGCTCTCGGCGCTGTTGATCATCTGCGCCTTCGGCCTGTTCGCAATCACCGTGTTTGCCGGACGCGTCTGGTGTGGCTACACCTGCCCGCAGAGCTCGTTCACCTGGTTGTTCATGTGGTGTGAAAAAGTCACCGAAGGTGAGCGCAACCAGCGGATCAAGCTGCAAGCCGCGCCCTGGACCCTGGAAAAACTGCTGCGCCGCTCGGCCAAACACACCATGTGGCTGGCGATCAGCGTGCTCACCGGCCTGACCTTTGTCGGTTACTTCACGCCGATCCGGCCGCTGGCCGAAGAACTGCTGACCTGGCAAATGGGCGGCGTCAGCCTGTTCTGGGTGCTGTTTTTCACCGCAGCCACCTACATCAACGCCGGCTGGCTGCGCGAAGCGGTGTGCATGCACATGTGCCCCTACGCACGGTTCCAGAGCGTGATGTTCGACAAGGACACCCTGACCATCTCCTACGACACCGCCCGTGGCGAACACCGCGGTCCGCGCAAGCGCGAGGTCAAGCCGGCCGAGGTGGGCCTGGGCGACTGCATCGACTGCCAGTTGTGCGTGCAGGTCTGCCCCACCGGGATCGACATCCGCGACGGCTTGCAGATGGAGTGCATTGGCTGCGCCGCCTGCATCGACGCCTGTGATTCGATCATGGACAAGATGGGCTACGCCCGGGGCCTGATCAGCTATACGTCCGAGCACCAGTTGCAAGGTGGCAAGACCCACTTGCTGCGCCCGCGCCTGATCGGCTACACCGCGGTGCTACTGGTGATGATCGGCGCCCTGGTGCTGGCGTTGATGGAGCGGCCGATGGTGTCCCTGGACGTGAGCAAGGACCGCGGCCTGTTCCGCGAAAACAGCCAGGGCCAGATCGAGAACATCTACAGCCTCAAGATCATCAACAAGACCCAACAGCGCCAGGACTATCGCCTGTCACTGGTCGATGGCGAGGGTTTCCAGTTGCAGGGCAAGACCGAGCTGAGCCTGGCACCCGGGGAGATTCTCGATGTGCCGGTGTCGGTCGCCATGACCACCGACAAGCCCGCCAGTAGCTCACAGACCCTGAGCTTCAAGGTCAGCGACAGCGACGAGCCGCAGATCAACAGCGTGGCGAAAAGCCGCTTTGTTGCACCGATGAACCGCTGAGCCTTTACACTGCGGTGCTGTCATTGCCAGCAGGCTCGCTCCTACATACCAGTGGGAGCGAGCTCGCTCGCGAAACAGGCACCTCGATTTTTCTGAATGACATCTATCGGGCTTTCGATGAAACGCTACGAAAAATTCGCTGACGACATTGCCGAGCTGATCCGCTCAGGCGTCCTGGGGCCCGGCCAGCGGGTGCCCTCGGTGCGGTATGCCAGCCAGACGTATGGGGTCAGCCCGTCCACAGTGTTCCAGGCCTACTACCTGCTGGAGCGCCGAGGCCTGATTCGCGCCCGGCCGCGCTCCGGCTACTTCGTCAACACCCACGCACCCAGCCCGTTTTCCGAGCCGGTGATCAGCAGCCAGGTCAACGAGTCCACCGAAGTCGACGTCAGCGAACTGGTGTTCTCGGTGCTGGACTCGATCAAGGACCCGCACACCGTGCCGTTCGGCTCGGCGTTCCCCAGCCCGACCCTGTTTCCGCTGCAACGCCTGGCGCGTTCGCTGGCCAGTGCCAGCCGCGAAATGGACCCGCGCATGGTGGTCACCGACATGTCGCCGGGCAACCCGCAACTGCGCCGGCAAATCGCCCTGCGCTACATGGTCGGCGGGCTGATGCTGCCCATGGAAGAACTGCTGATCACCAACGGCGCGCTGGAAGCCCTCAACCTGTGCCTGCAAGCCGTCACCGAACCCGGCGACCTGGTGGCCATCGAGGCCCCGGCCTTCTATGCCAGCCTGCAAGTGCTCGAACGGCTCAAGCTCAAGGCCGTGGAGATTCCCGTGCACCCGCGCGATGGCATCGACCTTGGGGTGCTCGCGCAAACCCTCGAACGCCACCCGATCAAGGCCTGCTGGTGCATGACCAGCTTCCAGAACCCGATGGGCGCGACCATGCCCGAGGCCAAGAAACAGGAACTGGTGGAGTTGCTGCGCCGTCATCAGGTGCCGCTGATCGAAGACGACGTCTACGCCGAGCTGTATTACGGCCAGCAAGCACCGAAACCGGCCAAGGCCTTCGACACCGAGGGCCTGGTGATGCACTGCGGTTCGTTCGCCAAGAGCCTGGCGCCCGGTTACCGCATTGGTTGGGTGGCCGCCGGGCGCTATGCGCAGAAGATCGAACGACTGAAGTTGATGACCTCGCTGTGTGCCTCGATGCCGGCCCAGGCAGCGATTGCCGATTACCTGCAACACGGCGGCTATGACCGCCACTTGCGTAAGTTGCGCTATGCCCTGGAAGAACAGCAAAGCGCCATGCTGGCGGCCATCGCCCGCTACTTCCCGGCACAGACCCGCGTCAGCCAGCCGGCCGGCGGCTACTTCCTGTGGCTGGAGCTGCCGGAGCAGATGGACTCGTTGAAGTTGTTCCAGATGGCCCTGGCCCAGGGCATCAGCATCGCGCCGGGACCGATCTTTTCTCCGACCCGACGTTTTCGCAACTGCATCCGCCTGAACTACGGCAGCCCCTGGACCGAAGACACGGAAAAGGCCATGGAGACCCTGGGCCGTATCGTGCGCTCGTTCTAGCGCCCGCCCGCCACGTCAATGAAAGTCCCGACCGCATAGGACGCCTTGTCCGAGAGCAGCCAGATGATTGCCTCGGCGACTTCGTCGGGACGCCCGCCACGGGCCATGGGAATTCCCGATTCGAGTTTGCTGACCCGGTCCGGGTCGCCACTCAGGGCATGGAAGTCGGTGTAGATATAGCCGGGCCGCACCGCGTTGACCCGGATGCCTTCGCCGGCGACTTCCTTGGACAGGCCGATGGTGAAGGAGTCCAGTGCCCCCTTGGAGGCGGCGTAGTCGACGTACTCCCCGGGTGATCCGAGGCGCGAGGCCACCGACGAGACGTTGACGATGCTGCCACCCTGCCCGCCATGTTTGGGCGACATGCGCAGCAGTGCGTGCTTGGCGCAGAGAATCGGCGCCAGGACGTTGGTCTTCATGATTTTCAGGATGCGAAACTCGGACATGTCCTCGACGCGGGACTTCTGCCCGACCGTGCCGGCGTTGTTGACCAGCGCGGTGACCCGCCCCAGTTCTTGGTCGACGCGCTGGAACAGGCTGATCACTTCGTCTTCGATGCTGACATCGGCACGCACCGCGATTGCCTGGGCCCCCAGGGCACGGACTTGGGCCAGGACCCGATGGGCCGCCTCTTCGTCCGCCAGGTAGTTGATGCAGATGCGATACCCCTGCTCTGCGGCCAGTAACGCCGTGGCCGCACCAATACCGCGACTGCCACCGGTGATGACGATGACTTTATCCATGCTTGCTTGCTCCCCTATCCAGACGTGTAACCTCGCGTGGCAAGGATACCCGCCACAGCCGGGTTTTGCATGGGGACGAACAGCCGGGGGGTTATCCGCAGGCCGAATTGCCGATAAAAAGCTCCCCAGGGCGCCCGACCCAGGCCTACACCCGGCCGAGCAAATGGCTCATCGCGGTCTTGAGCTTCATCGGCCGCACCGGCTTGTGCATCAGGGTATGGCCCAGCTCGCGGATCTGCTGCTTGAGCTCGTTGCTGTAGTTGGCGGTGATCATCATCGCCGGAATCGCACAGGCGCGCCGGGCGTTGATCCGGGCCACGGCGTCGACACCATTCTGCTCGTCGTCCAGATGATAGTCGGCGATCAGCAAGTCGGCTTCGGCGTGGTAGTTGTCCACCTGGCGTGCCAGGTCCTGCTCGGACAACGCGGTTACCACCCGGCAGCCCCAGCCTTCAAGCAAGGTGCGCATGCCTGCGCAGATCGCCGCGTCGTTATCCAGTACCCACACCCGCGCGCCCCGCAGGCGCTCCAACATCGGCTCGCTGATGACCAGGCTTGGCAGGGCCTTGGGCGCAGTGGCGCTGAGCGGCACTTCCACGGAAAATACCGAGCCGCGCCCCGGCCAGGAACGCACGTGGATACGGTGGCCGAGGATCCCGGCGATCTTCTCGACGATCGCCAACCCCAGGCCCAGCCCTCGATCCTGATGGGGGCGCTGCACGTCGCCGCGCTTGAACTCCTGGAAAATTTCCTCCAGGCGATCTTCGGCGATGCCCATGCCGCTGTCCCAGACCTCGATCGACAGCCGCTGGTGCTGGCGCCGGCATCCCAACACCACGCGGCCGCTGTAGGTGTAGCGGATGGCATTGCTCAGCAGATTGCGCAGGATCCGCGCCAGCAACTGGATGTCACTGCGCACCAAGGCCGAACAGGCCACGAAGTGCAGTTCCAGGCCCTCGCTGCGAGCCACCTGGGTGTACTCCGCGGCGAGGTTTTCGAGCAACTCGCTCAAGGCGAACGGCGCGATATCGGCAGTGATCACCCCGGCATCCAGCTTGGAAATATCGACCAGGGTGCCCAGCAGGTTTTCCACGTCCTCCAGCGAATTGCTGACATTGCGCACCAGCACTTCATTGGCCTGGGGCTCGCGGCGTTCGAGCAAGGCCCCGGTAAACAACCGCGCGGCGTTCAGCGGTTGCAGCAGGTCATGGCTGACCGCGGCGAGAAACTTGGTCTTCGACAGGTTGGCCCGCTCGGCCTCCAGCTTGGCCTCGCGCAGCCGCGATTCGACGCGCCGGCGCTCGTCGATCTCGCTGCGCAGTTGAGTGTTGAGGGTGGTCAGCTCCGTGGTGCGTTCGCGCACCCGCAGCTCGAGGTTCTGATAGGCCTGGTGCAGTGCCTCGGCGGTCCGTCGGCGCTCGGTGATGTCGCGAATCAGCACAAAGATCCCCACCACTTCGCCGCTGGCCAGGCGATTGGGCACGTAGGAGCGCAGCATGTAGCGCTCCTGATTGTTGATGTTGGTCTCGGCAAACTCGAAGGTCACGCTCTCGCCCGCCAGCGCCCGCGCCACATAGGCTTCCAGGCGTTGGTAGTGCTGCTCACTGTGGACCTCGCGCAGGCTCTGGCCGAGCATCACTCCGCGCGGCCAGCAGTACCACTCTTCGTAGACCTTGTTGGTGAATTCGTAGACCAGGTCGGCGTTGAGGTAGGCGATCAGGGCCGGCACGTGGTCGGTGATCAGGCGGATCCAGCGCTCGCTTTCACTCAGCGCTTCGGCGTGCTGGTAGCGCTCGGTGATATCGGTGAAGGTGTTGACGAAACCGCCGGTGGGCAATGGATGGGTGCGGATCTCCAGGACCCGGCCATCGTACAGGCGCTGTTCGCACTCCTGCACGGGGCGGCCGTTGGCGTCGCGACTGGCGGGGGTCAGCAGTTGCAGTTCGCTGTCGCCGATGACCTCGCTGAACGGTCGATGGGCGGCCACCGGAGCCAGTCCGCTGAGTTCGAGAAAACGCCGGTTCCACAGTTCCAGCACGCCCTCGGCGTTGACCATCGCCACCCCTTGGGACAGGTTGTCCACCGCCCGTTGCAACAAATGGGATTTCTGCGCCACCGCCTGCTCACGGCGCGCGGTCTCGCTTTGCTTGACCTCGGTGATATCGGTGAACAGGATCACCCGCCCGCCTTCCTGGGTCGGCCGCTCGCTGACCTGCAACCAGCGCCCGTTCTGCAGGCGATACAGCAGGCTTTCGTCGGCACTGCCCCGGGGTTCCTCGGTAAACAGCCCGGTCCCGGCCATCAGGCGCTTGACCTCGCCCAGGCGCATGCCGGCGATGATCCGCACCCGGCTGTTACTCCAGAACGCCTTGAAGCGGCTATTGAACAGGACGATGCGCTGGTCGGCGTCGAACAGCACAAAGGCGTCGGAAATGCTCTCGATGGCATCGATCAGGTGCTGGTGCGCCGTCTCGGCCCGCAGCCGCGCGTCACTGAGCAGGTGATTGCCGGCCTTGAGCTCGGCCATCGCCTGGTTCAGCGCATCGGTACGCTCACGCACCTGTTCGGCCAGCACCACCGAGTGCTGGAACGCCGCATAGGGGTCGTTGCCCCGGGTGACGCCGGATTCGATGCGCTCGATCAGGGCACTGTTGATGCGCGCCAGTTTGTGGTTGTCGCGCTGCAGGCTGGCGATCTGCGCCTGCAGCTCAGCGTTTTGCTGGGGATCGGCCACGGGCAATGGCAACCCCGGTAAAGGTCTGGTTGATGTGCATGCCATTGAACTGTTCTCCGTAGGTGTTGAAACCCATCACCCGCTGGTCCCGCAAAAACCCGCCGATCTGCTCCAGCTTGCCGCTGTCTTCCAGTTCCAGGCGCCGCAGGAAGCAGTCGCAACCGATGGTCAGCAGCAGCTCGCCGAGGCGCTCCTGCAAGCCCGCGAACAGCTGCTCCAGGTTCGGCAGCATCGGCCCCGGCGTCATGGCGGTGAGGACAATGCCGTTTTCCACGGCGCAGTAGAAACTCAGGCTCAGGTCCGGGTGCACTTGCTGGATCGCCCGCACGTAGTACTGCTGGTTGATCCGCACGGCCAAGGGGTGGGCGGCAAAAATCCGGTGGTCGAGCTCGGCCACCGGCACGCCAATGTGCCGGGCGTACTCTTCGGCGGCTGGCTCGGCGTTGAGTTCGAATACCCGCCTGGAAGGACTGTCGGCACCGGTCACCACCAGTTTTTCCGCACGCGGCAGGATGTGGTGGGTGGTGAACACTTCAAAGTCGAGCCAGGTATTGACCAGCACCACCACCGCCGCGCCGCTGTGAAACGCACCGTCGAAGTACACATGGGTGTGAGTCAGGTAATTGTCGTCGCCGGCCGAACCACCGAAATGAGGGATGTCGCCCAAGGCTGCACTGAGGGCGGCAAGCACCATCTCCTCGCGACTGGACAGCCCGTCAAGCAGGGTCAGGGCAAAGCTGTTGCCCTTGATCGGGGCCAGGGTGTTGCTGCGACAGCCACTGACCAGGCGCTCGACCATCTGCTGGGCGTCGATCAGGCTGAAGTGCTCCATCTCGTCGATCAGCGCGGTAGAGATAGAGAAGTGCCGGTGATCGAAACCCACCGCCGTTACGCAGTTGCGGCCGTAGCCCTGGGGGGTGATTTCCCCGGCACTGGTGCAGCCCACCAGGCGGATCCCGCCGAACCCCTGCGCCAGGGCCTGGCCCAGCGCCTGCAGGTCGTACTCGGCGGAGCAGAAAAACAGCACGAACCCCAAGTGCGGATGCAACAACTGCCGCGCCAGCTCCTGGGCTACCTGTTGCGCGTCACTGGCCTGGGACATGGCACTGACGATCCCTTCACTCTGGACCTGCTGCATCGTCGCCTCCGGCAGGTGCGCATGGTTGAGGCTTGAGTGTACGAAGGCCACGGACCGTGACCTATGCTACTTGGGTAGCGGTCTGGCACTTCGATGGGATGAGAGGGGTGCGACGCCGGCCGTGATGCGCACAGCCAGCGCCACACCGGGGGGTTACCAGGTCAGCACCGCACCCACGGCAAAGGTATCGGTGTCTTCGTTCTGTGCGTCGCTATCGTGGCCGTTGAGTTCGAACTGGTTGTACTCGGCCACCAGCTTGAGGTTGTCGTTGACGTCGTGGAACAGGGCAATGCCCCGGGTCTCGTAGTCCGCGCCGCTGCCGACCACGCCGTTGCCATCGTCGTTGGTCTTGCCGTAGGACAGGGCCAGGCGGTTCTTGCCCAGCTTGTAGGAGCCCTGCAACAAGTAGCCGTCGCTGTCGACGTTGCGCAGCGTGGGTTCGCCGGCGTTGTTGGTGTAGAAGGGGTTGATACCCTTGGCCTGGAAGCCCGAACCGGTCAGCGACAGCCCGCCCATCTTGGCCTGCACGCCGTAACCGACGCCTTTGGAGGTAATGGTATCGACGCTCGAATCGGTGTTGTCGGAGGTCTGGTAGCTGCCGTTGACCCAGCTGTAGATCTTCGCCCCGGCGAGGTCGAACTGGTAGGTGATCTCGCTCTCGGTCCGCGGGTTTTCCTGGTAGGCCTTGCCGGTCGGGCTGCTGTCGTTGGTGTCGACCGGGTCCATGATCCCCACGGCCACCCGCAACCCGTCCAGCACTGGCGTGCGGTAGGTGATTTGCGAAGTCGGGAACGGGTACGGGTAGCCGGTGCCGATGTTGCCGAACGACACTCCACCACCATCCACCAGACCCAGGGTGTCGCTGACCTGGCCATAACCGGCCAGCAATTCGTCAAGCAGGATGTTGGAACGGGCAAACAACCCGAAATCCTTACCGATCAGCACCTCGCCCCACTCGGGGTTGGCTACCGTGCCGTAGAACTGGCGCACGTCGATGGCGGTGTCGGTGCCGTTGGTTTCGCTGTCGTTGATGGTCACCCAGAACGAAGCGCGGGCGCCGAGTTTCAGGTCATCGACCTGCTTGCCCATGTTGAAGCCCAGGTAGTTGGGCAAAAAACCCATCTTCACCCGCGACTGCCGCCGATCGTACTGATCACCCGTGCGGTCAACGTCACTGTTGACGTAGAACGCGTTGATGTAGCCGTCGGTGGAGAATGTGGTCTGGTCCTTGTCGTAGAGCATGATATCGGCCTGGGCGAACGAGCTGAGGCCGAGGGTCGACAGACTGGCGATGAAGGCTGGCAAGAAACGGTGCTGGAAGTTCTTATTGTTGTGCATGGCGCGCTCCGCAACGGGGACTTGATGTCGGAGGCGATTATCGAAAGCCGACCGGCGGCGTCATACGCTGCCTTGGAGGCGGTTGCCAGGTGCTTTGGACTGGCGGGTGATGCTCAGCTACTACGGTGTAAGACCGGCCCCGGCCAAGGGCCCGCCACTTTCGGCGTACGCCTCTTTACCGTGGGAGCGAGCCTGCTCGCGATGGCCGACACAGCCAACATGGATAGCACCTGACCCACCGCTATCGCGAGCAGGCTCGCTCCCACAGGGATTTGCGGTGCTCGTGGGTTTTGCATTGAACCCGCGAATTTGTGGAGCTGGGTTCTGCTCGTCAGGCCTGGGCCTTTACCAGCATGTACAGCGCAACCACCACGCACACGCTGGCAAAGCCGACCTGCAACGCGCGAGCCGGAACATGGGCGCAGAGTCTGCGACCGAGCAGCATGCCGAGGATGCTGGCGACGATGAACGCCACACCCAGGCGGTCGATACGTACGCCGGCGTGGAAGGCACCGATGACGCCAATCAGCGAAATCAGGCTGATCACCATCAACGATGTGGCGACGATCCCGCGCATCTGCACGTCGGTCAGTTGCTTGAACGCCGGGACAATCAGGAACCCACCGCCCACCCCGAGCAACCCCGACACCACCCCGGTCACCGCGCCGAGTGCGGCCAGGGTTGCGGTGCACTTGGCGGTCCAGGAAAAGCGCCCGGTCTGCTGGTCGAGCATGCAGTTCTTCTGCCCCCAGTTGGCGTGACCGTGATCGCTCGGCCCGGCGTCCTGGCGTTCACGGCGCAGCATGCGCACGGCCACCATGACCATCAGCAGGCTGAACAGCAGCATGAGGATTTTTTCCGGTAACTGATGGGCGAAATAAATGCCCAGAGGGGAAAACACCGCGCCCAACAACGCAATCAACAGCGCCGCGCGATAGCGCACCAGGCCGTGGCGCAAACCATCGATGGCACCCACCGCCGCCGCGCTGCCCACCGCGAACAGAGCCACCGGGGCCGCCTGGGTCATGCTCCAGCCCAGACCGAGCACCAACGCCGGGACCGCTAGAATGCCACCCCCTGCCCCCGTCAAGCCCAGCACCAACCCCATCACCACACCAAAAAAACTCGCCAGCAACATAAAACACTCACGGTCCGCGAAAAAAGCCGGGAACGCCCGGTATCGATGCCTGACAGGATAGAGCGCGCGCGGCTTTTTTCCTGCATTGATTTGTCCCGGGGCTGGTCAAGCCAGGGAAGAAGCCACTACCCTCAAGGCTTGTCCCGACAGAAACGGCCACCATGCCCGCCTTGATTGAAGCCTTCCTCGACCCCGCCTCGTCGACCTACAGCTACGTGATCTACGAAACCGATGGCGGCGCCTGCGCGATCGTCGATCCAGTGCTCGACTATGAGCCCGCATCCGGAAAAACCTCGACGGTCCAGGCCCAGCGGATTATCCACTTCGTGCGCGAACACCGACTGCAGGTGCAATGGCTGCTGGAAACCCACGCCCACGCCGATCACCTGTCCGCCGCGCCCTACCTGCGCGGCGAACTGGGCGGCAAGATCGCCATCGGCCAGGCCATCAGCCAGGTACAGGCGGTGTTCAAGGGCCTGTTCAACCTGGAAACGGGATTTGCTGTCGACGGTTCGCAGTTCGATCATCTATTTGCGCCGGACGAGGTTTTTGCCATCGGCAACCTGTCGGCCAAAGCCCTGCATGTGCCTGGGCACACCCCGGCAGACATGGCGTACCTGATCGACGAGCAACTGATCCTGGTGGGCGACACCCTGTTCCTGCCAGATGTCGGCACGGCCCGCTGCGACTTCCCCGGCGGCAACGCCGCGCAGATGTACGCCTCGATCCAGCGCCTGCTGGCCTACCCCGCCGCCACCCGCCTCTACGTCTGCCACGACTACCCGCCACCCGCCCGCCCGCCACAGTGCCAGAGCACCGTCGGCGAGCAGCGCGCGCACAACATCCATGTACACGACGGCATCGACGCCGCCACATTCATCACCATGCGCACCGAACGTGATGCCGGACTGGACATGCCAACCCTGCTGTTGCCCGCGATCCAGGTCAACGTCCGAGCAGGCCGCCTGCCGCCGCCGGAAAACAATGGCGTGGTGTACCTGAAAATCCCGATCAACCAGCTCTGAAGCCGAGACGCGTCACCCCCCCAACGTCAACCCATTCGCCGGCAAAGGCAACGCCGTCTTATACCGCACCTGCTTAAGGGCAAAACTGGAGCGAATATTGGCCACCCCCGGCACCTTGGTCAGAAAATCCATCATGAAGCGCTCCAGCGACTGAATGGTCGGCACCAGCACCCGGATCAGATAGTCCGGATCCCCGGCCATCAGATAACACTCCATCACCTCCGGACGATCGGCAATCGCCTCCTCGAAATGCTGCAGCGCCTCCTCCACCTGCTTCTCCAGGCTGACGTGAATGAACACATTGACATGCAACCCCAGCAGATCAGCATCCAGCAGCGTCACCTGCTCGCGAATCAGCCCCAGCTCCTCCATGGCCTTGACCCGATTGAAACAGGGCGTGGGCGACAGATTCACCGAGCGGGCAAGGTCGGCATTGGTGATGCGCGCGTTCTCCTGAAGGCTGTTGAGAATGCCGATATCGGTACGGTCCAGTTTGCGCATGAGACAAAACCACCTGTTTTTTATGTTTATGCAGATTTTTTATCCTCAAATGATCTCAAGTGCAACGAAACAGAGATAAATATTCTTCTGCGCCGGGCCTATGATTGTTGTAGGACAAGATTCCTTCGACCCGAAGGATGAACGTCAGCTCACTACAAGAAATTCACAAGATCGAGCGTAGAAGCCATGAAAGAAGCGTATGAACCGCTGCGCCTGCACGTGCCTGAACCATCGGGCCGTCCTGGATGCAAAACCGACTTCTCCTACCTGCATCTGACCGATGCGGGCACTGTGCGCAAACCCCCAATCGACGTAGAACCGGCCGACACCGCCGACCTGGCCCGTGGCCTGATCCGCGTGCTCGACGACCAGGGCAATGCCCTGGGCCCGTGGGCCGAAGGCGTGTCGGTGGATATCCTGCGCAAAGGCATGCGAGCCATGCTCAAGACGCGGATCTATGACAACCGCATGGTGGTCGCCCAGCGTCAGAAAAAAATGTCGTTCTACATGCAGAGCCTCGGCGAAGAAGCCATCGGCAGTGCCCAGGCCCTGGCCCTGAACATCGACGACATGTGCTTCCCCACCTACCGTCAGCAAAGCATCCTGATGGCCCGTGAAGTGCCATTGGTCGACCTGATCTGCCAACTGCTGTCCAACGAGCGCGATCCGCTCAAGGGCCGGCAATTGCCAATCATGTATTCGGTCAGGGACGCTGGGTTCTTCACCATCTCTGGCAACCTGGCGACCCAGTTCATCCAGGGCGTGGGCTGGGGCATGGCCTCGGCGATCAAGGGCGACACCAAAATCGCCTCGGCCTGGATCGGTGACGGCGCTACCGCCGAGTCGGACTTCCACACCGCCCTGACCTTCGCCCACGTGTACCGCGCGCCGGTGATCCTCAACGTGGTCAACAACCAGTGGGCGATCTCCACCTTCCAGGCCATTGCCGGCGGTGAAGCCACCACCTTCGCCGGTCGTGGCGTGGGCTGCGGCATCGCATCGCTGCGGGTCGACGGTAACGACTTCATCGCGGTCTACGCCGCGTCCGCCTGGGCTGCCGAGCGTGCGCGCCGCAACCTGGGCCCGACCATGATCGAATGGGTCACCTACCGCGCCGGCCCGCACTCGACTTCCGATGATCCGTCCAAGTACCGCCCTGCCGACGACTGGAGCCACTTCCCCTTGGGTGACCCGATCGCCCGCCTGAAGCAGCACATGGTGAAAAATGGCCACTGGTCCGACGAGGAACACACGGCCCTGAGCGCCGAGCTGGAAGCCGAAGTGATTGCCGCGCAAAAAGAAGCCGAGCAGTACGGCACCCTGGCCGGTGGCCAGATCCCGAGCGCCGCGACCATGTTCGAGGACGTCTATAAAGAGATGCCGGAGCACTTGAAGCGCCAGCGCCAGGAGTTGGGGATCTGACATGAACGATCACAACAATAAAATCGAGTTGGAAACCGCCATGACCACGACCACCATGACCATGATCCAGGCCCTGCGCTCGGCCATGGACGTGATGCTTGAGCGCGACGACAACGTAGTGGTGTTCGGCCAGGACGTCGGCTACTTCGGTGGCGTGTTCCGTTGCACCGAAGGCCTGCAGAACAAGTACGGCACCTCGCGGGTGTTCGATGCACCGATCTCGGAAAGCGGGATCGTCGGCGTCGCCGTCGGCATGGGTGCCTATGGCCTGCGCCCGGTGGCCGAGATCCAGTTTGCCGACTACGTCTACCCGGCATCCGACCAGATCATTTCCGAAGCCGCCCGCCTGCGTTATCGCTCGGCCGGCGAGTTCACCGCCCCGATGACCCTGCGCATGCCGTGCGGCGGTGGCATCTACGGTGGCCAGACCCACAGCCAGAGCATCGAAGCGATGTTCACCCAGGTCTGCGGCCTGCGCACCGTGATGCCGTCCAACCCCTACGACGCCAAGGGCCTGCTGATCGCCTCCATCGAAAACGATGACCCGGTGATCTTCCTCGAGCCGAAACGCCTGTACAACGGCCCGTTCGACGGCCACCACGACCGCCCGGTGACCCCTTGGTCGAAACACCCGGCCGCGCAGGTACCGGACGGCTACTACACCGTGCCACTGGACGTCGCGGCAATCACCCGTCCGGGCAAGGACGTGACCATCCTTACCTACGGCACCACCGTCTATGTCTCCCAGGTGGCGGCTGAAGAAACTGGGATCGATGCCGAAGTCATCGACCTGCGCAGCCTGTGGCCGCTGGACCTGGAAACCATCGTCAACTCGGTGAAGAAGACCGGCCGTTGCGTGGTCGTCCACGAAGCCACCCGCACCTGCGGTTTTGGCGCCGAGCTGGTGTCGCTGGTACAGGAACACTGCTTCCACTACCTGGAAGCGCCGATCGAACGTGTGACCGGTTGGGACACCCCCTACCCGCACGCGCAAGAGTGGGCGTATTTCCCAGGGCCGTCCCGTGTGGGCGCGGCGTTGAAACGGGTCATGGAGGTCTGAATGGGCACGCACGTTATTAAAATGCCGGACATTGGCGAAGGCATTGCAGAAGTAGAACTGTCGGTGTGGCACGTCAAGGTTGGCGACCTGGTGGTCGAAGACCAGGTACTGGCCGATGTGATGACCGACAAGGCGATGGTCGATATCCCTTCGCCGGTGCACGGCAAGGTGATTTCCCTGGGCGGTGTGCCCGGTGAAGTGATGGCCGTGGGCAGCATCCTGATCAGCATCGAAGTCGAAGGCGCGGGCAACTACAAGGAATCCGCACAGCCGGCTGCCGTGGCCGAGGTCAAGGCCGAGCCCGCCAAAATAGCGCCGGCACCCGCACCCAAGGTCGAGACCGTGGCGCCGAGCAAACCTGCAGCAGCCTGCCGACCAGCGCCCCAGGCGCCGGTGGCTCGTACCGCCGACGAACGTCCGCTGGCCTCGCCGGCCGTGCGCAAGCATGCCCTGGACGCTGGTATCCAGTTGCGTCTGGTCCAGGGCACCGGCCCTGCCGGGCGCATTCTCCACGAAGACCTCGACGCCTACCTGACACAGGGCCCCGGGACAACCTCCACGGCCGGCAATGCCTACCGCGAACGACATGACGAAGAGCAGATCCCGGTCATCGGCATGCGCCGCAAGATCGCCCAACGCATGCAGGACGCTACCCAGCGTGCGGCGCACTTCAGTTATGTCGAAGAAATCGACGTCACCGCCGTCGAAGAACTGCGCGCGCACCTCAACGAAAAACACGGCGCGAGCCGCGGCAAGCTGACCTTGCTGCCGTTCCTGGTGCGCGCCCTGGTGGTTGCCCTGCGCGACTTCCCGCAGATCAACGCCCGCTACGATGACGAAGCCCAGGTGATCACCCGCCTTGGCGCCGTGCACGTGGGTATCGCCACCCAGGCCGACATCGGCCTGATGGTGCCCGTAGTGCGGCACGCCGAAGCCCGCAGCCTGTGGGACAGCGCCGGGGAAATCGCCCGCCTGGCCACGGCCGCGCGCAACGGCAAGGCCAGCCGCGACGAACTGTCCGGCTCCAGCATCACCCTGACTAGCCTCGGCGCCTTGGGTGGAATTGTCAGCACCCCGGTGCTGAACCTGCCGGAAGTGGCGATCATCGGCGTCAACAAGATCGTCGAGCGGCCTATGGTGATCAAGGGCCAGATCGTGATCCGCAAAATGATGAACCTCTCCAGTTCCTTCGATCACCGAGTGGTCGATGGCATGGACGCAGCACAATTCATCCAGGCCCTGCGTGGTTTGCTCGAACAACCCGCTACGCTGTTTGTGGAGTAAGACATGCAGACTCTGAACACCACGCTGCTGATCATTGGCGGCGGCCCTGGCGGTTACGTAGCGGCTATTCGTGCCGGGCAACTGGGCATCAATACCATCCTGGTCGAAGGCCAGGCACTGGGCGGCACCTGCCTGAACATCGGCTGCATTCCGTCCAAGGCGCTGATTCATGTCGCGGAACAGTTTCACCAGACCCGCCAGCACAACCAGCACTCGGCCCTGGG
This sequence comes from Pseudomonas sp. IT-P176, assembly GCF_949767245.1. Lineage (NCBI taxonomy): Bacteria > Pseudomonadati > Pseudomonadota > Gammaproteobacteria > Pseudomonadales > Pseudomonadaceae > Pseudomonas > Pseudomonas sp. IT-P176. The sequence goes on from NZ_CATKPN010000038.1 coordinate 25,557, forward strand.
GATCACCGTCGCCGCGCCGAGCCTGGACATTGGCAAAAGCGTCGAGTGGAAGGATGGCATCGTCGATCGCCTGACCACCGGCGTTGCGGCCCTGTTGAAAAAGCACAAGGTCCAGGTCATCCATGGCTGGGCCAAGGTAGTCGACGGCAAGACCGTTGACGTCGGCGACACCCGCATCCAGTGCGAGCACCTGCTGCTGGCCACCGGTTCGAAAAGCGTCAACCTGCCGATGCTGCCGATTGGCGGGCCGATCATCTCCTCCACCGAAGCCCTGGCACCCCAAAGCCTGCCGAAACACCTAGTGGTGGTCGGCGGCGGTTACATCGGCCTGGAACTGGGCATTGCCTACCGCAAGCTCGGCGCCGAAGTCAGCGTGGTCGAAGCCCAGGAGCGGATCCTGCCAGCCTACGACGCCGAGCTGACCCAGCCGGTGCACGAAGAGCTGAAAAAACTCGGGATAAAGCTTTACTTGAAACATAGCGTGCAAAGCTTTGATTCTAATGCAAATACTCTGCAGGTAACGGAGCCGGATGGCGGCACCCTGAGCCTTGCGACCGATCGGGTGCTGGTGGCCGTCGGACGCAAACCCAACACCCAGGGCTGGAACCTCGAAGCCCTGAACCTGCAGATGAACGGTGCGGCGATCAAGATCGACAACCGCTGCGCCACCAGCATGCGCAACGTCTGGGCGATCGGCGACTTGAGTGGCGAGCCGATGCTGGCTCACCGCGCCATGGCCCAGGGTGAGATGGTCGCGGAGCTGATCAGCGGCAAAACCCGCGAGTTCAACCCCACCGCCATCGCCGCCGTGTGCTTTACCGACCCGGAACTGGTGGTGGTCGGCAAGACCCCGGACGAAGCCAAGGCGGCGGGCCTGGACTGCATCGTTGCAAGCTTCCCGTTCGCCGCCAACGGCCGGGCGATGACCCTGGAATCGAAAAGCGGCTTCGTGCGGGTCGTGGCACGTCGCGATAATCACCTGATCCTGGGCTGGCAAGCCGTCGGGGTCGGGGTCTCGGAGTTGTCCGCCGCATTCGGCCAGAGCCTGGAAATGGGCGCTCGCCTGGAAGACATCGCCGGCACCATCCACGCCCACCCGACACTGGGCGAGGCGGTACAAGAGGCTGCATTGCGGGCCTTGGGGCATGCGCTGCACCTGTAATCCAGGGGCGATTGGTGGGCATAGGTGATGGCCTCTTCGCGGGTAAGCCCGCTCCCACATGGGTTAGACGTACTGTGGGAGCGGGCTTGCCCGCGATTTCTTGAGGCCAACACGATTAATCTGCCTCTCGTCCGATCGTCTGGGCTGCGAAACCGGCCCGGAATGAAGTATTGTTGTGCCCATCCAGAAAAACGTCAGAAGCCTTGAACCGTTCAGGCGATTGTTAAGTGATAGAGGGTGTCATGGGTAACGAAAGCATCAATTGGGACAAGCTGGGTTTTGACTACATCAAGACAGACAAGCGCTATCTGTCGCACTGGCGTAACGGCGAGTGGGACGCAGGCACCCTGACCGAAGATAACGTGCTGCACATCAGTGAAGGCTCCACCGCCCTGCACTACGGCCAGCAATGCTTCGAAGGCATGAAGGCCTATCGCTGCAAGGACGGCTCGATCAACCTGTTCCGCCCGGACCAGAACGCCCTGCGCATGCAGCGTAGCTGCGCACGCCTGCTGATGCCGTTCGTCGAAACCGAACAGTTCATCGAAGCCTGCAAGGCCGTGGTCCGTGCCAACGAGCGTTTCATTCCGCCATACGGCACCGGCGGCGCGCTGTACTTGCGCCCGTTCGTGATCGGCGTGGGTGACAACATCGGCGTACGCACCGCCCCTGAGTTCATCTTCTCGATCTTCGCTATCCCGGTCGGCGCCTACTTCAAGGGCGGCCTGACCCCGCACAACTTCCTGATCTCCAGCTTCGACCGTGCCGCTCCACAAGGCACCGGCGCGGCCAAGGTCGGTGGCAACTATGCCGCCAGCCTGATGCCCGGCTCCCAGGCCAAGAAGGCGCACTACGCCGACTGCATCTACCTGGACCCGATGACCCACTCGAAAATCGAAGAAGTCGGCTCGGCCAACTTCTTTGGGATCACCCACGACAACAAGTTCGTCACGCCGAAGTCGCCTTCGGTGCTGCCGGGCATTACTCGTCTGTCGTTGATCGAGCTGGCTCAGTCGCGCCTGGGCCTGGAAGTGGTGGAAGGTGACGTGTTCATCGACAAGCTGGCGGACTTCAAGGAAGCCGGCGCCTGTGGCACTGCCGCAGTGATCACGCCGATCGGTGGCATCAGCTACAACGACCACCTGCACGTGTTCCACAGCGAAACCGAAGTTGGCCCGATCACCCAGAAGCTCTACAAAGAGCTGACCGGTGTACAGACCGGCGACATCGAAGCGCCAGAAGGCTGGATCGTCAAGGTCTGATCCAGCGTTCCAGGCACTGAACAGGCCCAGCCGGCGTTAGCGCGTCGGCTGGGCCTTTTTTGTCAGCGCCGCTGCTGCGGACTGGGCGCGCAACCATGCGTCGAGCACAAGGCAACACCCTGCCCCTAGAGCCCAGGACTGACGAGTGCTCGGCGTGCAGTTTTGCGAGTCTCACGGGACGCTGGCGGCAGTTGGCTCGGCAACTCGATTGCGAACCGCCTGCCGATTTCCTTGCGCCCGGTGGCGGTCAACGCCAGCGCCCGGCTGTCCAGGTCCTGGACCAGCCATTTGCGCTGCAGCGCCGTCGCCAGCAAGGCCGCACCCAGCGCTCCACCGAGGTGCGGTCGACGCATGCTCCAGTCCAGGCACGGGCAGGCAAATCGCCGCCGCAGTGCGCTCAAGTCACTGACCTCGATGCCCAACTGCTGGAACCCCGCCTCGCCGCTCGCGCTCAACCGGTACGCCTGTTGCTCGGTCACCAGCAGCCAACCGGTCTCGAGCATCCGGTCGTGCAGCAGCACCGCCAGAGTACCGGCCAGGTGGTCGTAGCAGGTACGGGCAAACTGCAGGCGATCCGGGGTGCGCGGGGTGAAGGTCGGCGCGGCGCTCTGGCCGATCACCATCAGTGCTTCCAGGGCCTGGGCGACCTGCTGATTGGCAAGACTGTAATAACGATGGCGGCCCTGTACGTGCAGGCGCACCAGCGCCAGCTCCTTGAGCCGGGCCAGATGGGCACTGGCGGTCGACGTGCTGACTTCGGCAATGCTCGCCAGCTCGGTGCTGGTACGGGCATGGCCATCCATCAACGAACAGAGGATTTTGGTCCGAGCCGGCTCGGCGATCGCTGCCGCCACCTGCGAGACACCAACGTCGTGTTGTTCTGCACTCATATTTCGCTCCCGGACGAATCGTCGTCCTGCCGAACCCCGGATAGTAACAAGACTTACCACTACCCATAAGGCCGCGTCCCATGGACCCGATTATCGCCGCGACTCACGCCGATCCCTATCCCTACTACGCCAGTCTGCGCGCTGCGGGCGGGTTCGCCTTCGACCAGGATCTGGGTCTGTGGGTGGCCAGCAGCGCCCGGGCGGTGGCTGCTGTGCTGGCGCATGCCGACTGCCGGGTGCGCCCGGCACTCGAACCGGTGCCCGCTGCAATTGCCCAGGGTGAAGCCGGCCAGGTGTTCGCGCGCTTGATGCGGATGAACGACGGCGAACCCCATCGCTGCCCGCGCTCGGCCATGGCGCCGGCGCTGGAGCGGGTCGACACCGAGCAGGTTGGCGAACGGCTGCGTGCCCGGCTGATCACGGCAGACGCCGCCGGCCTGCACCAGGCCATGTTCCTGGGGCCGGTGGCGGTGCTCGCCGCAATGCTGGGCTTCGCGCCCAGCGAAGGCAGGACCCTCAGCCAGTTGACCGCGGACTTCGTCGCCTGCCTTTCGCCCCTGAGCACTGCCGCGCAACGGGTCGCGGCCCACCAGGCCGCCGAACAATTGAAGGGTTATTTCATCGAGCGACTGAGCGCCGAGAACGCAAAGAGCCCGCTACTGGAAAGCCTGTGCCAGGGCCTGACTGATCGCGAAGTCCTGCTGGCCAACCTGATCGGTCTGCTCTCCCAGACGTACGAAGCCAGTGCCGGGCTGATTGGCAACGCCGTACTGGCGCTGATTCGCGAGCCAGGGCTACTGCCGGAGCCCGGGCGAGTCGATGGGTTTGTGGCAGAGGTTCAGCGCTTTGACCCGCCAGTGCAAAATACCCGGCGTTTTGTCAGCGCACCCTGCGAGATCGAGGGCGTGCGCCTGGCACCCGGCGATAGCGTGCTGCTGTTGCTGGCCTCGGCCAACCGCGACCCGCAACTCAACCCAGAGCCCGAGCGCTTTGTACTCGAACGCCCGGCCCGGCGCAGCTTGAGTTTCGGTGCCGGACGCCACCACTGCCCCGGCCAGGCATTGGCCATGAGCATCGCCAGTGCCACCCTGCGCGAGTTGCTGGCGCACAGGGAGCACTTCGGCCGACTGGCCTGGCGCTACCGCCCCTCGCTGAACGGGCGGATCCCCCTGTTCAGCGAAAAATGAGCATCAGTCAGTCGTCCCGCGTCAGCACTTCCAGCAGTTCGATCTCGAACACCAGGTTGGAATTGGCCGGGATGCTGCCCATGCTGCGCTCGCCATAGGCCAGGTGCGCCGGCACCCGCAGCTGGCGTTTACCACCAACTTGCATACCCAGGATGCCCTGGTCCCAGCCCTTGATCACGCGCCCGGTGCCGATCACGCACTGGAACGGCTTGCCGCGGCTCCAGGAAGAGTCGAACTCGGTGCCGTCTTCCAGGCAGCCGCGGTATTGGGTGGTGATCAACGCGCCTTTTACCGCAGCTTTGCCGCTGCCCACCAGCAGGTCGATGACCTGTAATTCGTCGTTCATTGCTGCTCTCGTCTGTTCACTGGCCCGACTGGCCAGTGGGCAATCTTAACCCAGACAGCGTGCTGGATTCGCTGCATCAGACCAGGCACTCCGCGGCGTAACACTTGCTTGTCAGACTGGCCAACGGCTGATCCACCGATGCAGTCAACGTGCCCCACCGTTACACTGCGCGTCGAACCAGACGGAGTGTCAGCCCCGTGTTTAATCTTTTTGACTGTCCAGGAGTGACTCATGCCCCATGAAGGCAACCTGTTGCAAGCCGCTGTGGTGTTTCTGTTTGCGGCGGTGCTCACCGTGCCTTTGGCCAAACGCCTGCAACTGGGGGCCGTGTTGGGCTACCTGCTGGCCGGGGTCCTCATCGGCCCCGCCGTGCTGGGGCTGATCGGCAACCCGCAAAGCGTGATGCATATTTCCGAGCTGGGCGTGGTCCTGCTGCTGTTCATCATCGGCCTGGAACTGTCGCCGCGCCGACTGTGGGTGATGCGCAAGGCGGTGTTCGGCGTCGGCTTGGCCCAGGTGGTCTTGACGGCCTCGGTGATCGGCGTGCTGGCGTTCTATATGTTCGGCCAGAAACTCAACAGTGCCATCGTGCTCGGCCTCGGCCTGGCCCTTTCATCCACCGCCTTTGGCCTGCAAAGCCTGGCCGAACGCAAGGAGCTGACCAGCCCTCACGGGCGCCTGGCGTTTGCCATCCTGTTGTTCCAGGACATCGCCGCGATCCCGCTGATCGCCATGGTGCCGCTGTTGGCCGGGGGCAATGACACCACCACCCCTGCCGAAGACCTCAACCATGGGTTGCAGGTACTCGGCAGTATCGCCGTGGTGGTCGTGGGGGGGCGCTATCTGTTGCGCCCGGTATTTCGCATCGTCGCCAAGTCCGGCCTGCCGGAAGTAGCCACTGCCACGGCGCTGCTGGTGGTGATCGGCACCGCCTGGTTGATGGATGAAGTCGGGGTGTCGATGGCCCTCGGCGCGTTCCTCGCCGGCCTGCTCTTGGCGGACTCCGAATACCGCCACGAACTGGAAGCGCAGATCGAACCGTTCAAGGGCCTGTTGCTTGGGCTGTTTTTCATGAGCGTGGGCATGGGCGCCAACATCAGCCTGCTGTTCAGCGCCCCGGTTGCCGTGCTCGGCCTGACCGTGCTGCTGATTTCGCTGAAGCTGCCGCTGCTGTACCTGGTCGGACGCATGGCCGGGGGGCTCAACCGCGTGAGCGCGGTGCGCCTGGGCATCGTCCTGGCAGCCGGCGGCGAATTTGCCTTCGTGGTGTTCAAGATTGGCCGCGACCAAGGCTTGTTCGATGCCCGCCTGTATGACCTGCAGGTGCTGACCATCACCCTGTCCATGGCCGTCACCCCGTTGCTGTTGCTGCTGTGCGCACGCCTGGCCAAACCCAAGGTCGAGCCGGTGGCCGTGCCGCCGCACCTGCGTGAGATCGACACCGACACCCCGCGCGTGGTGATCGCCGGCATGGGCCGCATGGGGCAGATCGTGGCGCGGATCCTGCGGGCGCAAAAAATCCGCTTCGTGGCCCTCGACACCTCGGTGGAAACCATCGAACTGTCCCGCAGTTTTGGCGGTGTGCCGGTGTTCTACGGCGACCCGATGCGCCCGGAGATTCTCAGCGCGGCCAAGGTCGAGCAGGCGGAGTTCTTCGTGATTGCCACCGACGACCCGGACACCAACATCAAGACCGCGGAACTGGTGCGCCGGCTCTACCCACACATGAAAATCATCGCCCGTGCCCGTAACCGTCAGCACGTCCATCGCCTGGTCGACCTGGGCGCGGAGGCGGTGCGGGAAACCTTCCATTCCAGCCTGGAAATGAGCCGCATGACCCTGATCGGCCTGGGACTAAGCAAGGCCCAGGCCGCAGCGCGCATCGAAACCTTCAAGCAGCACGACGAACAAGTGCTCGAAGCCCAGCGCGCGATCTACGACGATGCCGCCAAAGTCATGCAGACCGCCCAGGAAGCACGGGAGGAACTGGCCCGGTTGTTCGAGGCCGACCAAACGCAAGAGGACACCCCCAAGCCGGCATAGGAACCCGCTTTGCGCCCCCTCCACCACTGTAGGAGCGAGTGCCCGCTTGCGGCTTGCTCCTACTGCGCACACCATCTTCAAAGGACCCTCAATGAGCAACCCTGAGCAATCCTCCCCGGCCTTGAAGGAAATCTTCAACGCCGAGCGCTTTGCCCACATCGCCAGTGAACTGCGCGCGGTGTATCCAGCGTTCGATCACCAGGCGTTCCTGGCCATGGCCTGCGACGGACTCGAACCACTGTCGGTGATGCAGCGCATGGCCCATACCGCCGAGTGCCTGCATGCAGTGCTGGGCCTGGACTACGAGCAGACGCTGGAGGTCCTGCGCCTGTTGGCGCCACGCCTCAACAGCGGCTTCGTCAGCATGTTCCTGGCCCACTACGTGGCGCGCTACGGCAGCCACGCCTTTGAATTGTCGATGGACGCGCTGCAGCACTTCACTCGCTTCGGCTCCTCGGAATTTGCGGTACGGCACTTCCTGCGCAGCGACTTCGAACGCACCTTGGCCCTGATGCACGACTGGTCGCTGGACCCCAACGAACACGTGCGCCGGCTCGCCAGCGAAGGCAGCCGACCCCGCTTGCCCTGGTCGTTCCGCCTGGAGCAGGTCCAGGCCGACCCGACCCTGGCCGCCGGGATCATCGACAACCTCAAGGCCGACAGCAGCCTGTACGTGCGCAAGTCAGTGGCCAACCACCTCAACGACATCACCAAGGACCACCCGGACTGGGTGCTGGACACTCTCGAGGGCTGGTCGCTGGAGGATCCTCGTACCGCCTGGATCGCCCGTCATGCGTTGCGCAGCCTGATCAAGCAGGGCAATCAACGGGCGCTGACGCTGATTGGCGCAGGGGGCAAGCCTGAGGTCGAGATTCATCAGCTGAGCATTGAACCCGCCGTGATCGCCTTGGGGCAAAGCATCAGCCTGTCGTTCGACCTGCAGTCCACCGCCGATGTCGCCCAGCGCCTGGTGGTGGATTACGCCATCGAATACGTCAAGGCCTCGGGGGCGACGTCAACCAAGGTGTTCAAGCTCAAGGGCCTGACCCTGCCCGCCCGAAACCGGCAGAAAATCAGCCGAGCCCAGCGGATCCGCGACATGACCACCCGCAAGCACTACCCCGGCACCCACGCGGTGCACATCATGGTCAACGGCGAGCGACTGGCGAGCACGGCCTTCGAAATCACCCGCTGAAGCGCCTACGCCAGCTCCGGCCCCAGCAACAGGGCCTGCTCGCGCTCACACAGCTGCACCACATAGTCCCACAGCACCCGCAGCCGCACCGACTTGTGCAGCTCGCGCCGGGTGCTGATCCAGTAGCTGCGCTGGATACTTTCGGCCGGTAGCAGCGGCACCAGGCCCGGGTCGCCACTGGCCATGTAGCACGGCAATACGGCGATCCCCAGACCCGCGCGCGCCGCCTGTTGCTGGGCGATCACGCTGGTACTGTGGAACACCACCTGGGGGCTGCGGCAGAAGCTGTTGAGGAACATCAGTTCCTGGCTGAACAACAGGTCGTCGACATAGCCGATCCAGGCGTGATGGCCCAGGTCTTCGCGGCTGCGCAGGGGCGGCGCGCGGTCGAGGTAGTCCTGGCTGGCATAGAGCGCCAGGCGGTAATCGGTGAGTTTGCGGGTGACCAGCATGTCCGCCGACGGCCGCTCCAGATGAATGCTGATCTCGGCTTCGCGGTTGAGGATGCTGACGAACCGCGGCACGGCCACCAACTCCACCTCAAGCCCAGGGTAGCGGTCGAACAGGCCTCTCATGCGGCCGGCGAGAAACATGATGCCCAGCCCTTCGGTGACCCCCACGCGGATCTTGCCCAGGGGCGCCGTGGACTGGGTGATTTCCTCCTGGGCCAGCAACGCGACATTTTCCATGGCCTCGGCATGTTTAAGCAGCGCTTCGCCGGCCGGGGTCAACTGGTAGCCCTGCGCCTGCTGGACAAACAACGCGGTGCCCAGGCTCTGTTCGATGGCCTCGATGTGCCGCGCCACCGTGGCATGCGTAGTTTTCAAGCGCTTGGCCGCGGTCAGCAAGCGGCCGCTGCGTTGCAGCTCGAGAAAAAACCGCAGGTCATTCCAGTCGAACATCGGTCTTCCTTGTTAAACGTGGACTTGGCGCTGTCTATAAACGCACAGCGGCTGAGCAAAAACTAACATTCTTTTGTCGAAAACTAACAACTAGGATGAAGCGCAATAAGAACAACACGCTGCGAGGTCATGGATGTCACCTGCCGTTGATGCATACGATTACATCGTGGTCGGCGCCGGGCCCGCCGGATGCCTGCTGGCCAATCGGCTGAGCGCCAACCCACAACACCGGGTGCTGCTGCTCGAAGCCGGCGGGCGCGACAACTATCCCTGGATCCACATCCCCGTCGGCTACCTGTTCTGCATCGGCAACCCACGCACCGACTGGTGCTACAAGACCCAGGCCCAAGCTGGCCTGCAGGGCCGCAGCCTGAGCTACCCACGGGGCAAAGTGCTGGGCGGCAGCTCGTCGATCAACGGCATGATCTACATGCGCGGCCAGGCCGGTGACTACGATCGCTGGGCCAGCGAAGGCAATCCCGGTTGGAGCTGGAACGAGGTACTGCCGCTGTTTCGCCAAAGCGAAAACCATTTTGCCGGCGCCGACGACTTTCACGGCGCCAGCGGCGAATGGCGGGTTGAACGCCAGCGCCTGTCATGGCCGATTCTCGACGCCTTTCGCAACGCCGCTGAACAGACCGGCATCGCCAGCATCGACGACTTCAACCAGGGCGACAACGAAGGCTGCGGCTATTTCCAGGTCAACCAGAAGGCCGGCGTGCGCTGGAACGCCGCCAAAGCGTTTCTCAAGCCTGTCGCCCAGCGCCCTAACCTGACGGTACTGACGGGGGTCGATGTCGACCGCGTGCTCCTGGAAAACGGCCGGGCCTGCAAGGTCACCGCGCGCTGGCAGGGCCAGGCCAGCACCTTCACCGCACGCCGGGAAATCATCCTCAGCGCCGGCTCCGTCGGCTCGCCCAGCATCCTCCAGCGCTCCGGCATCGGCCCGGCTGGCCTGCTCAAGCGCCTGGGCATCAACCTGGTGCATGAACTCAATGGCGTGGGTGGCAACCTGCAGGATCACCTACAACTGCGCTTGATCTACAAGCTGGAAAACGCCCGCACCCTGAACCAGATTGCCGGCAGCCTGTGGGGCAAGATGGGCATGGGCCTGCGCTACCTGTACGACCGCAGCGGCCCGCTGTCGATGGCCCCCAGCCAACTCGGCGCCTTTGCCCGATCAGGGCCCGAGCAGACTTCGGCCAACCTTGAGTACCACGTCCAGCCGTTGTCGCTGGAGCGTTTCGGCGAACCACTGCACCCATTCCCGGCATTCACCGCCTCAGTGTGCGACCTGCGTCCGCAAAGCCGTGGCCGGATCGAGATCAGTTCGGCCGACCCACAGCAGGCGCCGCTGATCCAGCCCAACTACCTGAGCCACCCCGAAGACCTGCGCGTGGCCGCCGCCGCCATTCGCCTGACCCGGCGGATTGTCAGCGCCAAAGCCTTGCAACCGTTCAAGCCGGTGGAGTATCTGCCGGGCGCCGAATTGCACACCGAGGAGCAGTTGCACGAGGCCGCCGCGCGGATCGGCACCACCATCTTCCATCCGGTAGGCACCTGCCGCATGGGCCAGGATGACGATGCGGTCGTCGATGCCCAACTGCGCGTGCATGGCATTCCCGGCCTGCGCATCGCCGACGCCTCGATCATGCCCCACATCACCTCGGGCAATACCTGTTCACCCACGCTGATGATCGCCGAGAAAGCGGCGCAGCTGATTCTCGCCTCACTGACAAGGAGCAACGCCACACCCACAGAACGGGCAACCGTACCGCACCTGTAGGAGCAAGCTTGCCCCTACAGGGCAGATGCATGACAGCAGACGCGCCAGCCCGCAAGGCAGGCGCCGACAGTGGAACAACAATAAATAATCACTGTGAGGGATACCCGTATGTCAGACCAGGCACCCGCCGTGGCAGGAACGCTGAGCACCGGCACCAGCAAGGACACCCAGAAAGTCATCTTCGCCTCGTCCCTGGGGACGGTTTTCGAATGGTATGACTTCTTTCTCTATGGCGCCCTCGCGGCGGTCATCAGCAAGCAGTTTTTCGCCGGGGTCAACGACACCACCGCGTTCATCTTCGCCTTGATGGCGTTCGCCGCCGGGTTCATCGTGCGGCCGTTCGGCGCGCTGGTGTTCGGCCGGTTGGGGGACATGATCGGGCGCAAATACACCTTCCTCGCCACCATCATCCTGATGGGTGTGGCGACCTTCTGCGTCGGCCTGCTGCCGACCTACGCCAGTATCGGCATCGCCGCGCCAATCATCCTGGTGGTGCTGCGCATGCTCCAGGGCCTGGCCCTGGGCGGGGAGTACGGCGGGGCCGCGACCTACGTCGCCGAGCACGCACCGATGGGCAAACGCGGATTCCACACCAGCTGGATTCAATCCACCGCGACCCTCGGCCTGCTCCTGTCGCTGCTGGTGGTGCTGGGGTGCCGCTACTTCACCGGCGACCAGTTCGAAGTCTGGGGCTGGCGTATTCCGTTCCTGCTGTCGATCGTGCTGCTGGGCATCTCCACCTGGATCCGCCTGAGCCTGCATGAATCGCCGGCCTTCCTGAAAATGAAAGAAGAAGGCAAGTCCTGCAAGGCGCCGATCCGCGAGTCCTTCGGCAACTGGGAAAACCTCAAGGTGGTGCTGATTGCGCTGTTCAGCATCAACGCCGGGCAAGCGGTGACGTTCTACGCCGCGCAGTTCTACGTGCTGTTCTTCCTCACCCAGTTCCTCAAGATGGACCCAGCCCTGGCCAACACCCTGCTGATTGTCAGCGTGGTGATCGGCGCGCCGTTCTTCATTTTCTTCGGCTGGCTGTCGGACCGGGTCGGGCGCAAACCGATCCTGATGCTCGGCTTGCTGCTGGCGACCGTGCTGTACTTCCCGATCTTCAAGACCCTGGCCCACTACGCCAACCCGGCCATCGACCGCGCCAGCCAACAGGCGCCGATTACCGTGCTGGCCGATCCAGCCACCTGCACCTTCCAGTTCGACCCGGTCGGCAAGGCTCGTTTCGACAGCCCGTGCGACAAGGTCAAGACCTTCCTGGTCAAGCAGGGCCTGCCGTACAGCAGCGCCGCCGCACCGGCCGGCAGTGGCGTGCAAGTGAGCATTGGCGAGGTGAAAATCGACGGTTACGACGAAGCCGCCCTGCGCGGTGCCGTGACCCTGGCCGGTTATCCGCAGACCGCCGATACCCAGCAGGTCAACAAACCGATGATCGTCGCCCTGATCGTGGCGCTGATCATCATCTCGGCCATGTGCTACGGGCCGCTGGCGGCCTTGATGGTCGAACTGTTCCCGACCCGCATCCGCTACACCTCGATGTCCCTGCCCTACCACATCGGCAACGGCTGGTTCGGCGGCTTCCTGCCAACGGTATCGTTTGCCCTGGTGGTGTACACCGGCGATATCTTCTACGGCCTGTGGTACCCGGTGCTGATCACCGGCGTGAGCCTGGTGGTGGGTATGTTGTGCCTGCGGGAAACCAAGGATGTCGACCTGGAGAAGAACTGAGCCCGAAGGGCCCCGCTCCTACAGGTCCTGTGTAAATCGGGCCCTGTAGGCACCGCAAACCCTGTGGGAGCGGGCGCCCGCTTGCGGCTTGCTCGCGATGGCGGTGTGTCAGGCACCATCGATGTCGAATGGGCTGGCCCCATCGCGAGCAAGCCGCAAGCGGGCACTCGCTCCCACAAGTTCCTGCATTAACTTCAGAAGTCGGCTTTTACCGAGACCATGAAATTACGCGGCTCGCCGTAGTAGTTACCAAAGGTCTCGGTGCCGATGGTGCTGTAGTAGCGCTTGTCGAACAGGTTGTTGCCATTGAGCGCCAGCGACCAGGTGTCGTCGATGCGGTAGCCGACCCGGCCGTTCCACACGGCGTACCCGCCCTGGCTGATCTTTTCGCCACTCAAGGGTGACACGCGGAAGTTGTCGCTTTGCGCATTGACCCCGGCCCCCAGGGTGAATCGCTCCAGCGCTCCCTCCAGGGCGTAGTCGCCCCACATACGCAGCACGTGGCGTGGCACATAGCTGTTGAACGCCTCACCGTTGAGGCTGGTGTCGATATCGTCGAGGGTCTTGGTCTGGGTGTAGGTGTAGCCGGCGAGCAACTGCAGGCGCTCGATCAGCTCACCGCTGACCTCCGCTTCGAAACCCTGGGCGCGGACTTTGCCGGCGTTGACGTAGCAATAACCGTCCGAGGATGGGCAGGACGAGTTGTAGTCGGTCTGGGCCTGGTCTTTCTGGATGGTGCGGAACAGGTTGAACGAGCTGTTGAGGCGACCACCGTACCACTCGCCCTTGATCCCCAATTCATAGCTCTGCCCTACCAGCGGCTTGAGCGCCGCGCCGCTTTCGGAGCGCAGGTTGCCTTGCGGGGTGAAGATCTCCGAATAGCTGGTATAGGCCGTAAGGTTTTCATTGAGGTCCAGCAGCAGCCCGGTAAACGGCGTGACCTGCCCGGTTTCCTTGGTCTTGGCCGTCTGTGAAATACCCGAGTTGATGAACAGCGAATCGGTTTCGGAGTCGTACCAGCTGACCCGCCCACCGAGGACAAAGGTCAAGGGGTCGGCCAGTTTCAGGCGGGCCGTGGAGTAAACCCCATACTGCTTGGTCACGCTGTCCACCGGACCACCACGGGTCGAGTTGGCGATGAAATAACTGTCATCGGGTTTCGGCAGGTGCTTGTCGGGATTGAATACGTCCTGGGTCTGCGGCAGGAATGCCACCGAGTAGAAGTCGTTCTTGTTCGAGCGACTGCCATTGAGGCCGACGATCAACTCATGCTCGCGCCCCAACGCCTCGAATTTGCCGTCCAGGTAAGCATCCAGGCCATAGTCGACCTGATCGTAGTCGTACATGCTGCCCAGCATGCGCACGGTGCCGTTGCCTGGGGTGATCGCGCCGGACGGGAACGCGTATTTGATGTCCTGGGTGTTTTTGCTATAGACCCCGGCCACTTTCAGCGCCCAGTTGTCATTCAACTGGTGCGCCAGGTCACCGAAGGTGGTGGTGCGCTGGCTGCGCCAGGTATTCCAGGACGGGTCCAGGCAGGTCGAGCGGCTGAGCTTGAGGTCACTGCCATCGCGGTAGCGCGGCATGCCACCCCAGCACGGGTTGGCGTCGACATCTTCGTAAGCAATGCCAAGGCCCAGGGTGGTGTCGGCGGACAGGTCGTAATCCAGCGCACCGTAGTAGACCTGGTCCTTGCGACTGGCATCGTCATAGAAGTAATGCTTGCTCTGCTCGGCGATCACCGCACGGCCACGCAACGTTCCGGACTCGTTCAGCGGGCCGCCGGTATCGACCTGGCCTCGGTAGTTGTCCCAGGTTCCGCCGGACAGGCTCAACTGGGTCTGCGGGGTACTCTGCCCGCGCTTGCGCACGAAGTTGACGCCGCCGGCGGTGCCGCCCGAGCCCTTCATCATCCCGGCTGCCCCGCGCAGCACCTCGACGCGATCGTAGTAGGCCATGTCACTGCTGAAACTGTCGGCCTGGACATAGGAGTTGCCCATGTCCAGCGGCACACCGTCGTACTCATACTGCCCGGACATGCGAAAACCCCGGGAGTAGAAGTACTTGCCGCCCATGGTCGAGTCATAGACGGTAATGCCCGGGGTCTTTTCCATGACCTGGTCGATGGTGTTGAGATTCTGGTCGTCGAGCATCTTGCGGGTGATCACGGTCACCGATTGCGGGGTTTCCCTGAGCGAATGGGCCCCCTTGGCGATCGTCACCGCACCGGTGGTGTACGAACCGCTGCCTTCGGTCGTCACCCCGAGTTCCTGGGCATTGACGTTGGTCGCCGCCAACTCCAGGGCCGAGCCTGCGGACGGACGGGGACGCAGCACATAACTGCCGTTGGCCTGGGGTTCGGCTTGCAAGGCGCTGTTGGCGAGAATCCGCGCAAACCCATCGCCGACGCTATAGGTACCGCGCAAACCCGCTGATTGTTGGCCCGCGGTCTGCCGTGCGTCGAACGAGATGGCCGCGCCCGCCGCACTGGCGAATCGGCTCAGCACCTCGGTCAGGCTGCCGGCCGCGATATCGTAGGATTGCACCGCCTGCTGCGACGCCGCCGCGGTCTGGGCAGTCGCCACACCAGTGCCGCTGGCTGCCAGCGCGAACAGGCCAATCCTCACCGCAGTCGCCAACCGACCCGCACCCGGCTTGTACACAAAAGACATGCTTACCCTCCCCCAGAACCATCCAAATGAAATCACTGGGAGATGAGCCGAACGAGGTCGATAAAAAGTGCACATGAGAATCAATTAATTTTTCAGACGCACCGTTTCAGGCCGCCGCAGGCCCGGAAACATTGACCCAATAGCGGCTGTAGTGCTGGATCTTCAGACCGAAGCCGCTGTGCAGCGCAGCCAGTGCCCGGTCAGTGTCATCCACCGGAAAGGCGCCGGAAATCTTCATCCGCGCAATCTGCTGGTCGCAGCGCAGTACCCCGGGACGATAGCGCGAGAGATCGGCGAGCAACTCGCCCAGCGGTCGGTCGATGGCGATGATGCTGCCCTGCTGCCAGGCGCCGACCGTGGCATCGTTCTGGCGAATCGCGCCGAGGGCCTGGGCGGTGAAGTCCAGGCGTTGCCCAGCTTCAAGGCGAACCGCTGGCCCGCCCTGCGCCAGGCTGACCTGCACGGCGTTATCCAGCACCGCGACCGCGCCGCCAGCGACCTGGGAACCCACGATGAAACGAGTCCCCAAGGCCAACACCTGCCCGTGACGGGTACTGACCCGCAGCGGTCGTTTGCGCGGATCCAGGGCGCTGCTCACCAGCATTTCGCCCCACAGTAATTCCAGCACCCGTTGCGCGCCGTCGAAGCGCACGTTGACCGAAGTGTCGGTGTTGAGCAGCAACGAACTGCCGTCCGCCAGACGCACCTCACGCCGCTCGCCCACGGCAGTGCGGTAGTCGGCCAACAGGTTCTGGGTGGTCTCGCTGCGCCAGCCCAACCACCCCAGGGAACCGGCCGACGCCAGCACCAGCACACTGCGCAATACCTGCCGGCGCGAGTGCTGGACACCGTGCAAGGTCGGCGCCACGAAGTTGCCCGGCACCCGGTCCATCTGCTGGCGTACTGACTCGATGCGTTGCCAGGCCTGGCGGTGCAGCTCATCGGCAGCCTGCCAGGCATGCCAATCCTGTCGATCCTGGTCGCTTGCCTGACCGGACTGCAGCCGTGCATACCACTGCGCGGCCGCACTCAGCGCCTGCAGTTCAGGACCGGACAAGCTGGACTTGAGGTGACTCATGACAGCTGCAACTGCAGTTGCATCAGGCAGCAATGCTCCATGGCCTTGGCCATGTGGTTATTCACCGTACGCGTGGAAATGCCCAGGCGCTCGGCGATGCGCGGATACGTCAGGCCTTCGAACTGCGACAGGATGAACACCTGCTTGACCTGCTTGCCCAGGCCTTCGAGCATGCGGTCGATGTCCAGCAGCGCCTGCAGCATGATCGCCTGCTCTTCGAGCGACGGTTGCTGAGATTGCGGGGCGCTGGCCAGGACTTCAAGGTAGGACTGCTCCAGCGAACGCCGGCGAAACAGATCGATCAACAGGCCCTTGGCGACCTGCGACAGGTACGGCCGCGGCTCACGAATCTCTAGCGCATTACGTGCCTTGAGCACCCGCACGAACGTGTCCTGCGTCAGGTCAGCCGCATCGCAGGCGCTGCCCAGGCGTTGGCGCAACCAGCCTTGCAGCCAGCCGTGATGCTCGTGGTACAGGTCGTGGACGGCACTGCGCAGGGAAAGATCGTTGGCAGACATGACGGCGCAGGTTCGTGATTGATAATGTTTCGCATTGTCATGTGGCGCGGGTGGGCTTGGCAATAGGCAGTTGCCATTCGTCTGCCGCACCCACCCTTGGTCGCCAGGGATTAAATCTGGTCTAGGCTTGAAGCCACCTCTACGTGCATCCAGGAGCTGCCACGTCATGTCATTCCAAGCCTATCTGGACAACATCCAGGCCAAGACCGGCCAATCACCGGCTGACCTCAAGCAATTGGCCAACGCCAAAGGGTTCGCCGAAGACGGCAAATTGAAAGCCGGAGTCAAGGCCGGCCAGATCATCGAATGGTTGAAAGCCGACTTCGACCTCGGTCATGGCCACTCCATGGCTATCTATGCATTGCTCAAAGGTAAAGAGTCATGAGGATCGACTGTCATAGTGCTGTCATCTATAAACGACCTTTAAACGGTAACTTACACCGATTACCACTGTTTCCTGTCTAATTGCCAAACAACTGTTAATTCACGGTTGACTTCAAACACTCGCCTGAGTAGATTGCCCCGGGTCGGTTAGCCCGGCCCTTTTTTCAACTCACAAAAGAATTCAATGGACACAGTATCTAGACGCTGCCCGACCGATGCGTATACGCCAGGTCGGGCCACTTACCCAGTCATCGACGGGACTCGACCTCGGTCGGGCATGCTGCGCTAGAGCCTGAGGCTCCAACGTAACCTGCCTCGCCGGCGTCAGTCCGGTTGCGAGGCATGTTATGAACTTCATCTGCACCTACATCCCAGGGGTTCGCCCCCTTGCCAAAGCGGCGCGCGCCCTGCTGCGCCGCCCGCCAGCGGCCCTCCCACGGGCGCTTTTCAACGCCCCGCCTGCACGCCTGCGATCTCACCCGCTGGGGCATTGGCATGTCTGCTCGGCGAGTGGCCAGCTCGAGCAACGCTGGAGCCTCGATGACGGCCAGGAACCTCCAAGTCGGGGCTTCGTGCACCTGATGCAACAGGCCATTTTGCTACTCGGCCGGTTGCTCGGGACGCGCACTTTCAGTTGATCTGAAAGTTCTCCAGGCACCAATCTCCGACGTTTTCCTTATTCAGGAATTCGGCAACTTTCTATTGCCCGTTAAACCATTAAAAGAGCGAGGACAAGCATGGACGACGCCAGTAGACGGTTCGCTGTATGCCTGTGTTCCAGCGGTGTACGGCGAACATTAAAACAGCATAACAACAACTCCCAGAATCGATCGCTGCCGGGCGATTCGATGCACTTTCGCTCGCCTTTTATTAGTTGAGTGGTTGCTGTGTCGTGCCGCCAGCCAGCGGCAGGAGCACCCAGCATGAACACTGTAAAAACCGCAAAAAAAGTCCTCAAGGGTAGCCCACGCGACGCCGGCAAACTGTCAATGCGCGCCGCCCGTGAAGCGCAGAACGGCCTGGCCGTGACCCTAGCCAACCTCAAGACCAGCAGCGTCGGCCTGACCGAACTCGACGCCGAAGGCCGCCTGCTGCGCGACGGCAGCAACGAGGTGGCGCACGACCAGCCGCCCCACGCCCTGGTGCAAGTACTGAAGGCCTTCAACAATCCCTTCATCTATGTGCTGCTGACCCTGACGGTCATCAGCTTCATCACCGACTTCTGGATCCCTCTGCGGGACGGCGAAGACACCGACCTGACCGGCGTCATCATCGTCCTGGTGATGGTCCTGGCCAGTGGCCTGATGCGCTTCTGGCAGGAGTACCGCTCGGGCAAATCCGCCGAAGCCCTGAAGACCATGGTGCGCACCACCGCCAGCGTGCTGCGCCGCGACCAGCCGGGCAGCACGCCGACCCTGCGCGAGGTGCCCATGCGCGAACTGGTGGCAGGCGACATCGTGCAGCTGTCGGCCGGCGACATGATCCCCGCAGACATCCGCCTGCTCGAATCCCGGGACCTGTTCATCAGCCAGGCGGTGCTGACCGGTGAAGCCTTGCCGGTGGAGAAATACGACACCCTGGGGGACGTCGCGCAGAAATCCGCGGCGAGCTTGACCAGCGAGCAGAACAACCTGCTGGACCTGTCCAACATCTGCTTCATGGGCACCAACGTGGTCAGCGGTACCGCGCGCGCCGTGGTGGTCGCCACCGGCCCACGCACCTACTTTGGCTCGCTGGCCAAGGCCATTGTCGGCTCGCGCACGCAAACCGCCTTCGACCGGGGCGTCAACAGCGTCAGCTGGCTGCTGATCCGCTTCATGCTGGTGATGGTGCCGGTGGTGTTGCTGATCAACGGCTTCACCAAGGGCGACTGGAGCGAAGCCTTCATGTTTGCCCTGGCCGTGGCGGTCGGCCTGACCCCGGAAATGCTGCCGATGATCGTCAGTGCCAACCTGGCCAAGGGTGCGGTGGCGATGGCCAAGCGCAAAGTGGTGGTCAAGCGCCTCAATGCGATCCAGAACTTCGGTTCGATGGACGTGCTGTGCACCGACAAGACCGGCACCCTGACCCAGGACAAAATCATCCTCGAGCATCACCTCGACAGCGCCGGCCAGCGCGACGACGCCGTGCTGGAACTGGCCTGGCTCAACAGCCACCACCAAAGCGGCATGAAAAACCTGATGGACCAGGCGGTGGTGCAGTTCGCCCGGCAGAACCCACATTTCAAGCGACCCTTGGCCTACCGCAAGGTCGATGAATTGCCGTTCGACTTCATTCGCCGGCGCCTGTCGATCATCGTCGAAGACAACCACACCGATCACCTGCTGGTGTGCAAGGGTGCGGTCGAGGAAATGCTCGGCATCAGTAGCTACCTGCACGAGGACGGCATAGACGTGCCCCTCGATGACCCGCGACGCGAAGCCTTGCTGCGCCTGGCCAACCAATACAACGAAGACGGCTTCCGCGTGTTGGTGCTGGCGACCCGGCACATCCCCAAGGCCCAGAGCAAAGCCCAGTACGCCACTGGCGACGAGCGCAACCTGGTGATTCGCGGCTTCCTGACCTTCCTCGATCCGCCCAAGGAAACTGCCGGCCCGGCGATTGCTGCGCTGCGGGACATGGGCGTGACCATCAAGGTGCTGACCGGCGACAACCCCGTGGTGACCTGCAAGATCTGCCGGGAAGTCGGCCTGGAACCTGGCATCCCGCTGCTCGGCCAGGACATCGAGCCGATGGACGATTTGACCCTGCAACAACAGGTCGAAACACGCACGGTGTTTGCCAAGCTGACACCGCTGCAGAAATCCCGGGTGCTCAAGGCATTGCAAGCCAACGGCCACACCGTCGGTTTCCTCGGCGACGGGATCAACGACGCCCCGGCCCTGCGCGATGCCGACGTCGGCATCTCGGTGGACAGCGGCACCGACATTGCCAAGGAATCAGCCGACATCATCCTCCTGGAAAAAAGCCTGATGGTGCTCGAGGAAGGTGTACTCAAGGGCCGCGAGACCTTCGGCAATATCATGAAGTACCTGAACATGACCGCCAGCTCCAACTTCGGCAACGTGTTCTCGGTGCTGGTGGCCAGCGCGTTCATTCCCTTCCTGCCGATGCTGGCGATCCACCTGTTGCTGCAGAACCTGATGTACGACATCTCCCAACTGGCCCTGCCGTGGGACAAGATGGACAAGGAATACCTGAGCAAACCGCGCAAATGGGATGCGCAGAACATCGGGCGGTTCATGCTGTGGATCGGGCCGACTTCGTCGATCTTCGACATCACCACCTTCGCCCTGATGTGGTACGTGTTCGCGGCCAACAGCGTGGAAATGCAGAGCCTGTTCCAGTCCGGCTGGTTCATCGAAGGGCTGCTGTCCCAGACCCTGGTGGTGCACATGCTGCGCACCCGCAAGATCCCGTTCTTCCAGAGCACCGCGGCGCTACCGGTAATCCTGATGACCGGCCTGGTCATGGTGCTGGGCATCTACATTCCCTTCTCGCCACTGGGCAACCTGGTCGGCCTGACGCCGCTGCCGTGGTCCTACTTCCCATGGCTGGTGGGCACCCTGCTCAGCTACTGCGTGGTCGCCCAGGTGATGAAGACGCTCTACATCCGCCGTTTCAAGCAGTGGTTTTGAGGGGCTGAGGCCTCCCGGCCGTGCAGCTGTCAAAGAAGTTTCCCAATGCCTTAGCTGTTACGCCCATTGGGAAACACCAACCGAAACACCGTCACACTCCCAGGTGAACTCTGCACCTGGGCCGAGCCCTGGTGCAGGCTCATGATCGAGCGCACGATGGCCAGCCCCAGGCCGGTGCCGCCCTGAGCGCGGGAGCGGCTGTTGTCGACGCGGTAGAAGCGGTCGAACAGGTGCGGCAGATGGTGGGATTCGATGCCCGCACCGGGGTTGCTCACCAGCACCGACAGGTGTTCGCCGTGACGTTCGATGACCAGCGAAATCGCCTGCCCGTCAGGACAATGGCGAATCGCGTTGGACAGCAGGTTCGACATCGCGCGCTGGATCATCAGCCGGTCGCCCAGGGCTCGTCCGCTGCCGGAAACCTGCAGGGTGATGTGTTTTTCCTGCGCCGCCAGGCTAAACAAATCGGCGACCTTCAGCGCCTCATCCTCCAGGCAAATCACTTCAAAGGGCACCAGCGCTGCCGGGTGGCTAACCTGAGCCAGGAACAGCATGTCGGAAACGATGCGCGTGACTCGCGCCAGTTCCTCGGTGCAGGACACCAGCACCGCCTTGTACTCCTCGATTGGACGCTCCCGCGACAGGGTCACCTGGGCCTTGCCCATCAGGTTGCTGATGGGCGAACGCAGTTCGTGCGCCAGATCGTCGGAGAATTGCGACAGTTGCTGCACACCATTGTCGAGCCGGTGCAGCATGAAGTTGATGCCATGCGCCAGTTCACTGAGCTCCTGGGGCATATTGGCTTCCGACAGTCGATGATTCAGGTCCTGGGCCGAAACCATCGCTGCGACTTTGCGAAACTCACGCAGCGGGGCAAGGCCGCGCTGGACAACCGCCCAAGCACTGAGGCCAATCAGGATCAACAGCAACGGCAAGGCAATCAGGGTCGAGCTGAGGTAGGCACTGAGCAGGGCCTCATCATTGGAGCGGTCAACCGACAACAGCACCACAACCGACTGCCCATCGTTGATCGGCATCAATTGGCTGGCCGTCAGAAAGTGCCTGCCCTGATCATCCGAACGGCTGAAGTAGGTGACCTTGTCCTGGCTCGCCGCGGCCGCCTCACGACGGGCCTGCGCCGGTAACGGCAGTGGGCTGCCGACACTGAGCAACGGTGCCGTCGGGGCGCTTTGATCGAGAATCGTCAGGTTCAGGTTGTCATGCCCCATGACCTGGTCCAGCAATGAGTGTGGTTTGAGCGGCAGGTCGCTGGCGTGCTGCTCCAGTGCCAGGCTGTGGCGAATCTGCTGCATTTTCCTTTCCAGGCCGCCCTTGGCCAGGGCGTCCAGTTCGTGGGTCAGCGCCAGGAACGCGAGAATGGCCAACACCACCACCAGCACTGCGCCCAGGACGCTGACCGTCAACCCCAAGCGCATCGACAGGCTGGCCGGTTTCATTCGCGCGCCTCCAGCACATAACCGACGCCGCGCAGGGTGTGGATCAGCTTACGGTCGAATGGGTCGTCGATCTTGGCCCGCAAGCGGCGGATCGAAACCTCGACCACGTTGGTGTCACAATCAAAATTCATATCCCACACCAGGGAAATAATCTGGGTCCGCGACAGCACTTCACCCGACTGGCGCATCAGCAGGTGCAGCAACGCGAACTCCTTGGTGGTCAGGTCGATACGTTGCTCACCCCGGAACGCCCGATGTCGCCCCTGATCCAGTTCCAGGTCGGCCACCTTCAACACTTGAGGCAACGGAATCTGCGCGCTGCGCCGTAGCAATGTGCGTACCCGCGCCAGCAGTTCGGGAAACTCGAAGGGCTTGACCAGGTAGTCATCAGCCCCCAGATCCAGCCCACGGACCTTATCGGCAAGCCGCCCTCTGGCGGTCAGCATCATCACCAGGGTGTTGCCACTCTTGCGGATATGTTCCAGCACGAACCAGCCATCTACCTCAGGCAGGTTTACATCAAGTATCACCAAGTCATAGGCCTGTTGCCGGGCCAGGTGAAGTCCATCTGCACCGTTGTTCGCACAGTCCACTACATAGCCACTTTCGGTCAGCCCCTGGTGCAAATAGTCGGCAGCTTTCAGCTCGTCCTCGATCACAAGGATTCGCATAGTTGTTCACCTTTAAACAAATAACGCATGGATTTATTCAGAGCACGACAAAGATTTTTTCATACGGATCTGTGATTCAACATGAACCGCTCATGCACCACGCTAATGTCTGTAGTGGCTTCAGGGTCAACCGAAATCCGCGGCCTTGAGCGCTGCAATCTGCAGGGGCGACAAAATGCCGCAACTAACAGGCAGGACAATTCACGAACAAACAAAATCAACAAGTGCATCTGAGCGGATAAACCATCGGTGTTTGTATCGTCATATTTCGATGGCGATACCTATAACGCTCCAACACTTTCCATCCTAATACACACGTACCCGCGCACACCGCGGATAACGTATTTGTAATTATCCAGCCACCTTACTGATAAGCACCGACCTCTAGATTAACGCCATCGCCTGTTTCGCATTAAAGGAACGTCCACAGTGCAGGGTTATCAATGCGTCGTTATTCCACCCAGGATCAGAAAGTTAATCACTGGCCCTGCTGTTTTACTGCTCAGTCTGGCAGTCGCCGCCAGTGCCTTGCCGGCCATGGCACAGGCCGCACCATTGACCCTGGAGCGAGCGCTGCAGAGTGCCTTTGCCCACAACCCGAATCTGGCTGCGGCGCAATGGGAAATCGGCGTCGCCGAGGGTGATCGCCAGCAAGCCGGGCTGATTCCCAATCCGCAAGTGTCCTGGGAGGCCGAAGACACCCGACGCCGCTCGCGAACCACCACACTGATGCTCAGCCAACCGCTGGAACTGGGTGGAAAACGCGGCGCCCGAATCGAAGTCGCCGAGCGTGCGCAGGACGCTGCGAGCATCGAGCTGGAACGTCGACGCAATGAATTGCGCGCGGATGTGATCCAGGCCTTCTACAGTTCGACCACCGCCCAGCAACGTTTGTCATTGACCGAGCAATCGCTGCTACTGGCCGAGCGCGGCCTACGCGTAGCCCAGGGGCGCATCAACGCCGGCAAGGCGGCGCCGGTCGAAGCCATGCGTGCGCAGGTGCAACTGTCGCAGGTGCGCCTGCAACTGCGTCGCGCCGAACGTGACCAGGCCACCGCCTATCAGCAGCTGGCACAGGTCACCGGGGCCCCACAGGCCACCTTTACCCGCGCCGAAGAACCGACAAGCGCATTGCCGGCCATCGCGTCCTCACAGATTCTGCTTGATCGCCTCCCCGATACCGCCGAGCTGCGCCTGGCGCGTTTGCAGATCAACCAGAAGGAAGCCTCACTAGGCCTGGAAAAGGCCCTGCGTATCCCCGACCTGACGGTAAGCATCGGTAGCCAGTACAGCGAGGCCGATCGCGAACGGGTCAACCTCCTGGGCGTGTCGATGCCGATTCCACTGTTCAATCGCAACCAGGGCAATGTGCTGGCCGCCGCGCGCCGCACCGACCAGGCTCGGGACCTGCGCAACGCCAGCGAATTGCGCTTGCGCTCCGAGGTTCAGTCAGGCCTGGACCAATGGGCCACCGCCAACACCGAAGTCAACGCCTTCAACCAGGTGATCCTGCCGGCGGCCCAAAGTGCAGTCGACAGCGCCACCCGTGGCTTTGAAATGGGCAAATTCAACTTCCTCGACGTGCTCGATGCCCAGCGCACCCTGTTCGAAGCACGCAGCCAGTACCTGCAGGCCGTGGCCGATGCCACCGATGCCTGGGTGCGTATCGAACGCATCTATGGCGACACCCGCGCCCTCTTCCCCACCCCTTGAAATCCTATCTATAGCCGTATTGCGCACCCGTCCGGTCGTACTGACCCAACGGTGCCTGGAGTATCCATGGACAAAAAAGCCATCCTGGCCATCGCTTTGACCCTGAGCGCCGGCATCGGCCTCGGCTCATTGCTGACCACCCGCGCCACGTCTGCGACCGATGCAGAGCAGGCGCACGCCGAGCACGGCACACCCGCCCAGATCACGGTCGACAAAGCAACTGAAGCAGAACCGGAGGAAGCCGAAGGTCACCTGACGCTCAGCGAGGAGCAGATCAACTCCGCCGGCATTCAACTGGCCGAGGCACGGCCACAGGTCATGGCGCTGTCCCTGGCGTTCCCCGGCGAAGTACGTTTCGACGAAGACCGCACTGCTCACATCGTTCCCCGCGCACCCGGGGTGGTCGAGCAGGTGCTGGTCAACCTCGGACAAGCGGTGAAAAAGGGCCAGTTGCTGGCGGTGATTGCCAGCCCGCAAATCTCCGAGCAACGCAGTGAGCAGGCAGCAGCCCAGCGTCGCGTTGAACTGGCGCGCAGCACCTTTGAGCGTGAACGCCAGTTGTGGCAGGAGCAGATTTCCGCCGAGCAGGATTTTCTGCAAGCGCGCCAGGCCCTGCAAGAAGCCGAGATCGCCCTGAACAACGCACGCCAGAAAATCAGCGCCTTGAGTGGCAGCAGCGCTACCGGTGGTGGCAATCGTTATGAGTTGCGTGCGCCCTTCGACGCGATGGTGGTGGAAAAACACCTGACCCTGGGGGAAGTGGTCAATGACTCCACCAGCGTGTTTACCCTCTCCGACCTGTCGCGGGTCTGGGTAACGTTTGGGGTTTCGCCAAAGGATCTGGGCAGCGTACGAGTCGACACGGCGGTCAACGTCAATGCCCCGGAACTGAATGCCGAAGTGGCGGGCAACGTGTCCTACGTCGGCAGCCTGCTGGGCGAGCAAACCCGCACGGCCACGGTCCGGGCCAGCCTCGCCAACCCAGACGGCGCCTGGCGTCCGGGGTTGTTCGTGACCGTGCGGGTCACGACCGATACCCGCCAGGCCTCGGTCACCGTCCCTGAAACCGCGATTCAGACCATTGAGGACAGCCCCAGTGTTTTCCTGCGCACTGACGACGGCTTTGAGGCTCGGACGGTGGTGCTCGGCAGCCGCTCCGCAGGCCAGGTGGAAATCCTCCAGGGGCTGGATGCCGGGGCGCACGTCGCCACGGCGGGCAGCTTCATCCTCAAGTCAGAACTGGGCAAGGCTTCGGCCGAGCACGCTCACTGATCCGCTATCGGCACAAGAAGGTCCTCATGTTCGAACGCCTGATCCAATTCGCCATCGAGCAGCGCATCATCGTGCTGCTCGCGGTTCTACTCATGGCTGGCCTGGGTATCGCCAGCTACCAGAAGTTGCCGATCGACGCCGTGCCGGACATCACCAACGTCCAGGTGCAGATCAACACAGCGGCAGCCGGGTTCTCGCCGCTGGAAACCGAGCAGCGCATCACTTTCCCCATCGAAACGGCCATGGCCGGGTTGCCGGCGCTGGAACAGACCCGTTCGCTGTCACGCTCCGGGCTGTCGCAAGTGACGGTGATCTTCAAGGAAGGCACCGACCTGTTCTTTGCCCGACAATTGGTCAATGAAAGGCTGCAGGTGGCCAAGGAGCAACTGCCTCCGGGCGTCGAGGCCGTCATGGGCCCCATCTCCACGGGGCTCGGGGAGATTTTCCTGTGGACCGTGGAAGCCAGCGCCGATGCGCGCAAGGAGGACGGCAGCGCGTACACCCCCACCGATTTGCGGGTGATCCAGGACTGGATCATCAAGCCGCAACTGCGCAATGTGCCCGGTGTGGCGGAGATCAACACCATCGGCGGCTTTGCCAAGGAGTATCAGATTGCTCCCGACCCCAAGCGCCTGGCCGCCTACAAGCTGACGTTGACCGACCTGGTGAGCGCACTGGAACGCAACAACGCCAACGTCGGTGCCGGGTACATCGAGCGCAGTGGGGAGCAGTTGCTGATTCGCGCTCCCGGTCAGGTGGCGAGTCTCGATGACATCGCCAACATCGTCATGGCCAACGTCGACGGCACACCGATCCGGATCAAGAACGTCGCCAGTGTCGACATCGGCCGTGAATTACGCACCGGTGCTGCCACTGAAAACGGCCGGGAAGTGGTACTCGGCACGGTGTTCATGCTGATCGGCGAGAACAGCCGCACGGTGTCGCAAGCGGTGGCCAGCAGGCTTGAGCAGATCAACCGGACCCTGCCTCAGGGCGTGGTCGCGGTGACGGTGTACGACCGCACCACGCTGGTGGACAAAGCCATTGCTACGGTCAAGAAAAACCTCATCGAAGGCGCGATCCTGGTGATCGCTATATTGTTCTTGTTCCTGGGCAATATCCGCGCAGCGCTGATCACCGCCATGGTGATCCCCCTGGCCATGCTGTTCACCTTCACCGGCATGTTCACCAACAAGGTCAGCGCCAACCTGATGAGCCTCGGCGCGCTGGACTTCGGCATTATCGTCGACGGGGCAGTGGTCATCGTCGAGAACGCCATCCGCCGTCTGGCCCACGCCCAGCAGCAGCATGGCCGTATTCTCACGCGCTCCGAGCGCTTCCATGAAGTCTTCGCGGCAGCCAGGGAAGCACGACGGCCGCTGATCTACGGCCAATTGATCATCATGGTGGTGTACTTGCCGATCTTTGCCCTGACCGGGGTCGAGGGCAAAATGTTCCATCCAATGGCGTTCACCGTGGTGATTGCCCTGCTCGGCGCCATGCTGCTCTCGGTGACCTTCGTGCCGGCGGCAATCGCGATGTTTGTCACCGACAAGGTCAAGGAAGGCGAGAACCTGGTCATGCGCGGCGCGCGCCGGGCCTATGCGCCAGCGCTGGATTGGGTCATGGGGCACCGCCAACTGGCGTTCGCCCTGGCGCTCGCGATGATCGGCGTCTGCACGGTGGTCGCCAGCCGCATGGGCAGTGAGTTCGTGCCCAGCCTCAGCGAAGGCGACTTCGCCCTGCAAGCCTTGCGCGTACCGGGCACCAGCCTGAGCCAATCCGTGGACATGCAACAGCGCCTGGAAACGCTGCTGCTGGAAAAGATCCCCGAAGTGCAACGTGTATTCGCCCGCACCGGTACCGCCGAGATCGCCTCCGACCCGATGCCGCCAAACATCTCCGACAGCTACGTGATGCTCAAGCCGCAGCAACAGTGGCCCGACCCGAACAAAAGCCGCGAGGCGCTGATCGCCGATATCCAGCGGGTGACCGCACTGTTGCCGGGCAGTAACTATGAGTTGTCGCAACCAATCCAGCTGCGCTTCAACGAGCTGATTTCCGGGGTGCGCAGCGACGTCGCGGTCAAGGTCTTCGGTGACGACATGGACGTACTCAACAGCACCGCGACGAAGATTGCGGCGACGCTGCAAAAAATCGATGGCGCCTCGGAGGTCAAGGTCGAACAGACCACCGGCCTACCGGTATTGACCATCAATATCGACCGCGACAAGGCCGCGCGTTACGGGCTCAACGTCGGTGATGTGCAAGACACCATAGCGGTGGCGGTTGGCGGACGCCAGGCCGGCATCCTGTATGAAGGAGATCGGCGCTTCGACATGGTGGTGCGTTTGTCCGACGCCATGCGCAAGGACATCGATGGCCTGTCGAAGCTGCTGATCCCAGTACCCGCCCTGCTCAACGGCAGTGCCAATACCATCGGCTTCATCGCCCTGGCGGACGTTGCCAGCCTGGATCTGGTGCTCGGGCCAAACCAGGTCAGTCGCGAGAATGGCAAGCGCCTGGTGATTGTCAGTGCCAACGTGCGTGGCCGCGATATCGGTTCGTTCGTGCAGCAGGCCAGTGCCCAGATCGAGCAGCAGGTACAGATTCCTGCCGGTTACTGGACCTCCTGGGGTGGTCAGTTCGAGCAGCTGCAGTCGGCTGCCAAGCGCCTGCAGATTGTGGTGCCGGTGGCCTTGCTGCTGGTCTTCGCGCTGCTATTTATGATGTTCAACAACCTCAAGGATGGCTTGTTGGTGTTCACCGGCATCCCGTTCGCCTTGACCGGTGGCGTTATGGCGCTGTGGCTGCGGGATATTCCACTGTCGATCTCCGCCGGCGTGGGGTTCATCGCCCTGTCCGGAGTAGCAGTGCTCAACGGCCTGGTGATGATCGCCTTCATCCGCAACCTGCGCGAGCAAGGTCGATCCCTTGGCGTGGCCGTCAACGAAGGCGCCTTGACGCGCTTGCGTCCGGTTCTGATGACCGCGCTGGTGGCGTCCCTGGGCTTCATCCCCATGGCCCTGGCAACCGGTACCGGTGCCGAGGTCCAACGGCCCCTGGCCACCGTGGTGATCGGTGGAATCCTGTCGTCGACGGCCCTCACGTTATTGATATTGCCGGCGCTGTATCACTGGGCCCATCGGCGGGATGAAGAGGCAGTGAGCGAAAACCCAGCGCACTAATCTATTCGTGTTTACTTGCCCGCAGTCATTAATGACTGCGGGTTTTTTAGTGTTTTGGGTATTTGCATGACTGATCTGTCATCGTGCCGCCACGTCGACGACAGGTCGGGATTGATAATATTGCGCTTTATTTAACCGAGGTAATCGACATGAAACTTAGCCAACTTATCAGCCTCACCGCAGCACTGATTGTGTCCACTAACACCCTCGCCGAAAGTGGCGGCGACAAGCGATTTGAAACGATGATGCAGAACAATCGGATGGCCATGCAGCGCTATGCCGCCCAACAAGGCAAGGAACAACCCATCGTCAAGGAATATGCCTATGGCATGAAACTGGATGTGGTCAAAGTGGTGAATGTCACTTCCCCGATAAAGTCCTGCGGGCCCGTGCCGGCGCAGATGACCTATGAAGACGCCAGCGGGAAACTCAATACCCTGCGCTACACCGTTGCCGGCGACTGCAACCGTCGCGGCGGTTGACCCCGCTGAGCCCGGCAACGTCCGCCCCGCTGGAGCGAGCGCACTCGCTCCAGCGGCTAAGACAGCAGCAACAATCTGGAGAACAAAAAAAAGCGTCCCGAAGGACGCTGAAAAATTCACCTCTTCCAAAGGAGCAAGACGCTACCAAGGTGAATGGACACTGTGAACGGTGATCAACCCTCCGAGTTCTTGCCCTGCTTGTCCTCACCCTGTGCGTCAGCGTTGGCCGTCGACTGGACATCAACAGTGCTCGAAGTACCGTGCACTTGTTGCTGACTCAATTTGAACGCTGCCAGGTATTGCTGAGAACGCTCGGCGCCCCCCTCGGCAAACACACTGCTGCTGGCCACGGCTATTACCGCAATAAACACGAACTTCGCAAGTTTCATGACAGGCTTCCTCTTACCATTATCGGAAAGACTCGCCGACCTAGTGGCCTTCAAGTCTTTGGCTTGCCGACAAGTATAAAAAAGCCAAGTTAACAGGAGCATGGGCGGGACATTACATTCTTGATAGGTTGGCTATTAAAACTGGGCCAAACGGCTTATCCCATCACCCACTATTAAAGAATCGCCAAAGGGTATTCGACAATCAGCCTGACTTCGTCCAGATCCGACTCGAATGCCGTGGCCCGGGTGTTCGCCTGGCGCACGCGCAACGACAGATCCTTGAGCGATCCGGACTGCACCACGTATTTGACTTCGATATCCCGCTCCCAGCGCTTCTGGTCCGTCAACGGATTGCCTTCGGCATCGCGGCGCATGTACACCGTGTTGGCGTTGGAGTAGTCGGCATCACTGCCGCGACCATAACGGGTCATGAAACTCAGGCCCGGGACTCCGTACGTGGTCATGTCCAGGTCATAACGCACCATCCACGAACGCTCCTTGGGCGAGTTGAAGTCGCTGTATTGGATCGAGTTGTCGAGGAAGATCGAGTCCGACTGTCGCAGGTAGTCGAAGTCATCGTTGCCGTTATTGCGCTGGTGGGACAGCGCCAGGCTGTGGGCACCGAACTTCACCCCGGCCTTGGCACTCCAGATGTTGTTATCGAACCGGCCCAGCAACTGCTGGCCCTCATCTACCGCCTTGTAATAGTTCAACCCCCCGAACAGCGAAACCTCCTCGGCCAGCGGATAACTCAGGGTCGTACCGGCGTAGTACTGATTCCAGGCGTCCTTCAGCCGGCTGGAATACAAGCTGACGCTGACGTGCCGGTTGAGGCTGTAATCGCCGCCGAAGTACGCCACCCAAGGCGAGTTGACCGGCCCGGCATAAAAGGTTGCGAAGTTGTCGCGCATGTTGCTCGAAACCGGCTGGCTCATCGCGTGCAGACGACCGCCCTGCAGCGTCAGGCCCTCCAGGCTGGTGTTGCTGGCCGTGACCCCGGTGAAGCTTTCCGGCAGCAGTCGCGAATCACCGGCAGCCACCACCGGCGTGGCAGGAAACACATCGCCCACCTTGACCACCGTATCAAACGCACGAAGTTTCGCCGCGCCTCCGAGCTTGGTGTATTCATCGCGGGCCTCGCCCCGTGCGTCGACCGGCAATACATCGAACGAACTGCGTCCGCCATTGCGCCCGTCGCCGGTGTCCAGTTTCAGGCCGATCATGGCGAAGGCATCCACCCCGACACCCACAGTGCCCTGGGTGAATCCCGATTCGAACTTGCTGATAATCCCTTGTGCCCAGGCCTCGGAGTAACCATTGCCCGTAGGGCTGGACTGGCCGTTGCGGTGATCACGGTTGAAGTAATAGTTGCGGTTGAGCACCGTCAGGCTGCTGCCCTCGACAAACCCCTCGGGCTTCTCTTCGGCCACCGCCAGTGAAGCGCCGGAACCGGCCAGCGCGGCTATCGCCGCCAGGGTCAATGTTGTGCTGTTATTCATCTTTCGCTCCTGAATGTTTGGCGCATAGTCTTGTTGTAGTGCGGGGCCAAGCGCCCCAGGTCCGCCGAGCGATATCGTTGCAAGCACGAGATAACGTGAAGATGATGGGCGAATGACAATTTCGTCATGCACGGGCGTGGTGTCGGGCGCAATGGCCGGCAACGCCCTTGACTGTACATCCATACAGATAAAGATTGATCCAGGCCGCTGCACCGCGCATGCTGTGCAGCTTGTTACCTGAAGACTGATGGTCGATATGCGTCTGTATCTGTGTGAAAAACCTTCCCAGGCCAAAGACATTGCCGCGGTGCTCGGCGCCAGCCGGCGTGGCGATGGCTGCTGGCTGGGGTCGGGGATCACCGTCACCTGGTGCATCGGCCACTTGCTGGAAACCGCGCCACCGGATGCCTACGACGCCCGTTATAAACGCTGGGTGCTGGCCGACCTGCCGATCATTCCCGAGAAGTGGAAGATGCTGGTCAAGCCCAAGACCGCCAGCCAGTTCAAGGCGGTCAAGCGCCTGCTGGGCGAGGCCCAGGAACTGGTGATCGCTACCGACGCCGACCGGGAGGGGGAAATGATTGCCCGCGAACTGGTGGAGCACTGTCGTTATCGCGGGCCGATCCAGCGGCTGTGGTTGTCGGCGCTCGACGATGCCTCGATCCGCAAGGCCCTGGCGGCCCTCAAGCCGGGAGCGGAAACCTTCAGCCTGTATCACTCGGCACTGGGTCGCTCGCGGGCCGACTGGTTGATCGGCATGAACATGAGCCGGCTGTTCACCCTGCTCGGGCGCCAGTCCGGTTACCAGGGCGTACTGCCGGTGGGTCGGGTGCAGACCCCGACCCTGCGCCTGGTGGTGGACCGCGACCGCAGCATCGCCGACTTCGTGCCGGTGCCCTATTGGGCGATCGACGTGCAGTTGCTGCACGATGGTATGCCGTTTACCGCCCAATGGCGGGCGCCGTCGGACCTGTGCGATGAACAGGACCGTTGCCTCAATCAAGCACTGGCCCAACAAGCGGCGCACGCCATGCGCAATGCCGCCAGTGCGCGCCTGGTCACACTGCGCACCGAGCGGATGCGGGAGGTCGCACCACTGCCGTTCGACCTCGGCACCCTGCAGGAAATCTGCTCGAAAAAGCTCGGCCTGGGGGCCCAGGAAACCCTCGACGTGGCCCAGGCGCTGTACGAAACCTACAAAGTCATCACCTACCCGCGCAGTGACTGCGGCTACCTGCCCGTGAGCCAGCATGGCGAAGCGGCGGCGATTCTCCAGGCCCTGGGCCGCGCGGACCCAAGCCTCGCGCCGTTGCTCCAGCACCTGGAACCGCAACGCCGCTCCCGGGCCTGGAACGATGCCAAGGTCAGCGCCCACCACGGCATCATCCCCACTGCCGCCGCCCACAACTTCGAGCGACTGAGCGGCAAGCACCGGGCGGTCTACACCTTGATTCGTGCGCGCTACCTGGCGCAGTTCCTCCCCAACCATGAGTACGACCGCACCCAGGCCGACTTTGACTGTGCCGGCCAGGCACTGCGCGCGGTGGGCAAGCAGGTGGTGGAACCGGGTTGGAAACGCGCCATGCCCGAGGCCCTGGCAGCGGCCAAGGGACGCGAACCAGCCGCCCCGCAAAACCTGCCACCCTTGACCCAGGGCAGCGACTATCCAGTTGCCGGCGTCAACCTCAAGGACCTCTGGACCCAGCCACCCAAGCCGTTTACCGAAGGCGACCTGATCAAGGCCATGAAAAACGTGGCCAAGCTGGTGCAGGACCCGCTGCTCAAGCAAAAGCTCAAGGACACCACCGGCATCGGCACCGAAGCCACCCGCGCGGGGATCATCCAGGGGCTGCTGGACCGTGGTTACCTGGTCAAACACGGCAAGGCGCTGGCTGCCACGCCGGCGGCCTTCAGTCTGATCGACGCCGTCCCCCGGGCCATCGCCGATCCCGGCACCACGGCCATCTGGGAACAAGCCCTGGACATGGTGCAGAGCGGTGAGATGAGCCTGGAAGAGTTTGTCGCCAAGCAGGCCGCCTGGATGAGCAAGCAAGTGGGCCGCTGCACCGGCCTGCGCCTGACCATCAGCGGCCCGGCAAGCCCAGCCGGCAAAGGCGCGACACCCTGGAAAGGCAAACGCAAGAGCACTGCGCGCAAAACCGCAACGACCGGCAAACGCAAGGCCAAGCCCAAGGCCTGAGGCAACTGCCAAACTTGTAGGAGCGAGCGTGCTCGCGATAGCGGTGCGTCAGGCACCATCGATATTGAATGTGCTGACCCCATCGCGGGCAAGCCCGCTCCCACAGTGTTTTTGCCTGCCCGCAGATCTCGCATACACCCAACACATGGGTGGGAGCGGGCTTGCCCGCGATGGCGGTGCGTCAGGCACCATCGATGTTGAATGCCCTGACCCCATCGTCGGAACGCCGCCCGGAGCAAGCCCGCTCCCACAGTGTTTTTGCCTGACCGCAGATCTCACCTGTCCCCTAACTCCCCGCCACCGGACAAGGCCCGCCCGCCTCGGCCCACAGCTTGAACTGGCTGACAAACACGTCATGGGGCACCGGCACCGGCGCTCGGTTACCGCCGGGGTTCCAGCCCCAAAGCACCAGCTTGTCATCGCTGACATGCTTGATCAGCGCAGCAAAGTCGCGGTCGCCGTTGCTCGAACGGTCCTTGATCATCTGGCACAACTGATCGGCCGGCAGCCCGATCCAGGCCATTTTGTGCGCGGCCGGTGGCAGGCTCCAGTGAGGGGCACCGGGTGGCGCGTGGGGGCCATAGCTGGCCGGAGGATTGGACTCGGCATGACAAGTAGCACAGGGCAAGCCAGCAGACCCCTTGCCCTCCACCCCGCGCACCACATTCATCCCGTGGGTCAGCCCGGCATCGAACTGCAAAGGCGCATCCCCAGGAATATGGCAGTTCTGGCAGCGCGGGCTCTGGAACACCTTCTGCACCGTGCCAAATGCGCTCAGCGCCGGCGACTCTTCGGCGAACAGGTCCGAGGTGTAGCCGCCCACCCCGAGCAACAGCAACGTGGCCAAAAACAGGTGGCGTCTCATCTCACACCCCCTCCAGTTGCAACGGCAACTCACGCAGGCGTTGCCCGGTCAGCGCGTACACCGCATTGGCCACCGCCGGCGCAGTGGGTGGCACGCCAGCCTCGCCAATACCACCCGGCTTCTCGTTGCTGGGCAGGATGTGCACCTGTACCTCGGGCATTTCGTTGAGTCGCAGCACCTGGTAGTCGTGGTAGTTGGACTGCACCACCTGGCCGTCCTTGAAGGTCACCTTGCTGTGCAAGGTGAAACCCAGGCCGAAAGTGATGCAGGACTCCATCTGCGCGGCAATGCTCGCCGGGTTCACCGCAATCCCGCAATCGACGGCGCAGACCACCCGGTGCACGCGGATTTTCAGGTTGTCCTGGGACACTTCGCTGACTTGCGCGACATAACTGCCAAAGGACTCGTGCACCGCCACCCCCAAGGCATGCCCCGCTGGCAAGGGCGCCTGCCAGTTGGCTTTTTCCACGGCCAGGTTGAGCACCCCGAGGTGCCGTGGATGGTCCTTGAGCAAGGTCCGCCGGTAGTCCACCGGGTCCTTGCCCGCCGCTGCGGCCAGTTCGTCGATCAAGGATTCCATGACAAAGGCGGTGTGGGTGTGCCCCACCGAACGCAGCCACAGCACGCTGATGCCGGTCTTGGGTGAGTGCAGGTCGACCCGGTGATTGGCCAGGCCGACCAGGTAGGGACTGTCCGCCACCCCTTCGACCGAAGTCTTGTCGATGCCGTCCTTGACCATGCTCGCCTCCAACATGGTCCCGGCCATGATCGACTGGCCCACCAGCACATGCTGCCAGGCCAATGGCAAGCCGTCCGGCCCCAGGCCGATCCGCGCATGATGCAGGAAGGCCGAGCGGTAATAGCCGCCACGGATGTCATCTTCGCGCGACCACACGGTTTTCACCGGCGCTCCGGCGGCGTGGGCCACTTGCACCGCCTCACTGACAAAATCCGAGGTCGGGTTGGCCCGCCGGCCAAAACCGCCGCCAAGGAATTCGGTATGAATCACCACCTGCTCGGGCTTGAGCCCGGTGATCTTCGCCGCGACCATCTGGTCCAGGGTCTGGAACTGGGTGCCAGTCCAGATCTCGCATTGCTGGTTGGTAATGCGTACCGTGCAGTTGAGCGGCTCCATCGGCGCATGCGCCAGATACGGCACGCTGTACTCGACATCCACGGTCTTCGTCGCCTTGGCCAACGCCGCGCTGACATCCCCCGCCTGGCTGGCCGGGGTGCCCGCGGTGGTGGCCAGCTTGCGAAAGCCCTGCAGCAGGGCAACGCTGTCCAGGCCAGCATTGGGACCCAGGTCCCAGTCGATTTTCAGCGCATCGCGCCCCAGCTTGGCGGCCCAATAATGATCGGCCACCACCGCCACGCCCGTTGGCACCTGCAGCACCTTGTGCACTCCCGGCACCGCCAGCGCGGCCTGGGCGTCGAACGAGCGGACGCTGCCGCCCAGTACCGGTGGACGGGCGACCATGGCGGTGAGCAACCCTTCGAACTGCACGTCCATGCCGAACTTGGCCTGGCCGGTGATTTTTTCCGGGGAGTCCAGGCGCTTGGTCGGCTTGCCGATCAGGGTCCAGTCCTTGGCTTGCTTGAGCTTGATCGACGCCGGATCCGGCACCGGCAGTTGCCCCGCCTCATTGGCCAGTTCGCCATAGCTGGCCCGCTGCTCGCCGGCGATTACCACTCCCGCCTCAGTGCGCACCTGGGATGGCGCAACGTTGAAGCGCTTGGCGGCAGCCTCGATCAACATCAGGCGCGCTGCGGCACCGGCCTGGCGATAGCGGTCGAACTCCATCCAGGTCGAAGTCGAGCCCCCAGTGATCTGCATGCCGCCAAAGGCTGGCAGGCCGTACAACGCCGCCGATGCCGGGCCGTGTTCGACGCGAATCTTGCTCCAATCCGCGTCCAGCTCCTCGGCGATCAGCATGGTCAGGCCGGTCCAGATGCCCTGGCCCATTTCCGAGTGCCCCAACAGTATGGTGACGCTGCTGTCCGGGGCGATCCGCAAAAACGCGTTGGGCGCAAAGCCAGGATCGGCGGCTGTGGCAGCGCGGGCAAAACGGTTGGCCCCGGGGATCACAAACCCCACCACCAGGCCGGCGCCCAGCACGGCGCTGCCTTTGAGAAAGGACCGACGCGAGCTATCAATGAGTACGCTCATGCTCAGGCCTCCCCGATTTGCGCAGCACGCTTGATCGCCGCCCGAATACGCGGGTAGGTGCCACAGCGGCAGATGTTGCCCGACAGCGCCTGATCGATATCGCTGTCGGTCGGCGCGGGAATTTTCGCCAGCAAGGCCACTGCCGACATGATCTGCCCAGACTGGCAGTAACCGCATTGCACCACGTCGATCTCGGCCCAGGCCCTCTGCACCGGGTGCGAGCCGTCGCTGGACAAGCCTTCGATGGTGACTATCTTCTGCCCCTTGGCCACTGCCGCAGCCGGGGTAATGCACGAGCGCAAGGGCGCACCGTCGACATGCACGGTGCAGGCCCCGCATTGCGCCATGCCGCAGCCGAATTTGGTCCCGGTCAAGTGCGCGACATCGCGCAACACCCACAACAGTGGCATGTCGCCGGGCACTTCCAGGGGTTGATCGATGCCATTGATATTGAACGTCAGCACGGCAATCTCCTCAAGGACGGTCAGGACTCACGGTGTCCTGGGTCAGCGTCGCTGTGGCATCGAGTGCCTACGCGCGCTGGTGGTTGTCCCTTGAGCTAAGCGCAATTCCCCCGGCAATTGGGCTGGCGCGACCACCGGTCAGGCACCGATCTAACCGTCCTACACCCTGGGCCCGCTTAAAATCCGCGTGTAACCCTGCAAAAACAGGGCGAACGCCAGGCACCAGCACAACGCTGAAATCCCCACGCCATGGCTGTTGAGCGGTACCAGCACCACCCGGGACAGACCGGCCAGCATCACCAGGGCGAACCCGAGCACCACCCCTCTGGGCGGCTGCAGCGGGCGCCCGGTATGCCCCAGGCTGACCCGGGCAATCATCGCCAGCACCAGGCCGCCGATGCCGCCGACCGCCAGCGCGTGGGTGGCCAGGCTCTGTTGCGCCAGCACCCCCAGTTGCCACAGCGC
This sequence comes from Pseudomonas sp. IT-P176, assembly GCF_949767245.1. NCBI lineage: Bacteria > Pseudomonadati > Pseudomonadota > Gammaproteobacteria > Pseudomonadales > Pseudomonadaceae > Pseudomonas > Pseudomonas sp. IT-P176. The sequence continues at coordinate 63,186 of NZ_CATKPN010000038.1, forward strand.
CATGGCCAGCGCGGCCACCAGCAGCCAGGCATAAGCCAGGTACAGCGACCAGAGCAGTGGTACGCGCCAGATGCCCCGGTCATGCCAACGCCACAGGCGCGCCAGGTGCAGTCCACCGATCAACAAGTACAGCGCCGCCAGCCCGGGCCGCGGCAGGTCGTTGCTGCCGATGCCGATCAGCACCGCCGCCAGCAGGCTGGTTACCAGCAGCACCCGGGTCGGCAGCGGGCTGGCCGGAGTACCTGGCGCGCGTTGCAGGCCGCGTTGAATAAAGAAGGGAATCACCCGCCCACCAATGACACTCATCAACCCCGCCACCAACCACAGTGCCGCCAACACCCCACGGCGCTGCCAGGCCAGGTCCTCGTGGGCCATGCCCCACAGCGTCAGCCACTGACAACCGGCCAACAAGCCGATCATCAACAGGATCGGGTAGTTCTCGGTTTTACGCGCCGCGATCAGGTCCCGTCCAAGCAACAGTGCCAGTAACGGCAGGAACGGCAGTTGCAGCACCAGCAAGGCACTCGCGTCGATCGGCAGCAGCCAGGCCAGGCGAGCCAGCAGCCATACCAGCACCAGGCCCAGCAGCGGCCAGCCGCACACCCCGCGGCGGCCGGTCCAGTTGGGGACCGCCGTCAGCAGGAATCCGGCAATGATCGCCGTGGCAAAACCAAAGGGCATTTCGTGCCGATGCCAGGCGACCATGCCGCCCAGGGGCTGGGCCGCCGGCAAGCGCCCGTACAACCACAGACTCCAGATCGCCAGCGCGACACAGGCAAACCCGGCGCCGGCAAGAAAAAACGGGCGAAAACCCAAGCTCCACAGGGGAACATCCTTGATCGAAGGCATGTCAGGCCACCCCGTCTATCAGCCATAGATTGCTGCCGAACATTGTTCGTCACTCCCTAATCCGTCAGTTGTAGCTGATAGCTATCAAGTCCCGTGCCAGCTTCAACCTCCGGCAAACCCTGGCCTTGACAGCTTGAGAGTCATATTGACTGCACACCATTCAGGTCATAACGACCACACCGCACGTCATAATGACTACTTGAACCGGCTGCCTGGACGAATTTACCGTCGGCCGCAGCAATCAAGTGCCTAAAAGCAAACCAATATCATTTGCACCCTGACACACCTTTTGTTTTAATCGCGACCAATTCCCATTTGCACCTCTGGTGCCATCACGCCGTATGGAAATGCGCTCTTTATGATGGTCGTCGAAACCTCACTCGTGCAGAACCTCTACACCAGCCACCATCGCTGGTTGTACGAGCTGCTGCGTCGTCGCCTGAGCAACGCCTTCGATGCCGCGGACCTGGCCCACGACACCTTCATCCGAGTGCTCAAGCGCCCGCAGGAGTTCCAGGGCGAAGTCCATGAGCGCTCCTACTTGGCGACCATCGCCCGTGGCCTGTGCATTGATCACTGGCGCCGCCGACAACTGGAACAGGCCTGGCTGCAGGCGCTGAGCGAACGCCCCCAGGCCGTGCAACCCTCTCCCGAGCAACGGGCGATCATCGTCGAAACCCTGCACGAAGTGGACGCCATGTTGCAGCGCCTGCCGCAGCGGGTCAGCGACGCGTTCATCCTCGCGCAACTGCACGGCATGCCCTACAAAGCCATTGGCCTGGAGATCGGCGTGTCCGAGCGTATGGTCAAGAAGTACCTGGCCCAGGCCCTGATGCACTGCGCCATTCTCGAGGCCGAACTCGACGGCCTGCTGATCGAGTAACCGCCCTTGCCCACCCCTGCCTTGAACAAACTCAGTCACGCCAGCCTGCAACAAGCGGCCCATTGGTACGTGCAACTCAACGACCAACAGGTCGGCGAGCAGGAGCGCCTGCGCTGGCAAGCCTGGCTGGCCCAGAGCGGCGAACATCAGGATGCCTGGCGGTATGTGCAGCGGGTCGGCGAGCGCTTTGCGCCACTGCAGGGCGACACCGACACCCAAGCGGCGAGCAAGGTCTTGCGCGGTTCCGGACGCACCAGCGTCACGCGGCGCCAGACCCTCAAGTCGTTGTTGATCCTGACCTCGGGCAGCCTGCTGGGCTTCGGTGCCTGGCGCCAGACCCCGCTGCCCGCCACCCTGGAGCGCTGGAGCGCCGACCTCTCCACCGGCACCGGTGAAATACGCGAAACCCGGCTCAGCGATGGCAGCCAGGTCTGGCTCAACGCCTTGAGCGCGCTGGATGTACGCTTCGACAGCCACCAGCGGCTGCTCAATCTACGACTCGGCGAAATCCTGATCGACACCGCCAAGGACGCCCTCAGGCCGTTGCGTGTGCACACCGACCAGGGCCTGCTACACGCCCTGGGTACGCGCTTCAGTGTGCGCCAGGGCCAGGATCGGACCTTGCTCAGCGTGTTCGAAGGTGCGGTCCAGGTGCGCCTGGCCAGCGCCCAGGTGCAAGTAGTGCCCGCTGGCCGACAAATGGCCTTCAGCCAGGATCGCTTCGAGCCTCAACACCCGGTCTCCCCCGCACGCGAAGCCTGGCGCCGTGGCGTGCTGCTGGCGGACAACCTGCCCCTGGGCCAGTTGCTCGAAGAACTGAGCCGCTACCGCCACGGCCATCTGGCCTGCGACCCGGCCGTCGCGCAGATGCCGGTGATGGGCTCCTTCCCGCTCAAGGACACCGACCAGGCCCTGCGCCTGCTGGCCGCCGCGCTGCCAATCGCGGTGGAAAAGCCCATGCCGTGGTGGGTCAACGTCAACGCCAGAAGCTAAAGATCAATCAATTACGAATTATTTTGATTCGCGGTTCCCTTTTGCGTTTTTCGTTCGGATAACCCTGCACAAGTACTTCAATTGCCGATCGACTCGATCCAAAGGGACCCCCATGCCGCACCACGTCGCTGCCCGTTTTCGATTTGCCTTGCGCCCCCTGGCGCTGGCCCTGCCGGCCGCTCTGCTGAGCCTTGCCCCGGCAGTCGCCCATGCCGCTGAAACCGCCGCCAGCGAACAGTCCAGCAGCAAGCGCCAATACAGCATCGCCAGTGGCTCGCTGGTCGCGGCCCTGAACAGCTACGCCGAGCAAAGTGGGGTGTTCCTCGCCGGGCACAACGACCTGGCCAGCGGCAAGCGCAGCCCGGGCCTGAAAGGTAACTTCAGCGCAACCGAAGCCCTGCAGCGCTTGCTGCAAGGCAGTGGCCTGCAGGCCCAGGCCCTGGACAATGGCGGCTACATCCTGCAAGCAGCCCCCAAGGGTGACGGCACCCTGGAACTGGGCGCCACCACCATCTCCGGCCAGGGCCTGGGCGCGACCACCGAAGATACGCACTCCTACACCACCGGCTCGACCGCCACCGCCACCGGACTGCCGCTGTCGCTGCGCGAAACCCCGCAATCGGTGACCGTGATCACCCGCCAGCAAATGGACGACCGTGGCGCCCAGAGCGTCGGCGATGTGTTGCGCAATACCCCAGGCATCAGCCAGCAGGCCTACGACAGCGACCGCATGGAGTTTTCCTCCCGCGGCTTTGCCATCACCAACTACCAGTACGATGGCATCAACCGTCCCTATGACGGCGTCTACGGTGAAGCGGCGACCAACGTCGACGCCGCCACCCTGGACCGCATCGAAGTGGTCAAGGGCGCAACCGGCCTGATGACCGGCTCCGGCGACCCCTCCGCCACCGTCAACCTGGTCCGCAAGAAACCGACCAAGGAATTCAAGGCCTCGGTCAGCGGCACGGCCGGCTCCTGGGACGCCTACCGCACCGAGGGTGATATCTCCGGCCCGCTGAATGACAGCGGTAGCGTGCGCGGGCGCTTTGTCGGCGCCTATCAGGACAAGAACTCCTACCTGGACCACTACAGCCAGAAAAAGGACCTGTTCTACGGCATCCTCGAAGCCGACCTGACCCCCGACACCCTGCTGACCTTCGGCATCGACAAGTCCAGCGTGACCCCGCGTGGCACCTCGTGGACCGGTAACCCGACCTACTTCGCCGACGGCGGCCGCACCGACTTCCCACGGCACTTCAACCCGGGTGCCGACTGGAGCCGTCGCGACTTCGACGACATCACCTACTTCACCTCCCTGGAACAGGCCCTGGCCAACGACTGGACGTTCAAGGTCAGCCTCGACCAGAAAACCACCGACCACGACACCCGCCTGGCCTCGGCCAGCGGCGGCAGCCCGGACCGTGCTACCGGTGAAGGCATGTTCCTGTACTGGGGTCGTTGGGAAGGTCACCGCGTGCAGAACACCGCCGACGCCAACGTCTCGGGGCCGTTTACCCTGGGCGGGCGTGAACACGACCTGGTGGCCGGCGTGATGACCTCGCACTCGCGCCAGACCGGCTCGACCTTTGACACCAGTGCCTTCAGCCAGGTACCGGGCAGCATTTATGACTGGGACGGCGACCTGCCGTACCAGGAGTTCCCGAAAAACGGCAAGTACGAGCGCACCCAAAGCCAGAACGGCATGTACCTGGCTACCCGTCTGCGTCCTACCGATAACCTGTCGTTCATCCTCGGCAGTCGCGTAAGCACCTTCAAGTACAACGAAGACTATTCCTACACCCAAAGCGCGGGCCTTGACGACACCCACGCCAGCTACAAGGAACACGGGGTCGTCACCCCCTACGCCGGGGTCGTGTATGACCTCAACGATACTTACTCGGTCTACGCCAGCTACACCTCGATCTACCAACCGCAGACCTACAAGGACATCGACGGCAAGACCCTGGCACCGGTCGAAGGCGACAGCTACGAAACCGGGATCAAGGCCGCCTACCTGGACGGCACGCTGAACGCCAGCCTGGCCCTGTTCCGCATCGAACAGGACAACGTCGCCGAGTCGATCGGCACCAACCCGGTCACCAACGAAGGCATCTACAAGGCCATCGACGGCGCGACCACCCAGGGCATCGAGCTGGAGCTGGCCGGTGAGTTGCAAGAAGGCTGGAACCTGATGGCCGGCTACACCTATGCCCGCACCCGTGACCAGGATGAGCAACGGATCTTTGGTTATCCGCTGACCACCTCCAAGCCGGAGCACGTGTTCCGCACGTTCACCTCCTACCGTCTGCCGGGCGCACTGGACAAGGTCACCGTCGGCGGCGGCGTCAGCTGGCAGAGTTCGTTCTACGGCAACATCTACAGCTCAAGCGTGGGTGACTACACCCGGATCAAGCAAGGCGGCTACTCCCTGGTCGACCTGATGACCCGCTACCAGTTCAACGAGCACCTGAGCTTCACCGCCAATGCCAACAACGTCTTCGACAAGAAGTACCTGTCAGGCCTGGGTAACTTCGACACCACCTACTACGGCGAGCCACGCAACCTGATGCTCACCACCAAGTGGGACTTCTAAACCTGTGACACCCGCACGCTGCCCGCTCCCCGGGCAGCGTGCGGTTTCCCCCGCCTGACTACCGACAATCGTCCCCCCCCACAACCACGAGCCTTTGCCGTCGCGAGCCATTACACTGGCCCACCGGACTGCCAAAGGACGTTGACCGATGAAGCACGCCATCACCAAAGATGCCGACAAAGCCCCGCGCTTCTGGCGTGATGCGGCCCTGCCCTTCATCGAAGCCCGCGCCATCGCCGATGGCCGCGAGGTCTGCTACGCCCGCCATTCCCACGAACACTTTTCGATCGGCGCAATCACTGCCGGACGCAGCACCTACGTGCATGAACAGGGGGCCTGGCAAGTGGCAACCGGCACCGTGGTCCTGATGAACCCTGGCGACGTGCACGCCTGCAACCCCATCGACGATCAACCTTGGTCGTACCTCATGTTGTATGTCGACACGCCCTGGCTGACAGACCTGCAGCATCAGTTGGGCTTTGCTGCCGAGCTGGATTTTCGCCGGTTCGCCTGCGCCCATACCGCCGACTGCGCGCTGTTCGATGGCCTTAACCAGCTGTATGAACTGTTGCTCGATGCCCAGGCCTCCACCCTGCAGAAGCACAGCGCCACGGTGGCGTTTTTCACCGAGGTGCAGATCCGTCTCAACCCGGCCCAGGTCATGCTCGATGAGCCCAACAGCAAGCTCGAACGGGCTGCCGAATACATCCGCGAACACTGCACCCAGGCGCTCAAGCTCGAAGACATCTGCGCGGCCGCCGAGCTTTCGGCCTCGTACCTGATCCGCGCGTTCAAGCAGCAGTACGGCATGACGCCCCATGCGTACCTGGTCAACCGCCGCATCCAGTTCGCCCGCCAGCAATTGCGCCAGGGTAGGCTGATCGCCGACGTGGCGCTGGACGCCGGGTTTGCCGACCAGGCGCATTTCCAGCGGGCGTTCAAACTGCACCTGGCCGCGACACCCGGGCAGTATCGCGGCTGACCCTCAGGGCAACAGCAGGTAGCCGGCACTTACCGCCAACAGCAACGCCATCACCCGATTGAACAGGCGCAGGCCTCCAGCGTTGCTCAAGTACTGGCGCAGGAACGTCCCGGCATAGGCCCAACAGGCCACCGACAGATAGCACACCACCAGGTACACCGCGGCAAACTGCCAGACCAGTCGCGTATCGCCGTCCGCGACAAACGCCCCCATCCCCGCGACACAGGCCAGCCATGCCTTGGGGTTGAGCCATTGCATCAAGGCGCCGTAGAACAGGGTTGGCGCCTGTGCGGCAGCGGCGGTGCCCAGGCGTCCGTCATCGGTGGCAAGCTTGCAGGCCATGAACAACAGGAATGCCACCCCGGCCAGTTGCACCACCCGGGTCAACCCCGGCCAGAGCTTGAGCAACTCATGCAGCCCCAACCCCATCAACACCAGCAACAGCACAAAGCCCAAAGTGGCACCCAGCACATGCCGCTGACTGGCACGAAAGCCATACTGCGCACCCGAACTCAAGGCCACGATATTCACCGGCCCCGGCGTGATAGACGCAGCCAGCGCAAACGCGGCCATGGACATAATCAGACTCATTGCACTTTTCTCCAGCAACTGGGGAACATCCCTGGGTGCAAGGTAAAAGCCCGGCCAACGCCTGTATTGAAGAAAAACACCCAACTACTCACCCACCGAGAAATTGGTTGCGGGCCCATAGGGAACAGAACCCGGGTAGCTGCGCGCTGTCACTAACTGTATGGGGATACTGTCACACGAAGGAGGGCCACCCATGGTGACTCACTACAAGACCGCCGGGCACCTGGCCTGCGGTCATCACGGCAAGAACCTGGTTTCCACCACCGAGTTCGCCCGGGTCAAATGCCGCAGCTGCCGCAACACCGATGCATTCAAGGACGCCCGCAGAGAAGCGCGCAACGCCGCCCGCCGCGCCGCCCGCAAGGCCAAGGTGGCCCATGCCGCCCTCGACTGGCGCGCCGCCTGGCTGCAACGCCTGAGCGACCTGCCCGGCCGCCAACGCCTGCCACGGGGATTCAGCGGCCAGCCGTTCGTTTAACGCGCGGCGTCATCGTTGACGAGCATCGCGAGCAGGCTCGCTCCTACAGTGATTTCGGCTGCACGCAGATTGCGCATACACCCACAAAACCTGTGGGAGCGGGCTTGCCCGCGATGGCGGTGTGTCAGGCGCCATAGATGTCGCCTGTGCTGGCCTGATCGCGGGCAAGCCCGCTCCTACAGTGATTTCAACTGCCCGCAGATTGCGCATACACCCACAAAACCTGTGGGAGCGGGCTTGCCCGCGATGGCGGTGTGTCAGGCTACATCGATATTGCCTGTGCTGGCCTCATCGCGAGCAGGCTCGCTCCTACAGTGATTTCAACTGCCCGCAGATTGCGCATACACCCACCAAACCTGTGTAGGAGCGAGCCTGCTCGCGATGGCGGTATGTCAGGCGCCACCGATGTTGCCAGTACCCTCCCCGTCAAATCCCAGTGCACTGGCTGACAAGCCAGCCACCCGCGCGTCGGCGTAGCTTGGTGGCGTAGGCGAACGACGCGATATGCGCTCCAACCTCAATAACAACAAGACCCCTGGTGACCCATGAGTACAGTAGATCCGATCACCCTGGCGGTGGTGCGCGGCGCGCTCGAGACTGCGCAGCGGGAAATGACCCTGACCCTGGAAAAAACCGGTCGCTCGAGCGTTTTCAACCTCGCTCACGACTATTCCAATGCCCTGTTCGATCATCTTCCGGAAATGATCCTGCAAGGCCAGGACATCCCCATCCACCTCGGCTCCCTCATCCCGGCCATGAAATGCGTCGCCGGCTTCTTCGGCGACGACATCCTCGAAGGCGATGTGATTTACCACAACGACCCGGCCTACAAAGGCAGCCACATCCTCGACTGCTGCATGTACAAACCGGTGTTCTACCAAGGCGAACTGGTGTTCTGGGCCGTCTGCAAAGGCCACCTGACCGACATCGGTGGCCCTGTGCCCGCCGGCTATAACCCCGACGCCAAGGAGATCTACGCCGAAGGCCTGCGCATTCCGCCGGTCAAGCTCTGGTCCCAGGGCAAGCGCCGCGAGGACGTGATCAACCTGCTGCTGACCAACATGCGCGCCCGGGCCTATCAGGAAGGTGACCTCAACGCCCAATTCGGCGCCTGCACCGTCGGCGAGCGGCACCTGCTGCAACTGCTCGAGCGCTATGGCGTGGAGCAGGTGCGGGCCTGTATCGCCGAGCTCAAGGACATGGCCGACCGGCACATGCGTGCGCTGCTGCGTGAAGTCCCCGACGGTTTCTACAGCGGCACCGCGGTACTGGAAGACTCCGGCCACGGCCTGGGCGAACTGGCGATCACCGCGCGGGTGGAGATTCGCGGCGACGAGGCCCACGTGCTGATCGAAAGCCCGCCGCAGGTGCCGTACTTCATCAACTCCTATGCCGGCAACTCGGTGTCGGGGGTGTACCTGGGGCTGATGATGTTTGCCCAGGTACCGCCGCCCTATAACGAAGGCTTGTACCGCTGCGTGTCGGTCGACCTCGGGCCACCCGGCACCCTGTGCAACGCCTCCGAACCGGCGCCCCACGTCAACAGCACCACCACGCCGATGGAAACCCTCGCCGATGCGGTACGCCAGGCCCTGGAACAAGCCGCGCCAGAGCGGGTCACCGCGTCCTGGGGCCACGCCAGCGGGATCAACATTGCCGGCCATGACCCACGCAATGGCAACGCCGAATACGTGACCATGGTCCTCGCCTCGATCATCTCCGGCGCGGGTGCCAACCAGGCCATGGACGGTTGGCCGGCGTGCGGGCCGCTGTGCTGCTTCGGCGCGCTGATGTCCGGTGACATCGAGTTGCTCGAGTACTCCTACCCGATCCTGATCCACCGCTACAGCCTGATGACCGACAGCGGTGGCGCCGGTGAATTTCGTGGTGGCTCAGGCACCCGTATCGAAATCGAACCGCTGGACCACCCGATGACGGTGGTCGGCTTCGGTGAAGGCCGGCAACTGCCCACGGCGGGTGCGGCGGGTGCCAGCAACGTCCTGCTGGAACCGAAACTGGGGCGGCTGATCCACCGCAAGGTCGATGACGCAGAAGACCACTTCACCTACAACGCACAACTGACGGCCCAGCCCGGCGAACGGGTGATCAACATCAACCCCGGCGGTGGCGGCTACGGCAACCCGTTGCGCCGACCTGTGAGCAGTGTGCTCGAGGACGTGCGCAACGGCCTGGTGTCGCTTGAAGGCGCGCGTCGCGAATACGGCGTGGCCATCGACGGCAACGGCCAGGTCGACGACGCCGCGACCCATGCCCTGCGCACCGCGCACTGATCACGCCAGCCCCTTGAGCCATCTGGAATCCAACACATGAGCCAACCACAATATCGCCTGGGCATCGACGCCGGCGGCACCTTCACCGACTTCATCCTCGCCGATCGCCAGGGCAACGTGCAGTTGTTCAAAGCGCCCTCCACGCCCCAGGACGGCACGCTGGCAATCCGTAACGGCCTGGCGCAGATCGCCGATGCCATCGGCCGCACCCCGGCCCAGATCATTGCCGACTGTGACCTGTGCATCAACGGCACCACCGTGGCCCTCAACGCCCTGATCGAAAAGACCGGGGTCAAGGTCGGCCTGCTGTGCACCGAAGGGCATGAGGACAGCCTGGAAATCCGCCTCGGCCACAAGGAGGACGGGCACCGCTACGACGCCAGCTACCCGCCCGCCTACATGCTGGTGCCGCGCCACCTGCGCCGGCCGATCAGCGGCCGGATCATCAGCGATGGCCGCGAGCATACGCCGCTGGATGAGCAGGCAATCCACGCGGCCATCGAGTACTTTCGCCAAGAACAGGTCAAGGCGGTGGCAATCTCCTTCGTCTGGTCGGTGCGCAACCCCAGCCACGAACAACGTGCCGCCGAACTGGTACGCGCGGCGCTGCCGGACGTGTTCGTCTGCACCGGCAATGAAGTGTTCCCGCAGATCCGCGAATACACCCGCACCTCCACCACCGTGGTCAACGCCTACCTGAGCCCGGTGATGGGCCGCTACATCGAGCGCATCGACGCGCTGTTCGAGGAACTGGGAGCACGCCAGCCGACTCGCTACTTCCAGTCCAACGGTGGCCTGGCCCCCGGCCTCGTGATGCGCGAGCGCGCGGTCAACGCCATCAACTCCGGCCCCGCCTCCGCACCCCAGGCCGGCCTGTGCGTGGCCCAACCGTTCGGCATCGACAACGTGATCACCGTCGACATGGGTGGCACCTCGTTCGACATCACCCTGAGCAAGGCCGGGCGTACCAACTTCAGCAAGGACACCGACTTCCTGCGCTACCGCATCGGCGTGCCGATGATCCAGGTCGAAACCCTCGGCGCCGGTGGCGGCTCGATTGCCTTCCTCGACGACTTCGGCATGCTCCAGGTCGGCCCACGCAGCGCCGGGGCCAATCCTGGGCCGGTGTGCTACGGCAAGGGCGGCGTCGAGCCAACGGTCACCGACGCCAACCTGGCCCTCGGTTACCTGGCCGATGGCGCATTGCTTGGCGGCAGCATTCGCTTGAACCGCCAGGCGGCGATCGAGGCGATCCGCAGCAAGATCGCCGAGCCCTTGGGCATCAGCGTGGAGCGGGCGGCCACCGGCATCATCACCCTGGTCAACCTGAACATGGTCAGCGGCATCCGCCGGGTCTCGGTGGAACGCGGCTACGATCCCCGGGATTTCGCCCTGATCGGCGCCGGAGGCGCAGCGGGTATGCATGTCATGCGCCTGGCCGAGGAGATCGGCAGCAACGTGGTGCTGATCCCCAAAGTTGCCTCGGGCCTGTGTGCCTACGGGCAGATTCTCTCGGACATCCGCTACGACCAGTTGACCACCCTGCCCATGCGCCTGGACGACGACCGGGTCGACCTGCCCCTGCTCAACCGGACGTTGTGCGCGCTGCGCGAACGGGGCATGGATAACCTGCGTGAAGACGGCTTCGGCGCCGGCAACAATGTCGAGTGCCAGTACCACCTGGAAATCCGCTACCTGGGCCAGATCCACGAATGCAGCGTCGAACTGTCCTGCGACCAACTCGACCCCAGCGCCCTGGCGACCTTGCGCGAGGCCTTCCACACCCGGCACAAGGCGCTGTTCTCCTACAGCGAACCGCAGAGCCCGATCGAACTGGTCAACCTTGAGTGCTCGGTGATCGCGCGCCTGCAACGCCCACCCATGCCCGAGTTGCCGCCAGCCACCAGCGACGCCCCGGCCCAGGCCAGCAGCTACCGCTCGATGCTGTTCGATGCCCAGGCGGCCTGGCAGCAGACCCCGGTGTACAACGGCGAGCACCTGCAGTCCGGGCAGACGGTCGAGGGTCCCTGCGTGATCGAGGAAGCGACCACCAACATCGTGGTGCCGCCAGGCTGGCGCGCGACGCTCGCGCCGTCTGCCACCTACCGGCTGACGCGTGGCGGTTGACCCCCTGTAGACATTGGCAAATGATGGCCTCCCAGCGGCGCCGCCAGTCCTTGACCGGCGGCGCCGCCCTCAGAAAAACAACAACACGAGGGCAGCCATGGCACACACCGTCTCCACCCGCCACTGGTCCGACAGCGAACGCCAGCCCCGCTGGGCGCAAGCGATCGGCAGTGCCTACTTCCCGTTGTCGCTGGAATTTGCCGCCAGCGACCGTTTCAGCGGCAACCTGCAGATCTGGGAAACCGCCAGCACCCCCCTGACCCTGTCGCGCCTGCGCTCCAGTCAGCTCGGCTATTCGCGCAGCAAGGCCCAGGTCAGCGAAGACCAGCAAGCCTGCTACCTGGTAACCGTGCCCCGGCGCAGTGAAGTGCATTTCGAGCAGGACGGCCGCGCCCTGCATTGCCAGCCCGGCGGGTTCATTTTCGAGCGCGGTGACGCGCCCTATCGTTTTCACTACGCCAGCGACAACGACCTGTGGGTGTTCAAGCTGCCGGAGCAAGCGCTGCACGGCCAGCTGCGCGGCGCCGAACGCTATACACGCTTTTGTTTCGACGCCCGGCGAGCCCTGGGGCGGATCTTCGTCGATCAGTTGGCCATGTGCGCAGCACGCTTTGACGAGTGCGCTCCCAGCGCGCGCCACATGTTGCTGGAACAGGCCCTCTCGACCCTGCTGATGGCCCTGCGCGACGATGAGCGCGTGCTCAGCAGCGAGAGCTCGAACCTCGCCGCCCTGCACCTGCAACGCATCGAACGCTACGTTGAACAACAGCTGGGTAACCCCGACCTCAACCCGCAGCTGATCGCCGAGGCCTGCGGGGTGTCGGTGCGCTACCTGCACAAACTCTTCAGCAGCACCTCCTACAGCCTGGGTGAGTGGATTCGCCGGCGCCGGCTCGAGGCCGTGCACCGTGGCCTGCTCGATCCCAACTGCTACTTGTCGATCGGCGCCCTGGCGATGCGCTGGGGCTTCAGCGACCAGGCGCAGTTCACCCGCAGCTTCCGCCAGCATTTCGCCTGCACCGCCAGCGAAGTCCGCGCCAGCGCCCGGCACGGCCTGGATCCAGGGGCACGGTTGATCCAATAGACGCCGGCCTCAGAACCCCACCGTGGCCGACAGCAGCCAGGTGCGCGGGGTCGACAGGGTCAGGCCCGCCGCACTGTCGGACGAGGTGGCGGCCGAGGCCCAGTAGGTCTTGTCGAGGACGTTTTCCACGGCGGCGCGCAGCGTCACTGGGCTGTCGCCAACCTTGAAGGCATAACGGCCGCCCAGGTCGTAGCGTTGCCAGGCATCGATCTCTTGGTCGTTGGCCGGGTCCAGGTACTGGGAACTGGTGTGGATGGCCCGTGCGGTGAGGGTCAGACCCTGTACCGCAGGAATGTCCCATTCCGCACCGAGGTTGGCGTTGACCTGCGGTGCGCCGGTACCACGATTACCGTCGTACTGGCCATCGGTGGTATCGCTCTGCTTGCTGTCGAGCAGCATTACCCCACCCAGCAAGCGCACCCCGTACAGCGGTTCACCGAAAACGTTGAACTCCAGCCCCTGGTTGACCAACTGGCCGTTGGGCTTGAAGTTGTTCTGGTCATCGTACTGGTAGGCCAGCTGCTCGATGCGGAACAGGCTGCTGGTCAGGCCGAAGGTGCCATGGTCGTACTTGATGCCGACCTCGCCCTGCTTGCTGCGGTACGGCGCGAAGACCGTATCGGCATTGTTCGCCGTGCTCGGCGCAGTCTCGCCCTGGGTCAGGCCTTCAACATAGTTGGCAAACACCGACAGCCGATCGCTGGCCTTGAACACCACGCCCAGGGCCGGTGAAGTGTCGGTCTCGTCATTCACCGGCTCATCGCGCACGCCATTGCTCCAGGAGGTGACCTTGACCCGTTGCAGGCGCGCGCCAAGGGTCAGCAGCAGGCGGTCCTCGAACAGCCCCAAGGTGTCGGCCAGGGCCACACTGGTGAAGCGGTCTTCGGTGTGGGTGCTGGTATCGATGCGATTGGGCTGGCCCGGATAGGCCACCTCCACCGGCTGGTAGATATTGCCGATGCTGCGCAGGTAGCGCTCACCGGCGTTGTCGAAGTCCATGTCGAAGCGGTTCAGGCTCAGGTTCAGGGTGTGGTTGACCGCGCCGGTGCTGAACCATTGGCGGGCACCGAGGGTGGCGGTCTGCACGTCTTCATCGCGGCGGAAGGTGCGCGGTACCAGGGTGAAGTTGCCGTTGTCCTGGGTGTTCTGCACGCCATGGCGCAGGAAATCGTAGTTGCCTTTGCGCGCGCCATAAGCGGCGTAGAGCATCAGTGAGTCGCTGACATCAAACTCGCCACGCAGCGCACCGAAGGAGTCCTTCGATTGCGCATAGGTCCAGGGTTGGGCGAAGTTGCGGTCGATGTCTTCGGCCTTCGGCACCTTGGCCCCGGGTGCCAGTTCGACCCGCTCCTGAGGGGCGTCGGCGCGCCGCTGCTGGTGTCCGATGTCCAACGACAGGCGCACCCGCTCTTCGCGCAGGTCGAGGCCTAGCACCCCGGTTTCCCGCTCGATGGCCTGGTGGTCCCACTCGGTGTCGCCGGACTGCTGTACACCGTTGAAGCGCACACCAAAACGCTGGTCCTCGCCAAAGCGCCGGCCAATGTCCAGGGCACCGCCGAACTGTCCGGCAGAGGCATAGTTAGCCGTGATCTCGGTGACCGGTGCATCCGTGGCGCGCTTGGGCACGATGTTGATGCCGCCGCCGATACTGCCACGCGGGGCAATGCCAGAGAGCACCGCGCTCGGGCCCTTGAGGATGTCGACGCGCTCGGCGATTTCCATGTCGATGGCGTAGGTCGGGAGGATGCCGTACAGGCCACCGTAGGCCACGTCACTGTTGAACAGGCTGAACCCACGGATGGTGAACTGCTCGAAACGCCCGCTGGCCGGGTTGGTGGTGCGCACCGACGGGTCGGCGGCCACCACGTCGCCGAGGGTCCGGGCTTGCTGGTTCTTGATCGCCTGCTGGGTGTAGGAGGTGACGCTGAACGGGCTGTCCATGAAGTCCTGGTCACCCAGCATGCCCTGGGAGCCGGCACGATTGACCTGGCCACCGGCGTAGGGCGCCACGCCCTGCTCCGCCGTGGCGCCCACAATCGCGGTGGCCGGCAGTTGCAGGCTGCCGGCGTCCGGCGCCGGCACCAGGATATAAGCCTGCTCACCCACTGCCTGCAATTGCAGACCGGAACCCTGGAGCAATCGGGCAAAGCCCTCTTGCACCGCGAATTCGCCGGACAACCCCTGGCTGGTGCGCCCGCCGACCAACGCCGGATCCACCGCGAGGTTGACCCCGGCCTGCCCGGCAAACCGGGTCAAGGTGGCACCCAGGCTCCCGGCCGGCACCTGGTAGCTGCGCCGGGCGGCGTCTTCGGCCCAACTGCTGGCGATCAATAACGGGCTGGCGTTCAGGCTCAGCATGAGGCTCAGGTGCAACAAAGGACGCATACGGCTTGGCACTGCGGGCATTGGAAGAGTCTCTGGTTTTTGTTCACTTGCCAGGAATGACCGGCGAGACGCAGAAAAGGGACAGGCTTGCAGGAAATTCTGGAAAAAATAAATAAATCGCCCTGCCACTGCGCACACCCACCACGGGGGCCCACAGATCCCGCAGCCAGCCACCAAACCTGTGGGAGCGAGCTTGCTCGCGATGGTCGTCAACGATGACGTGTACCGCCTGGATGCACGTGTCGCCCTTGAGGTTTTCGCGAGCTCGCTCCTACAGTGGTTGCGCGAACCCACAGATCCCGCAGCCAGCCACCAAACCTGTGGGAGCGAGCCTGCTCGCGATGGTCGTCAACGATGACGCACACTGCCTGGATGTCCGTGTCGCCCTTGAGGTTTTCGCGAGCAAGCCGCAAGCGGGCACTCGCTCCTACAGAGGTTCAGCCCAACTGGTCACGGGGAGCCAGGGTCACCCAATAGCGGGTGCGCGTATGCACTTCCAGCGCCAGGCTGGCTGCCAGCAAGGCCAGTACCCGGTCGGTGTTGTCGAGGCGGAAGCTGCCGGTCACCCGCAGCTTTTCCAGGGCCGGCTCCCAGCGCAGCAGCCCGGGACGGTAGCGGCTCAGTTCCCGCAGAAAATCCCCCAATGGCTGGTCCTGCGCCGTCAGCACCCCGCTGCGCCAATCCGCCACGGAGGGGTCGAAGGCGCTCACCGGGCCAGCGCCCGAAGCTTGCAGGTCGACCCGCTGCCCGGCATTGAGCACCAGCAGCGGCCCATGCAAGGGCTGCAACTGCACCGCACCGCTGACCACCGAGACCTGGCAATGGCCGTCATTGAGGCGCACGCACACTTCGCTGCGGCTGACGTTGATCTGCCCATAGGGCGCTTGCAAGGTCAGAGGCGCCGGGCCAGGAACCTTGAGCGCCACCTCGCCGCGTACCAGGCTCAAGTGGCGGGTCCCCAGGTCGAGGTTGACCGCGCTGGCGCTGTTCAGCTGCAACGAGCTGCCATCCGCCAGGGGCAGCCGCCGCTGTTCTCCGGTGCCGGTGTGCAGGTCGGCGCGCCACACGTCCAGCGGCAACTGCCGGCTCAGCAACCAGGCGCTGGGAACCAGCACCGCCACCCCCAGGGCACGCTTGAGCACGGCCCGTCGACCCGCATCCGGGCGGTCCAGGGTGGCCAGCGCCAGTGCCGACGGCAAGTCGCAAAAGCGTTGGCGCAACGCCTGCGCTCGCTGCCAGGCGCTCTCGTGGCTGCCATGGCTGTTGCGCCACTGCTGCAGGCGCTGATGATCGTCTTCACTGGCACTGCCCGATTCCATCAGTGCCAGCCATTGGGCCGCCGCGCGCGCCACTTCGCGGGCTTCGCTGGAAGGCACGGCACGACTCACAGTTCCACCAGCAAGCAATGTTCGTAGGCATGGGCCATGTAGCGCTTGACCGTACGCTCACTGACTTGCAGGCGTTCGGCGATCTCGCGATAGCCGAGGCCGTCGAGCTGACTCCAGAGAAATGCCCGGCGCACCAGCACCGGCAGGCCATCGAGCAATTCGTCGAGGGCCTGCAGGGTTCCCAGTAGCAGCCAGCGTTGCTCCGGCGAAGGCACGCTGTCCTCCGGCAATCGGGCCAGGGCATCCAGGTAGGCCTGCTCCAGGTGGCGCCGGGTGTAGAAGTTGCTCAGCAGGCGCTTACCCACCGTCAACAGGTAGGCACGGGGCTCGCGCATCTCGGCAATCTGCTGCGAGCTGGACAGTACCCGCAGGAAGGTATCCTGACTCAGGTCCGCGGCATCCCAGGCATTGCCCATGCGCCGCCGCAACCAGCATTCGAGCCAGCTGCGATGGTCACGGTACAAGGCGTGGAGGGCATGCTCCGGAGGCGTCGCTGCGTCAATCATGTCAAGAGGCCCTGCGCGAAGGATATTTCAAATGAGAGTGATTCTAATTAATACCTTGTCACTTCACCATGTCCTTTTTGCACATTCAGCGATTACCGTGGCTTGAGTTCGCCCCCGGTTCTGCTTCAGGAGGAAATCCGCTAGGCTTGGTTTTTCTCTTCAGGATGGACCCAGGAATGCCCGTGCTCGACACCTCCCTGCAAGACACCGCCGCCCCCGAGGGCGTTTGTTATGGCTGCGGCAGCCGCAACCCCCATGGCTTGCACATCAAGAGCCGCTGGCATGAGGATGGTGTGCACGTGGTGGCCGAGCACCTGCCCGATGCCAAGTATTGCGGCTGGCCGGACCTGGTCTATGGCGGGCTGATTGCCATGCTGGTGGACTGCCATTCCAACTGGGCAGTGATGGCCTACCACTACCGCGCCGAACAGCGCGAACCCGGCAGCCTGCCGCGCATCAACTGCGTCACCGGCAACCTGGGCATCAAGTTCATCAAGCCCACCCCCATGGACGTGCCGCTGACCTTGCGCGCGCGGGTCGAAGGTGAAGTCGGGCGCAAGAGCCGGGTGATCTGCGAGGTGTATGCCGGCGAGGTGCTCACCGCCGTCGGCGATTCGGTGTTCGTGCGGGTCGACACCGGACAACTGGCCGCTGCCGCCCACGGCCGCGAGACCACTTCGGACACTTAAGGATGATGGGCGGACAGCGCCATGACGCTGCCCGCCCCTGGCGCTACTTGCGCGCCACCTTATAGCGCAGGCAATCCTTGTAGAAGCTCTCGCGCACCGCCGCCGGCTTGAAGCGCGACGGGCTGTCGTAGGTCTGCTCGGTAATACCCAGGGCCATCATGCGCATCCACGACTTGTTGAACTTGTAGGTCTGGATCTTCTGCCGTGCGGCATACAGGGAAACCCCCGACAGCTTGAGCTCCTGGGCCCTGGCCGCAGTACCGGCGCCCCAACTGCAGACATACCGGTCGTTGGCCGGCAACTCCTTGGCCTGTGCAGACGCCACGACGCTGACCAGGGCAACCGGGATCAGCGCGCTGAGTAGATTTCGCATTAAATATTCCGTTTAACCGCCTGAAATTCCGGCGATTTTGACGACACATCGAATGCTCAGGGGCCAGCAAATTGCCTTATCGCTGCAGCTGGCGCTGCCAAAGGGGCGGAAACAGTTCGTGCTCCATCGGCACATCGGCGGCCAGTGCCTCGCGCAGCCCCGGAAAATCCGGGGACGTCGCCCAGGGTCGCGGGGCATGGCGCACGTCATCACCGATCACCCGCACCGAAAACGCCCGCCGCCGATTTTTTCCACCCACCCCTGAAGACGCATGCAGGGTCAGCATGTTGAAGCACACCATGTCCCCAGGCGCCAGCTCCCAGCCGAGGATCGGGAAGTCCTCGCGGTGATTCTCGATGTCGGGCAATTCGCCCAGGGTGCCCTCGGCAAACCATTTGGCCTGGCTGTCCATGAACGAGCGCGGCATCAGCCACGGGCCCTTGTGCGAGCCGCCGATGAATTCCAGGGTCGCGGCCCTGGGCACCGGGTCGACGGGAATCCAGAAGCTCACGGTGTCCGAACCGCTGATGTTGTAGTACGGCTGGTCCTGGTGCCAGGGGGTACGTTGGCGGGTGTTGGGCTCCTTGACCAGCAAGTGGTCATGGTGCAAGCGCACCTGCTGGCTGCCGAGCAAGGCTCCGGCGATCGGCCCCAGCGCCGAGTTGAAGATGAAGTCGCGGTAGTCGCGGTTTTCCTGCCAGTTGCAGAAGTCCTCGAAGAACCAGCCCGGGTCGCTGGCACTGCTGGCGACCTTGGCCCGTGGGCTGGGAGCGGCCAGGTTGGCCTCGATGCCCGCGGTCAACTGGCTGATTTGTTCTGGGGTAAAAGCGTTGCGGATGCACACGGCGCCCTGGCTCTGGTAGGCCTGCACCGCCTCTGCGCTGATGGGGCAGGTAAAGCCGGCATCGGCAAATCGGGTCATTTCGTTCATGACGTTGGCCTCACTCACCGTAAATGTCGAAGTTGAAGTACTTCTTGGCGATCTGCTCGTATTCGCCGGACTGGCGGATGCTGGCCAGGGCGGTGTTCAGTTGCTGCTTGAGCTCGGGTTCGTTCTTGCGGATGCCGATGGCCACGCCGTCGCCAATGATGCTTTTGTCGGTGATCGGCTCGCCGGCAAAGGCAAAGTCCTGGCCTTGGGGTTTTTGCAGCAGCCCGGCATCGGCCTGCACCGAAGCCTGGAAGGTGGCATCCAGGCGCCCGTTGATCAGGTCGGAAAACACCTGGTCCTGGGTCTGGTAGGTATGGATGTTGACGCCCTGGTTGCCCCACTGCGCGCGGGCGAAGGCTTCATGCAGGGTGCCTTGCACCACCCCCACGGACTTGCCCTTGAGGGAGGCGGCGGTGGGCAGCAGCCCGCTGTTTTTCCTGGCCACCAGCGACGACGGCGCGGTGTAGATCTTGTCGCTGAAGTCCACCTGCTGGCGGCGCGCGGCGGTGGCGCTGAAGGCCGACAGGATGGCGTCGAACTTGCGTGCCTTCAAGGCCGGGACCATGCCGTCGAAATTCTGCTCGACCCAGATGCACTTGACCTGCAGCTCGGCACACAGGGCGTTGCCCAGGTCGATATCAAAACCGCTCAGCGAGCCGTCGGGCTGCTTTTGTTCGAACGGAGGGTAACTCGGGTCGACGCCAAATTTGATCACCGGCTGGGCCTGGGCCAGCGGCGCGAACAGTACGCCGAGCAACAGGGCGCGGTAGCGAAGTTTCAAGAGTTGCATGTAGACCTCGTCTTTTATTGGTTTTCACGGTTGGGCAGGTCGTCATTCTCAAGGGTTGAGCGGTAAAAAGGCCTCGGTCAGCTTGACCCAGAAACCGGCACCCCGAAGCAGGATGTCGTCGTTGAAGTCGTAGCGCGGGTCGTGGGCCATGCAGCTTTTTTCCCCGTCGCCGTTGCCGATGATCAGGTAACAGCCAGGGACCTGCTGCAGGAAGTAGGCGAAATCCTCGCTGCCGTTGAAGGGCACTATGTCGTTCAGGACCTCGTCCTCCCCCAGCCAGTCGGTGGCCACCTGGCTGGCGAAGCGGGTCATCTGGGGATCATTGACCAGCAGCGGGTAGTCGGCACTGTAGTGGATATCGGCGGTCGCGCCGAATGCCTGGGCCTGGGCGTGGATCAGTTGCTTGATCTGGCTTTCGAGGCGGTCGCGGACGGTGTTGTTCAGCGCCCGCACCGAAATCAGCATCTGTGCGCTGTCGGGGATCACGTTGGAGGCCTTGCCGGCGTTGATCGAGCCGACGGTGATCACGCTCATGTCCTGGGGCGAGACATTGCGCGAGACGATGGTCTGCAAGGCCATGATGATGCTCGCGCAAACCACCACCGGGTCCACGGTCAGATGGGGCATCGCCCCGTGGCCACCCACGCCGTGGATGGTCACCGTGACCTGGTCGGCGGAGGCCATGAACGGGCCGGCGCGAAAACCCAATTTGCCCACCGGGTAGCCGGGCATGTTGTGCGCCGCGAACACCGCGTCACAGGGGAACTGTTCCAGCACCCCCTCCTGAATCATCCGCCGGGCACCCGCCAAGCCCTCCTCGGCCGGCTGGAAAATCAAATGCACGGTGCCATCGAACGGGTGGTCATGGGCCAGGGCATAGGCCGCCGCCAAGAGCATCACTGTGTGCCCGTCGTGCCCACAGGCGTGCATCTTCCCCGGGATCCGGCTGGCATACGGCAGGCCGGTCTTCTCCAGGATCGGCAGCGCGTCCATGTCGGCGCGGATGCCGATCACCCGTTTGCTGGTGCCTTTTTTCAGGGTGCCGATCACCCCGGTCTCCGCCAGCCCGCGCGTCACCTGATATCCCCACTGGCGTAGGCGCTCGGCGACCAAGGCGCTGGTCTCGACTTCCTGGTAGCCGAGTTCGGGGTTGGCGTGGATCTGATGGCGCAGCGCGCGCATCTCCTGTTCGATTTCTTGCAACAGCGGCAGGGACTGGGTCATGGTCAGCAATTTCCTTGTTGAACGTCAGGCCGGGATTGCGCACAGTGCCAAGGCGTTTTCTGCCAGGTCCTGCTGCTCCCTGGCACAGGTGCAGGGCTTGGGCGCTATGGGTCCGAGCTTAGAGGCAGGGAGCCGGCGCCGACAGGCAATCGAAAGTCAACAGGGCAACCCAGGGTTAACAGCGGTGACACCATGAAGTTCTATCAACTCAATGCACTGGTGGCCGTGGCCGACGCGGGCAGCATCCGTGGCGCCGCCAAGCGCCTGGACACCTCGCCGGCCGCGGTGACCAAGGCGATCCAGAAGCTGGAGGCCGACACCGCGACCCAGTTGCTGATCCGCAACACCTCGGGGATCGTGTTCACCGAACTGGGCAAGAAGCTGTTGATCCAGGCCCGCCTGCTGGTGGCGCAGATGCTCAACGCACGCCAGGTGCTGGCCGACAACAACGGCGAACTGGTGGGACGTTTGTCGGTGGCGGTGACCCCCTGGCTGGCGATGACGCTGATGCCCAAGGCGGTGGTGCGCTTTCGCCAGTTGTTCCCGCAGGTGCAACTGGAACTGTATGAGGGGCTGTCATCGGTGGCCTGCCCGCTGCTGCGCGATGCCAGTGTCGACCTGTTCATCGGGCGCCTGGACACGCGCTTCTCCAGCACCGACCTGACCTACCTGCCGCTGTTCACCGCCGACTGTGCGGTGGTGGCCCGCCGGGAACACCCGCTGGCGGACAGCCGGCGCATGGAGGACCTGGCGGCGGCCGACTGGATCATGGCGTCGCAGCAGGACGGCACGATCTCCACCCAGGGCCATGTGCACTTCGCCCATTCGCTGTCGATCATCCTCAGCCTGCTGCGCGAAACCGATATGCTCAGCGTCTTTCCCTGGCCGCTGGTGGAGCTCTGCGCACAACGCGAAGGCCTGTGCGCCCTGCCCTTGCGCGAGCCGGTGGGCAGCGCATCGGTCGGTGCCATCAGCCGCAGCGGACAACCCCTGCGGCCAGCGGCGGAGCGGTTCCTGGAATGCCTGATCGAAACCATCCACTTCGAGATGGGCCACGCCCACTCGCCGTATCGACGTATGTTGCAGACCGTCGATTTGCTGGTTTGAGCCAGCTAGCGGTAGTCAGGATCTCGCCGTTGCAGACCTGTACCTCTTGACCCGGTACATCTCACCATCCGCATGGCTGAGCAGCGTATCGGCATCTTCGCCGTCGGCGGGATAACAGGCCACGCCGATGCTGCACGACGGCATGCTGATCGCACCAAACTCGGCACCCAACGGCTCGGCCATGGCCGCGAGAATCTGCGCCACCTTGTGCGCCACCGCGTCCGGCGACTGGATGTCGGTCAACAGCACCGTGAACTCATCACCGCCCATCCGCGCCACCGTGTCGGTCTCGCGGACGCACGCTTGCAGCCGGCGAGCGATCGCACAGAGCACCCGATCGCCGGCGGCGTGGCCATGGATATCGTTGATCTGCTTGAAGTCGTTGATGTCCAGAAACAGCAACGCCAGCGTGCTCTGGTGCCGGTGGGCGGCGTGCAGCGCTGAGTCCAGTCGATCATTGAACAGCGAACGATTAGTCAGTTGGGTCAGCGGATCATGATGGGCGAGGAACCGTAACTCCTCCTCGGCCTGCCACAGGGCCGTCACGTCTCGAGCGACGCCGATCCGCGCGCCCACCTCCTCGGACCAGAACGCCGCCCACAGGATGTGGACGATAGCGCCATCCTTGCGCAGATAGCGGTTGCGGAAATCGACATGGGGCCGGCCATTCATGACCCGGACAATCGAAGCCCGGGTGGCCGCCAGGTCGTCAGGGTGCATATAGTCGGTGATCGGGGTGCCGATCAGCTCATCGGCGCGGTAACCCAGCAGCGTCTCGCAGGCATCGCTGACAAACGCAATCTGGTTATCCCGGTCGACGACAAACACCGTGTCCAGCATCAGATGGATCAGTTTGGGATAGAGCGCTTGCAGGTCTACGGGCATAGGTCAGTGCAATCTGGTTCGAATCTCATGATCATGCCCGATCATCCGGGGCGCCGGCTAGGAATCCTTGAGCTGACAGAATCAATCGCTGATCCACGGCCTAAGCGCTTATCCCGGGCTAATGCGCCGGCTTGAGCCTTGAACTCATCGGTGTAGTTACGGCGAGTGCTTGGGTACATGGCAACCTCCAAGAGAGCGACTGAAGTATCGCTTCTTGGCGTCCGTTGTCACGGGACAGGCCCATGGTGACTCTGAACCCTCAGGGTCGGCATGATCTCGTTCTCTTCGAAGCGGCGGATGGCGCCGTCTTTCAGCCCCAAGTCTGCCTGGCGACTCAG
>NZ_CATKPN010000039.1:0-74367 GCF_949767245.1 Pseudomonas sp. IT-P176
AATCCAACACCCCAGAGGCCCACAGGTGCAACGTCGCACCACAGTTGTGTAGATACCTATGCCCTGCGCGGGCAAGCGGAGCGCCGCCCGGCCCGCTCCCACAAGGTGGATGGTGCAGAAACAACAAAGCCGCCCGAAGGCGGCTTTGTCAGGTGCAGCTTCGAAGCTTAGTGCTTCTCGCCCGCCAGCTTGTGCTCGAGGTAGTGAATGTTCACGCCCCCTTTGCAGAAGCCTTCATCGCGGACCAGGTCGCGGTGCAGCGGGATGTTGGTCTTGATCCCGTCAACCACGATTTCGTCCAGCGCATTGCGCATGCGCGCCATGGCTTCGTCACGGGTTGCCCCGTAAGTGATCAGCTTGCCAATCAGCGAGTCGTAGTTCGGCGGAACGGCATAACCACTGTACAGGTGCGAATCGACGCGAACGCCGTTGCCGCCTGGCGCGTGGAAATGCTTGACCGTGCCCGGGCTCGGCATGAAGGTTTTCGGGTCTTCAGCGTTGATCCGGCACTCCAGCGCGTGACCGCGGATGACCACGTCATCCTGGGTGAACGACAGCTTGTTGCCAGCGGCGATGCTCAGCATCTCCTTGACGATGTCGATACCGGTGACCATTTCCGAAACCGGGTGCTCAACCTGAACGCGGGTGTTCATTTCGATGAAATAGAACGCGCCATTCTCGTACAGGAACTCGAAGGTGCCGGCGCCACGGTAGCCGATGTCGATGCACGCCTTGACGCAGCGGGCGAAGACTTCCTGGCGAGCCTTCTCGTCGATGCCCGGTGCCGGCGCTTCTTCGAGAACTTTCTGGTGGCGACGTTGCAGCGAGCAATCGCGGTCACCCAGGTGGATGGCGTGGCCCTGGCCATCGGAAAGCACCTGGACTTCCACGTGACGTGGGTTGGTCAGGAATTTTTCCAGATAGACCATCGGGTTGCCGAACGCCGCGCCTGCTTCGGAGCGGGTCAGTTGTGCCGAGGAGATCAGGTCTTCTTCTTTATGCACCACGCGCATGCCGCGACCACCGCCGCCGCCAGCGGCCTTGATGATCACCGGGTAGCCCACTTCGCGACCGATGCGCAGAGCGGTTTCTTCGTCTTCGGGCAGCGGGCCGTCGGAGCCTGGAACGGTGGGTACGCCGGCAGCGATCATGGCGTGCTTGGCCGAAACCTTGTCGCCCATCAGGCGGATGGTTTCAGCTTTCGGGCCGATGAAGGCAAAACCGGAGTTCTCCACCTGTTCGGCGAAGTCAGCGTTTTCCGCGAGGAACCCGTAGCCTGGGTGAATGGCGGTAGCGCCGGTCACTTCGGCTGCGGCGATGATTGCCGGGATGTGCAGGTAAGAGTGCGCGGCCGATGCCGGACCGATGCAAACGGATTCGTCTGCCAGGCCCAGGTGCATCAGCTCCTTGTCGGCCTTGGAGTAAACGGCGACGGTCTTGATACCCATCTCTTTGCAGGCGCGCAGGATCCGCAGGGCAATTTCACCGCGGTTGGCGATCAGGACTTTTTCCAACTTCGCAGTCATCAAAGGCACTCCGCGGTTCAAACGATGGTGAACAGCGGTTGGTCGTACTCAACCGGCTGGCCGTCTTCAACGAGGATGGATTCGATCACACCGCTGGTTTCAGCTTCGATGTGGTTCATCATCTTCATGGCTTCGACGATGCACAGGGTGTCGCCTTTCTTCACGCTTTGGCCTACTTCAACGAAGGACGGCGAAGTCGGCGAAGACTTGCGATAGAAGGTACCTACCATTGGCGAGCGGGCCACGGTGCCGTTGAGCACGGGTGCGGCCGGAGCGGCAGGTGCAGCGGCAGCAGCAGGCGCTGCAGCAACCGGGGCGGCAACAGGTGCAGCCATTGGCGCCGGAGCGTAGTACTGCTGGGCTGGAGTTTTGCTGTGGCGGCTGATACGTACGGACTCTTCGCCTTCCTTGATCTCGAGCTCGTCGATGCCGGACTCTTCCAGCAGTTCGATCAGTTTCTTAACTTTACGGATATCCATGAATCATCAACTCCCAAGGGTCGGTCAGGGGCGTTTAACGCTTGTTGTTCAAGCCGTTGCCGGTCTTTCAAGCTGTTCCAGGGCGGCCTCCAGGGCCAGTCGATAACCGCTGGCGCCAAGGCCGCAGATCACTCCCACCGCTACGTCGGAGAAGTAAGAGTGATGGCGGAAAGGTTCGCGTTTGTGCACGTTAGACAAATGCACTTCGATGAATGGGATGCTCACCGCCAGCAGCGCGTCACGTAATGCGACACTTGTATGCGTAAAAGCTGCTGGATTGATCAGGATGAAGTCCACGCCCTCGACACGAGCTGCGTGAATACGATCGATCAATTCATACTCGGCGTTGCTTTGCAGGTAGAGCAAATGATGGCCGGCGTTACGTGCCCGCTGTTCCAGGTCCTGATTGATCTGGGCCAGGGTGATAGCCCCGTAGACGCCCGGTTCGCGGGTGCCGAGCAGGTTCAGGTTGGGGCCGTGCAGCACCAGTAGGGTCGCCATCTGCTGTTCCTTGTGATCTATGCGTAGTTATCAGAACCCGGCGACTATGCCGCAAAGCAAATGTGACTGTCCAGTTCTCTGCAATAGCCAGCACGATTACCGATGATTGCGCGAAGTATATGACCAACTGATTAAATCTGGTCAATCAAGTTGGCTGCACGTTCGGCGAAGTCCCGGCGACAGGCGAAGCGCCTGCAACAGGTCGCTCAAACACGAAAGGCCTGCACTGCCGTATGCAGTTGCCCGCCCAGCACCAACAGGTTCTCGCCCTGGCTGCGCCCTTGGCCAATGCGCAGCAGATTGTCCCCGCCCAGTTGATGAATGCGTTCGCTGTGATCACGGATTTCGCTGACCGCGCCACTTTGCTGGGCCGTGACATCGGCGATGCGCACGGCGGTGTCGGCGATGGTCTGGATCGCATCGACGATTTTATCCAGGGCGCCGTCAGCCGCCTGCGCCTGGCTGGCGGTGGCCTCGGCGTGCTCGACCTGGGCGCGCATGCCGTCCACCGACAAGCGCGCCGCCTGTTGCAAGCCGGCAATCAGGGTCTGGATTTCGGCGGTGGCGCCGGCGGTGCGTTGGGCCAGGGAGCGAACTTCCTCGGCGACCACTGCAAAACCACGGCCCATTTCCCCGGCGCGGGCGGCTTCGATGGCGGCGTTCAGGGCCAGCAGGTTGGTCTGGTCGGCAATCGAGCGAATTACTGTCAGCACGCCGCCGATGGTCGCTGACTCCTCGGCCAGGTGCTCGATCATCTGGGCATTGCCCTGGACCTCGTCGACCAGCGCGTGTAGCCCGGTCAGGCTCATGCCGATCACCTGCTGCCCGTGGGCGACTGCCAGGCCCGCATGGCGACTGGCGTCGGCCGCCTGGCTGGCATCGCCGGCCACTTGCACGATAGTGGCTTCCAGCTCGCCCAGGGAGTCGCGGATCAGCGCGGTGTCGCCAGCCTGATGCTCGGCACCGCTGTGCAGTTCGTTGCTCAGTTCGGCCAGCACACGGCTGCTGCCGGCGACTTGTTCGGCGTTGCGCCGGATGGTGCCCACCAGATCCACCAGGTAGGCGCGCAGGCGATTGAGCGATTCTTCGATGTCGTGCAGTTCACGGTTGGTCGCCCCCAAGTGGATGTCGGCGCTGAAATCCCCTTCGGCCCAGGTCGACAAGGCCGGTGCCAGGTTGCTCAGGACCCGTGCCAGGCGTCTTTGCAGAGTGTCGATCAGCAGGGCGATCAACAGAATCAGGCCGATCATCGCGCCCTGGATCAAGCGCACTTCGCCTTGAATCTGCCCATGCTGAGCGCGCACCACGGGCTCCAGCCCGGCGATGGCCTGCTGCACGGCGTCGATTTTCAGGTGGGTGGCGGCGCTCAGTTCGCTGCGTTGGCGGATCTGTTCGCGGGTTCGGGCCAGTTCAGCCGGGTAGCGGGCGAGCAGGCTGGCCAATTCGCGCTTGTAGCCGGTGCCGGCATCTTCGGCGACCGTTTGTTCGTTGCCTTGCAGGCCCATCATCGAGGCGAAGTCGTCGCTGTTCGACGCCTGGCTGCTCGCCACGCCGAGCAATGGCAAGGCGTCGATCAGCTCGGCCTGGCTGCGGATGTTGGTCACTTCACGCTCGACATCGACCGCCAACTCACTGCGGCCACTGCTCACCAATTTGTCCCGGGCCAGGGACAGCTTGCTCAGGTGTTGGGCCGCCGCCAGCAACGCCGGCAAGTAAGCGGCGGATTCCGGGCCGGGGCTGGCGGTGGCGTACTGGCCGAGTTGCTCCAGGCTGGCCCCCAGTTCGCGTTCCGCTTGCAGCAGCAGCGCTTGTGGATCGCCAGCCAGCTTGCCCGCCGCCAGCAGTTCGGTGCTGCTGAACACCTCGAGGCTGGCCAGGCTTGGGCGCAGGCTTTGCGCCAGCTCGGGGGGCATTTCATCCAGGCCTTGTTGCAGCGTGGTAATCGCCTGGGTGGCGCTGCTCAGGCGCAAGGCGTCGCCGCTTTGCAGGTAGTCTTCGATCTTGCGTGCCACTTGGTTCTGGAACTGCTGGGAGAGTCCCAGGTAACGCTCCATCAGCAGATAAGGACGTTCCAGGGCTTTTTGCGACCACCACAAAGTGGTGCCGAGTGCGAGGCACACCGCCACTAACAGCAGGGTATTGAGATTGGTCAGCCACTTCAGGCGCATCAGGTTTCTACCGACGACAGAATGGTAAGCGCCCGAAGTTATTGCGTTCGTATTACAGCGTTATGACCAAATCGGTGGTTTCCGTGGAAAAAGTGGCACTTTGCCTTGATTGCTGCGCAGCCTGCACCCGATTGCGACCTGCCGCCTTGGCGCGATACAGGGCTTCGTCTGCCTGGCTGGCCATCATCAGGCTGTCGCTGTCTTCACTCAGGTCGACCACGCCGGCGCTAAAGGTGCACCACAGGTCTTGCGGTTGGGCTGGGTAGTGAATCTCGGCAAAGCGTCGACGGATCTGCTCGAGTACTTTGTAGGCCGATTCGATATCGGTGTCGGGCATGACGATGGCGAACTCTTCGCCGCCATAACGACCAATGAAGTCGGTCTTGCGCAGGCGTTGCTTGAGAAACAGCGCCAGGCTCTTGATCACCCGGTCGCCCATGGGGTGGCCGTGGCTGTCGTTGACCCGCTTGAAGTGGTCGATGTCGAGCATGGCAAAACTCAAGGGCTTGTTCTCGCGGCGGGCGCGGAAGCTGCAGTCTTCGAGCAGTTGCAGGATATGGGTGTGGTTATACAGGCCAGTCAGGCTGTCGCGGACCATGCGCGCCTTGAGGTTGCGGGCCCGGGCCGCGCGATTGCGCACGGTGGTGATCAGGTGGCGCGGCTTGATCGGCTTGGTCAGGAAGTCGTCGCCCCCTTCGCTCATGGCGTCCAGTTGCTTGTCCAGGTCATCCTCGGCCGACAGGTAGATGATCGGCACGCTGACATAACGGTCGTTGTGTCGGATCACCTTGGCCAGTTCGGTACCGGTGCAGGCCGGCATGTACATGTCGAGAATGATCAGGTCGGGCTGGAAGTCCGCCAACTCGGCCATGGCCTGGATCGGCTCGATCAAGGTGCGGGTAATGATCCCGGCACTGTTGAGCAGGCGCTCGGTGTACATGGCCTGGGCGCGGGAGTCGTCGATGATCAGCACTTTGTAGGGTTCGTACTGGGCGATGCAGGTCAGCACTTCGATCTTTTCCAGCAGGCTCGAGGCCTCGAGGGTGCCGGTGAGGAACTCCTGGCCGCCGGCCCGGACCGCGGCCAGGCGCGTCGGCGTGTCGGTTTCCAGCAGGCTGAAAAACAACAGCGGCAGCTTGTGCTCCAGGCCTTCCTGGGCTTGGGCCGCCAGTTGCAGGCCCAAGCCCGGGCCCTCGAAATCGACGTCCATGACAATCGCACTCGGCAGGCGCTCGACCATCGCCGCGCGAAACGCCGCCACGCTGTCCAGGGACTGGGCACTCAGGCCAAAAAACTCCAGCTGCTTGGCCAGGCGTTCGGCACGGTCGTGATCCTGCAGCAACACGTACACCGGCTTGCGCAAGGGTGGCAGATAGGTTTGCTCGAGCTGGTCGCCCTGGCGCAGGCCGGTGCGCGACAAGCGTTGCATCAAGCGGTTGAGGTCGCTGATCAGGCCACTGCTCAAGCGTCCACGATTGGCGTCGACGGCCTGCAGGGACTGGTTGATGCCGTGGGCCAACTGGGTATGTTCGGGCTGTTCGAAGCGCTCGGCGAAACGTAGCAGGCGCAGGTTGGCTTCGCTGAGCTCCGCCAGGTCGGTTGTCGACCACTCACTGCCTTGCAGGCGCTGCCAAATCTCAAGAATCTGACGTGCCTGATGAATTACCCGCTGGGCAAAGTGCTGCTTGAGGCGCTCACGGCTGGGGTCTTCTGGCTCGGTCATATCCTGACTACTAGTGAGGGTGCATGCTGAGGTCGAGTGGTGGCTCTATGCTAGCACCACTTTCCAGTTGCATGAGTGTCGCTAGTCAATATTGTGCAAAGCGACTCCATTCAGTTTATGACCGACTGGTCTCGTAGGCTCGTGGCTCTGCTTCATCTATAGTGCTCGCTCGACCGCCACACATGCGGCGCCGTGCCAGGGCAGGATTAATCCGCTGCTGGCGAGGCACGATGGAGTAGGGTTGTGGTCGAACCGATGAACTCAAGTGATTGAAAGGATATCGCCATGCTGGACTGGAAGAACCGTGCAGGCAGCGCGCCCGAGCGCGCCGCCGAACCCAAGTCGGACACCCGCAGCTATTTGGGTGGCCTGCTGTTCAGCCGTGCGCTGGCTACGCTGATCGGTCTGTATCTGCTGGTGACCATCGGCCTGGGCTGGTACTGGAGCGAGGAGCCTGCGCTGTTCCCGGTCCAGCAGAACGCCCAGATCGCTGCCGAGAAAGACGGCAAGCAGATGGTCGTCGGCTACACCACGGTGGAAACCCTGAAGTCGGTGGCCGGTACCTTGCTGAACAAGCCAGGCGGCTACATTTCCAACGACCGGTTCCCGCCGGGCCTGTGGATGGACAACATGCCGAGCTGGGAATACGGAGTGCTGGTACAGGTCCGCGACCTGACCCGGGCCCTGCGCAAAGACTTTGCCCGCTCGCAATCGCAGTCGGCTGAAGACGCCGACCTGGCCAAGGCCGAGCCGCGCTTCAACTTCGACAACAAGAGCTGGGTGCTGCCTTCCAGTGAGTCGGAATACCAGGAAGGCATCAACTCCCTGACCCGCTATCAGGCGCGCCTGTCGGACCCTTCGCAAAAGAACGCGCTGTTCTATGCCCGCGCCGACAACCTGAACAACTGGCTGGGCGATGTCGGCACCCGCCTGGGTTCGCTGTCGCAACGCCTGTCGGCCAGTGTCGGCCGGGTCAAGCTGAACACCTCGCTGAAAACCGAAGTCGTGGCCCCAGGCCAGGTGCCGCAGGTCGACGAGGAAGTGGTGGAAACCCCGTGGATGCAGATCGACAACGTGTTCTATGAGGCGCGCGGCCAGGCGTGGGCCCTGTCGCACTTGCTGCGGGCGATCGAAGTCGACTTTGCCGATGTCCTGGCCAAGAAGAACGCCACCGTCAGCGTGCGCCAGATCATTCGTGAGCTGGAAGCCTCGCAGGAGCCAGTCTGGAGCCCGATGATCCTCAACGGCAGCGGTTTTGGTCCATTGGCCAACCACTCGCTGGTCATGGCCAACTACATTTCGCGGGCCAACGCAGCGGTGATCGACCTGCGTCAGCTGCTCAACCAGGGCTGAGTCATGGTTGATCAAGCCCGGGAGGCCGCGCACCGTGCGGCCTCGGATGCCGAGCAGATCGCCTGGGTCGACGAGCAGGACCACCTGCTCGGCTCACTGGTGCGCTCAGAGTTGCGCGAGCGCGGGCTGATCGGGCGCGGCACCTACATCATGCTGTTCAACTCCAGCGGTGAGTTGTGCGTGCATCAGCGCACCTTCAGCAAGGCGCTCTATCCCGGATTCTGGGATGTGGCGGCCGGCGGCATGGTCGGTGTCGATGAAAGCTACGCCGAGTCGGCGGCCCGGGAGCTTGCGGAGGAATTGGGGGTGAGCGGGGTGGAACTGACCGCCCACGACCATTTTTTCTTTGAGGACACCGACAGCCGCCTGTGGTGTGCGGCGTTTTCGGCGGTCTGGGACGGGCCCTTGATACTGCAGCCGGAAGAGGTGCTGCAGGCGCGTTTTATCCCCCTTGCCCAGGTCATGCAGGAAATCAGCGAAAAGCCTTACTGCCCGGACTCTTTGGCGGCTTTGAAACGCTATCTGCGGGCGCGCGGCATCGACGTCGCAAAAGATGCATAAATTGGCGCCGATTGGCTCTTAGCAAGTGAGCTTTTTGTCGTTACACTGCGCGACCTTTTGTAGGAGCGAGTGCCCGCTTGCGAGTGCCCGCTTGCGGCCTGCTCGCGAAAAATGCATGGACGACACGTGCTGCCTGATGCCGCGCGTTATCGTTGACGTCCATCGCGAGCAAGCTCGCTCCTACAGGGTTGTACCGTTCCAGTAGCGCTGCCCCTGCCTGAGTGGGGCTTCGCGGTCGATAGCCCGTGCCAACGTGGCTGCGACCAGTCTTTGTCCTCCCAAGAGGATTGCCGGTGGCCAAAAAAGCCGCATCCTTCGCCGCCCTTGGTGGCCTGGTATTTTCCACCGACGCAGGTCGACATTGCCCGGACTGTAGCCAGCCCGTGGCAGCCTGCATCTGCCAACAAACCGTTATCCCGGCCGGTGATGGCGTCGCGCGCGTGCGCCGCGAAAGCAAGGGCCGTGGCGGCAAGACGGTGACCACCATCAGCGGCGTACCGCTGGCCGAAGACGCGCTCAAGGACCTGGCCACGACGTTGAAGAAACGCTGTGGCACCGGCGGTGCGTTGAAGGACGGGGTCATCGAAATCCAGGGTGATCATGTCGAGCTACTCTTGGCAGAGCTGATCAAACACGGTTTCAAAGCGAAGAAATCCGGCGGCTAGCAGCCTCTGTGAAGACCACCCGACTTGACGCAGGCCTGATCCCGATCAGCGTCGGCGGCGTCTCCAAGGTTTTCACAGAGCCTGTTCTGACCGGTTTCTAAACTCAGGGCTGCATTCGAGGTCTATCCCCTCGTTGCAGGCTAATCGTCATTTTCATTCTTTAAGCTGCGCCAGCCCTCAACCCGGGTGGCGCTCTTTGACTTCATTTATAGGGGACTTCGATGTCCGTACGACGCACACGCAAAGACGATGGCAGCCAATGGACAGTTGCGGACAGCCGCAGTGTTTACGGGATTCGCCATTGGGGGGCCGGGTATTTCGCGATCAATGACGCCGGTCGCGTCGAAGTTCGTCCGAACGGTCCGAACAGCTCGCCTATCGACCTGTTCGAGCAAGTCGACCAGTTGCGCAAAAGTGGCCTGTCCTTGCCGTTGCTGGTCCGTTTCCCGGACATTCTGCAAGACCGCGTGCGTCAGTTGACCGGCGCCTTCGATGCGAACATCGAGCGCCTGGAATACCAGAGCAAATACACCGCCCTGTACCCGATCAAGGTTAACCAGCAAGAAGCGGTGATCGAGAACATCATCGCCACCCAGGATGTGTCCATCGGCCTTGAAGCCGGTTCCAAGCCTGAACTGCTGGCCGTGCTGGCCCTGGCGCCGAAGGGCGGCACCATCGTCTGCAACGGTTACAAGGACCGTGAGTTCATCCGCCTGGCGCTGATGGGCCAGAAGCTTGGCCACAATGTATTCATCGTGATCGAGAAAGAATCCGAAGTCGGCCTGGTGATCGAAGAAGCCGCCTCGCTCAAGGTCAAGCCACAGGTCGGCCTGCGGGTACGCCTGTCGTCCCTGGCTTCGTCCAAGTGGGCGGACACCGGTGGTGAGAAATCCAAGTTCGGCCTGTCGGCGGCGCAACTGCTGTCGGTGGTCGAGCGCTTCCGCGCCGCTGGCCTGGACCAGGGCATCCGCCTGCTGCACTTCCACATGGGTTCGCAGATCGCCAACCTGGCGGACTACCAGCACGGTTTCAAGGAAGCAATCCGTTACTACGGCGAGTTGCGCAACCTCGGCCTGCCGGTCGACCACATCGACGTCGGCGGCGGCCTGGGTGTGGACTACGACGGTACGCACTCGCGTAATGCCAGTTCGATCAACTACGACATGGACGATTACGCCGGTGTCGTGGTCGGGATGCTCAAGGAATTCTGCGACGCGCAGAGCCTGCCACACCCGAACATCTTCTCCGAAAGCGGCCGTTCCCTGACCGCCCACCACGCCATGCTGGTGGTGCAGGTGACCGACGTCGAGAAACACAACGACGACGTACCGCAGATCGAGAACAAGGAAGCACTGCCGGAAACCGTGCAATGGCTGGTGGACCTGCTGGGTCCGACCGACATCGAGATGGTCACCGAAACCTACTGGCGCGCCACTCACTACATGAGCGACGTGGCGGCCCAGTACGCCGATGGCAAGCTGACCCTGGCCGAGAAAGCCCTGGCCGAGCAATGCTACTTCGCCGTCTGCCGTCGCCTGCACAACTCGTTGAAGGCCCGTCAGCGCTCGCACCGCCAGGTGCTCGACGAACTCAACGACAAGCTGGCCGACAAGTACATCTGCAACTTCTCGGTATTCCAGAGCCTGCCAGATACCTGGGCCATTGGCCAGGTCCTGCCGATCCTGCCGCTGCACCGTCTCGACGAAGAGCCGCTGCGCCGCGCCGTGCTGCAAGACCTGACCTGCGACTCCGACGGCAAGATCAAGCAGTACGTCGACGAGCAGAGCATCGAGACCAGCCTGCCGGTGCATGCCCTCAAGGACGGTGAAGACTACCTGCTGGGGATCTTCCTGGTGGGCGCCTACCAGGAAATCCTCGGCGATATGCACAACCTGTTTGGTGACACCGACTCGGTGAACATCTACCAGAATGCCGACGGTAGTGTTTATCACGCTGGGATCGAGACCCACGACACCATCGAGGACATGCTGCGCTACGTGCACTTGTCGCCGGAAGAGCTGATGACTCACTACCGCGACAAAGTCGCCAGCGCGCGGATCACCGCTGCCGAGCGTACCCAGTTCCTCGACGCACTGCGCCTGGGCCTGACTCGTTCTTCGTACCTGTCTTCCTGAGGTAACGAACCGCTGAAACCAGGCTGTCTGAAAATGTTCCGCGTCTTACGGAAAATTCGGATGGTCTGGTAAGGCGATTCCTAGTTTTTTCAGCGATTTTTAATGGTGTAGCACTATCAACGATGGTGCTTCCTCATTTCATGTAGTCCATTTCCCAAGTTGTATTTCGGCACTCTACTCGGCCATGTCTCTCAGCGAGAATCCCCGGCCGCCCCTCCTGTAGAGAAAAGCCGATGTTCGATCCCCTTTACGAGCCGTCATTTCGTCTGGAGATAGCGGGTCAACCCCAGCCCCTGGTCGTGGTCGCGTTAAGCGGCAGCGAAGCCATCAGCCAACCCTTTGAGTTCCTGCTGGACTTGCACCTGGACGAGCGCCAGTTGGACCTGTCCAGCCTGATGTTTCGCGCGGCCTATCTGTGTTTCGGCACGGCGGTCAGCGGCATTCATGGACAGATCCAGGGCCTGGTGCCGCTTCACGATGAAGCACAACCTGGCCTCTGGCGTGTGACCCTGGGCCCGCGACTGGCCTGTCTGGCACGTCGCTTCACCCAGCGTGTATTCAGCGGATTGTCGGTGCCGCAGATCCTCGCCCAGGTGTTGAGTGAGCACGGCATTGACGGGCAGGCTTGCCGATTCGAAT
Source organism: Pseudomonas sp. IT-P176 (assembly GCF_949767245.1). Taxonomy (NCBI): domain Bacteria; kingdom Pseudomonadati; phylum Pseudomonadota; class Gammaproteobacteria; order Pseudomonadales; family Pseudomonadaceae; genus Pseudomonas; species Pseudomonas sp. IT-P176. The sequence continues at coordinate 11,751 of NZ_CATKPN010000039.1, forward strand.
TGCGCGGTGAGTATCCGGCACTGGAGTTCTGCACTCAGTACCGTGAATCCGACCTGGCGTTTGTCCAGCGCCTGTGTGGCCAGCAGTCGATTGACTACCACTTCCGGCACCGCCGAGCAGGCCATTGCCTGGTGTTTAGCGATTGCGGGCAGCACCACTGCGTGGCCGAGACGCTTAGCTTCGGGGTTGAAGGTGCCTCCGGTGTCAGGCGATTTGCAGTGCATGCGCAAGCGGACGGCATCCATGTGCAGGCAGCAACCGAGCGGCCCACAGTGCGCGCGGGGCGGCTTTTATCCTGCTCCGGACACCCCAGCACCGAGGGCACTGGCCAGTGGTTGATCACCCGGGTCGAACATTGCGCGAGCCAGCACGACGTGCCGCACTATCACAATCGACTGCGGGCCATTCCGTGGGGCGTGCCGTACGTGCCAGCCGAATCGCCGGCGAAACCGCGCATGAGCAGCCTGCAACTCGGCTGGGTGGTGAACGTGGACGGCCAACACCGTGATGCGCAGCAGCGGATCGCGGTGCAACTGGAGTGGTTGTACCAGGGCGAGGGCGGTCGCCCTAGTCATTGCTGGTTGCCGGTGGCTGCGCATTTATCTGTCCAGGCGATAAATGGACTCAGGGCAGGTGCGGAGGTGTACGTCAGCTATACCGAGGGTGATCCGGATCAGCCCTTGATCTGCGGCGTGCTCGTCACGCCACTGCAGACCGGGGATAACCTGGCTGCTACCGGCTCGCCTGCGACACGCTTGCAACTGCAGATCAGTGCGGCAGCATTCATGGGGAGCGAGCAACAGCTGCAAGTGTCGCCCGGGCCGGCACAGGCCGTTGGCCCCAGCGTTGAACGGCAGTTCAAGGTCGGTTGCAGCGAAGTGAGTTTCGACGGTGAAACCTTGCGCCTGTCCAGCCCGAACATTCACCTCAAGGCCATGGAACCGCCCACGGTCGAGACCCCGAGTGCAACCATGGAGGAAGTGCCCGCGATCGCGGCCCAGGACTTGCTGACCCTGCTGCGCACCAGTCAGCCGCTGGTGTTGCTGTGCCTGCTGCCCGGTGGTGGCAGCTACAGCCATTGCCGCCAGTTCATCTGCGTGTGTCGCACGGCGACAGGTGATGGCCTGAGTGGTGCAGCATGAGCCTGACCCGCACAGCGCAATGGCTGTTGCTCGACATACCCGCCGCACCGCAGGCCTGCAGCCGGTTGCAGCACGGCTTTGCCGGCGCGGTGCGGCACGCGTTGTTTGCCAACACCGACCTGCATGGGTTGCGCGAGCAGGGGCCGCAGGTGATCGAATTGGCGAGCCACGCGAGGCTGGCCGATTGCGTCCATGATCAGCCGGAAGACTGGCCTGGGCTACTGTTGCAGACCTCGGTGTCGGCAGGTCCGTTGCTCGAGCACTTGCGGCGCATGCTCACGGTGACCTTCGGCCTGCATCACAAGGGCCTGTTGAGCTACTACAACCCTTGGACCGCCAGCTACTTCTTCGATGCCCGCGACGCCAGTGAGTTAAGCCGCTGGTTGGGGCCGATCGACCGGTTGTACTGGTACGGCGGCACCTGGGCGGATCGGGCCATGGGCAGCCTGGGGTGGCAGCAGATGGTCAATCCGCGCCGGGCTGTAAGTGAGCTGGCGATCGAAGACAACCTCAGCCAGCACCAGCAGGATAAGTTGCAGACGTGTTTGCTGGAGCGCCATGCCTGGTCGTGGTGCCGGGCCACTGGGCATGATTATGGGGTGATCTGGTGCTGCCTCGAGGAAGGCTTGGAACAGGGCTTCACCGAGCACGCGGTGCTGGACGGCTGGTTGCGCCTGCGCCTGCAATACCCATCCGCCACGCTGCAGGTGGTTCTGCCGGGAGGCACTCAGCAGGAGCGTCTGGACAGCCTGCGTCAGCACTGGCGCAACGATCCGACTTGAAGCCGGCGTCTGCGCCAGTACGGTGGTTCACTGCGTGTGGCCGGTGAACCATTGGTCCTTGTTGCGCAGGTGCCAGGCGAATACGCCCAGGGTCAGGCTGCGCAGCAACATGAACAGCAGGAATGTCAGCCACAGGCCATGGTTGCCCAGGCCTTGCAGGGCCCAGGCGAACGGCAGGACGATGACCACGGTCAACAGCATGCCGTTGCGCATTTCCCGCGCACGGGTGGCGCCGATGAACAGGCCGTCGAGCAGGTAGCTCCAGACCGCAATCAGGGGCAGGGCGGCCAGGTAAGGCAAGTAGCTGAAAGCGGTGTCGCGCACGCTCTGGATATCCGTCTGCATTTCAATGAACAGGTGCCCGGCACACAGAAACAACAGGGCGAAGCCGGTGCTGGCGATCAACGACCAACCGCAAGCCACCACCAGCGAGCGGCGCAGGGCCTGGCGATCACGGGCGCCGATGGCGTGGCCGCACAGCGCCTCCACGGCATGCGCCAGGCCATCGAGGGCGTGGGCCGTCAACAGCAGGCCGTTGAGCAACAGGGCATTGGCTGCCACCGTCGCATCACCGAGTCGGGCGCCCTGCACCGTGATCATGAAAAATACCGACTGCAGCGCCAGGCTGCGGATGAAGATATCCCGGTTGACCGCCAGCAGCGGCCGCCAGCTCTGCCAGATGGCCAGTGCCGCCCAGGCCATATGCCCGGGAAAAGCGCGCAGGGCGCTGCGGGTCATGGCCAGGCCGAGCAGGGCGCCAGTCCATTCGGCGATCACCGACGCCCGGGCCGAGCCGACCACGCCCCACTCCAGGCCAATGACGAACCACAGGTTGAGGGCAATGTTCACCAGGTTGGTGGTCAGCAGGATCGCCAGTGGCGCGCGGGCGTTCTGGGTGCCGAGGAACCAGCCGACCAGCGCATAGCTGGCCAGGGCCGCAGGCAAGCCAAACAGCCGGGTGTGGAAAAACTCCCGAGTCAGGTGTTCGAGCTCCGCCGACGGCTGCATGAAGTGCAGCGCCACGCCACTCAGTGGCACGCCCAGGCTGCCCAGCAGCACGGCCAGCCCCAGCGCCAGCAGCAGGCCCTGCAGCAAGATCTGGCGCAAGGCCGCGCCGTCCCCGCGTCCGGCGGCCTGGGCCGCGAACCCGGTGGAGCCCATGCGCAGGAAACCCATGGCCCAGGCCAGGAAGGTGTACAGGCTGGCACCGACCGCCACGGCGCCCAGTTGGTGGGCGTGGGGCAGGTGGCCGATCACGGTACTGTCGACCAGCGCCACCAACGGCACCGAGAGGTTGGAGAGAATCATCGGCGCGGCGAGCGCCCAGACACGGCGGTGGGTCGGGCGGTCGCGCCAGTCGTTGATCAGGGTGGACATGCAGGCTCCTTGGGCGAGCGGCATTGTAGCGGCAGATCCGCAGGGGCGGTGGTTCGGGATCAGCGGCGATCTGCTCCCGGGCGGAGAACCAAACACCCAACCGTCGGTCAATCACTCCAGCCCGGCAAGCGCTTGGGCTATAGTTCAACCCTTCGATACTCCTGCCCACGAGTGCCCCATGCTTAACAAAGGATTGTTTCTGGCCGCTGCGCTGACCTTGCTCAGTGCCTGCGATTCATCGACGCCCGGCCAACCCCCGGCCAGCTCCGCACCGGCGGCCACGGTCAGCGCCGCCAAGACGCACACCGGGCAAGACCTGGCGGCGCTGAAGCAGCGCTACGCCGGCCGTGAGTTGAGCGTGGTGGATGTCTCGGAAATCCAGCTCGACGGTGCCAGCACCCTGTCGGTGAGCTTTTCGGTGCCGCTGGACCCCCAGCAGAAATTCGCCGACAAGCTGCACCTGGTCGACAGCAAAAGCGGCAAGGTCGATGGTGCCTGGGAGCTTTCCGACAACCTGATGGAGCTGCGCCTGCGTCACCTTGAGCCGCAGCGCAAGCTGGTGCTGACGGTGGATGCCGGATTGCTGGCGGTCAACGACGCCAAGCTGACCGGCGAATATGTCAGCCGCCTGGAAACCCGCGACCTGCAACCGACCGTAGGGTTTGCCAGCCGTGGCAGTCTGCTGCCGACGCGCCTGGCCGAAGGCCTGCCGGTGATTGCCCTGAATGTCGACAAGGTCGACGTCGAATTTTTCCGGATCAAATCCGAATCGCTGCCAGCGTTCCTCGCCCAATGGGGTCGCAACAACAGCCTGCAAAGCTATGAATCCCGTGAACTGCTGCCCATGGCCGAGTTGGTGTATGGCGGCCGCTTTGACCTGAACCCGGCGCGCAACACCCGTGAAACCCTGCTGTTGCCGATCGCCGGCCTCAAGCCGCTGCAGCAACCGGGCGTCTACCTGGCGGTCATGCGCGCCTCGGGCACGTACAACTATTCGCAACCGGCGACCCTGTTTACCCTCAGTGACATCGGGCTTTCGGTGCACCGCTACCAGAACCGCCTGGACGTGTTCACCCAAGCCCTGGAGGGCGGCAAGGCGCTGGACGATGTCAGCCTGGAGTTGCTCGACAGCGACGGCCGCGTGGTCGGCCAGGGCAAGACCGGGCAGGGCGGCCACGCGCAGTTGCCGCTGCCGAAAAAAGCCGAAGTGCTCATCGCCCACCAGGGCCAGCAGACCAGCCTGCTGCGACTCAACAGTGCAGCGTTGGACCTGGCCGAGTTCAACATCGGCGGCCCCCAGTCCCATCCATTGCAGTTCTTCGTGTTCGGCCCGCGGGATCTCTACCGCCCCGGCGAAACCGTGCTGCTCAACGCCCTGCTGCGCGATACCGACGGCAACGCGGTCAAGTCGCAGCCGGTGAGTGTCGAAGTGCGGCGCCCGGATGAGCAGGTCAGCCGCAAGTTCGTCTGGGACGCCGATGCCTCCGGTCTGTATCAGTATCAGTTGCAGCTGGCCGGCGAAGCGCCGACCGGGCGTTGGCAGTTGGTGTTCGACCTGGGCGACGGCAAGCCACAACTCTACGAGTTTCTCGTCGAAGACTTCCTGCCCGAACGCCTGGCCCTCGAACTCAAGGGCAGCGAGCAACCGATCAAACCGGGCGACACCGCGCAAATCAGCGTCAATGGTCGTTATCTCTACGGCGCGCCGGCCGCCGGCAATCGCTTGAGTGGCCAAGTTTACGTGCGACCGCTGCGTGAGGCGGTCAAGAGCCTGCCGGGTTATCAATTCGGCTCGGTGACCGAAGAGGAGCTGAGCCAGGACCTGGAGCTGGAGGAAACCGCGCTGGACGAAGACGGCGAAGTGCTGATCTCCCTCGACAGCAAATGGGCCGAAGCCAAGTCACCGCTGCAACTGATCGTCCAGGCCAGCCTGCAGGAGTCCGGTGGCCGGCCGATTACCCGGCGCGTGGTGCAACCGGTGTGGCCGGCCGAGCGCATGCCGGGGCTGCGCGCCTTGTTCGATGGCGAGGAAACCGACGGCGATGGTCCGGTCGAGTTCGAACTGTTGATGGCCAACAACCAGGGCCAGAAGCTGGCCGCCGACAACCTCAAGGTGCGCTTGATTCGCGAGCGCCGTGACTATTACTGGAACTACTCGGACAACGATGGCTGGAGCTATCACTTCAACGAGAAGTTCCTCAACCTTGCCGAAGAGACCCTGAGCATCAAGGCCGGTGACACGGCCAAGGTCAGCTTCCCGGTGGAGTGGGGCCCTTATCGGGTGGAAGTCGAAGACCCACAGACCGGGGTGACCAGCAGCCTGCGCTTCTGGGCCGGCTACCGTGCCCAGGACAACGCCGAAGGCGGGGCAGTGCGTCCGGACCAAGTGAAACTGGCGCTGGATAAACCGGCCTATGCCGATGGCGACACGGCCACGGTCACGGTAACGCCACCGGCGGCCGGCAAAGGCTATCTGCTGGTGGAATCGGCCGATGGCCCGCTGTGGTGGCAGGAAATCGAAGTGCCGGCCGAGGGCAAGAGTTTTGCCGTGAAGCTCGATCCGAAATGGTCGCGGCACGATCTGTATGTCAGCGCGCTGGTGATTCGTCCCGGTGAGCGCAAGGCCAACGTCACCCCCAAACGTGCGGTCGGCGTGCTGCACTTGCCGCTGGATCGGACCCAGCGCAAGCTTGGCCTGAGCCTGAGTGCACCGGAAAAAATGCGCCCCAAACAGCCGCTGAGCGTGAAGATCCAGGCCAGGAATGCCGACGGCAGCGTGCCAAAACAGGTGCACGTGCTGTTGGCTGCAGTCGATGTCGGCATCCTCAATATCACCGAGTACCCGACCCCGGATCCCTACTCCAGCCTGTTTGGACGCAAGGCCTACGGCGCTGACCAATTGGACGTCTACGGGCAATTGATCGAAGCCGGCCAAGGCCGTCTGGCCAGCCTGGCCTTTGGTGGTGATGCGGCGCTGGCCAAGGGCGGCAAACGCCCGGACACCAGCGTGACCATCGTCGCCCTGCAGAGTGCGCCGGTTACCCTCAACGAGCAGGGTGAAGGTCAGGTCAGTGTCGATATTCCGGACTTCAACGGTGAACTGCGCTTGATGGCCCAGGCCTGGACCGACGATCGCTACGGCATGGCCGAAGCCAAGACGGTGATCGCCGCGCCTTTGATCGCCGAACTATCGGCGCCACGCTTCCTCGCTGGCGGCGACCAGACCAGCCTGGCGCTGGACCTGTCGAACCTCTCGGGCAAGGCGCAGACGCTGCAGGTGCAACTGAGCACCGAGGGCCAACTGGCCCTGGTGGACACGGCGGCCCACAGTGTGGCGTTGACCCCGGGCCAGCGCACCACCTTGCGCATTCCCCTGCGCGCCCTCGGTGGTTTTGGCCAGGGCAAGGTCAAGGTGCTGGTCAACGGCCTCGACTTACCGGGCGAGAGCCTGCCGCCGTTTACCCGGGAGTGGACCCTGGGCGTGCGGCCGGCCTATCCGGCGCTGCTCAAGCACTATCGCGCGGTACTCAAGGAGCAACCCTGGAGCCTGCCTGACAGTGAACTGGCACTGTTCGAACCGGCCGGGCGCGAAGCCTTGCTCAGCCTGTCGAGCCGGCCACCGCTGAACCTGGGCGAGCAGATCCGTGCACTCAAAGCCTACCCCTATGGTTGTTCCGAACAAACCACCAGCGGCCTGTACCCGTCGCTGTATGCCGACGCGGCGAGCCTGAAACGCCTGGGCCTGGAAGGCGAGCCGGAAGCTGCGCGCAAGCGCAAGATCGAACTGGGCATCGAACGTTTGCTGGGCATGCAGCGTTACAACGGTAGCTTCGGCCTGTGGGGTGCCGACGGGGAAGAGGAGTACTGGCTGACAGCCTACGTCACCGACTTCCTGCTGCGCGCCCGCGACCAGGGTTTCGGCGTGCCGGCCGATGCCCTGAAAAAAGCCAACGAGCGCCTGCTGCGTTACCTGCAGGAGCGCAACCTGATCGAAGTCGACTATAGCGAAAACGCCGAGCACACGCGGTTTGCGGTGCAGGCCTATGCCGGCCTGGTATTGGCCCGCAGCCAACAGGCACCTTTGGGCGCGCTGCGCAGTCTGTTCGAGCGGCGCAGCGATGCCCGTTCCGGGTTGCCACTGGTGCAGTTGTCGGTGGCCCTGCAGCTCATGGGCGATCAACCACGTGCCGGCCAGGCTCTGGTCGCCGGGCTTGCGGCGACACGCAAGGCCAACGACTGGCTGGCCGACTACGGCAGCCCGCTGCGGGACCAGGCGCTGATTCTGGCGTTGCTGCAGGAATATGACCTGGACAAGGGCAAGCGCGAAGAGCGCTTGTTCGAGCTGTCCGACCAGTTGGCTGCCAGCCCGTACCTGTCGACCCAGGAGCGCAACTCGCTGTTCCTCGCCGGCCGTAGTTTGCTGGGCAAGCCTGAAGCCAACTGGACTGCGCAGTTGAGCAGTGGCACGCAAACCCGTGAGCTGAACAACGCCCAGCCTGGGCTCAAGTTGCAAGGGCCGTTGCTGGCCTCGCCGCTGACGCTGAGCAATGCCGGCAGCGAGCCGGTCTATCAACAGCTGACCATCTCCGGTTATCCACTGCAGGCGCCGGCACCGGGTGGCGAGAACCTGAACATCCGCCGTGAGTACCTGGGCATGAACGGCCAGCCGCTGGACCTCAAGGCGTTGGCCAGCGGCGACCTGGTACTGGTGCATATCGCCGTCAGCGCCAAGCAGCGCGTGCCGGATGCCTTGGTGGTGGACTTGTTGCCGGCCGGCCTGGAGCTGGAAAACCAGAACCTGGCCCAAAGCGCCGCAAGCCTGGAAAACGCCAGCAGCAAGGTCAAGGAGTGGCGTGAGTCGATGCAGAACGCCAGCCTCAAGCACCAGGAGTTCCGTGACGATCGTTACGTCGCAGCGTTGAACCTCGACGGCTATGGCACCACGCACCTGCTGTATCTGGCGCGGGCGGTTACGCCCGGCACCTATCGTGTACCGCCGCCGCAGGTGGAGTCGATGTACCGGCCGAACTGGCAGGCGGTGGGTGAGACGGTGCCAGAGATGGTAATCAAGGGCCGTTGAATGCTGCGGCTTTATCTACGAGGGGTTGGGTGGTTCAGTGAATCACCCAACTCAACACCCACAACCCCAATACCAGCCAGATGATCCCGCCGATGATCGAGGCGCGCATGAAGGCGCGGATGGCCGAGTACAGCAGCAACAGGCCGACCACCAGCGCAAGGATGCTGACGATCGAAGTGTCCATGCCCAGCGCCTGTGACAGCCCTTCGACAAAGTTGCCGCCAGCGTGGCTCAAGGTGTTGAACAACCCGCTGAGTATGTCGACGATGAAGCGGATGACCGACCCCAGCGCCTGGCCGAGCCATTCGAAAAAGCTTTCTACCTGCATGTGTGCATCCTGATGAAAGAGTGGGCGTGGGTGCCAGAGCTGAGTCTTTGGCTGTTGAATCTGTGGGTGAGTTCCCTTGAAGCATAGAGGTTTGCGGGTTTGATTTTTCCAATACTAACGCGGCGCCTGGGTTCGTGGTGCAAGCGGGCGTGGCGTTGGCTGCTGGGCAGCGTGGTGCTGCTGGTGGCCCTGGTGTGGCTGGCCGACCGGCTCTGGCCGTTGCCCCTGCCCAAGGACGATCTGGCGCGGGTGGTGCTGGCCGAAGACGGCACGCCGCTGTGGCGCTTCGCCGATGCCAACGGCGTGTGGCGTTACCCGGTGCAGACGAGCGAAGTCTCGCCCTATTACCTCCAGGCACTGCTGACTTACGAAGACCGTTGGTTCTACCAGCATCCCGGGGTCAACCCGCTGGCGCTGGGCCGCGCGGCGTGGCAGAACCTGAGCGGCGGTCGGGTGTTGTCCGGCGGTAGCACGCTGTCGATGCAGGTGGCGCGTCTGCTCGATCCCCATCCGCGGACGCTGCTGGGCAAGTCGCGGCAACTGTGGCGTACGGCCCAGCTGGAATGGCATTTGTCCAAGGAGCAGATTCTCAACCTGTACCTCAATCGCGCACCGTTCGGCGGCACCTTGCAAGGCGTGGCCGCCGCCAGTTGGGCGTATCTGGGCAAGTCACCGCAGCACCTGACCCACGCCGAAGCGGCGTTGCTTGCGGTGTTGCCACAAGCGCCCAGTCGCTTGCGCCCTGACCGCCATCCGGCCCGCGCGCAAGTAGCGCGGGACAAGGTGCTGCGCCGGCTCGGTGAATTTGCCGTGTGGCCGCAGTCGGCGGTCGACGAGGCCCTGGAGGAACCCTTGTTGCTGGCGCCCCGCCTGGAGCCGAGCCTGGCGCCCTTGTTGGCGCGCCGCTTGAACCGCCCGCACAGCCCGCCGCTGATTCGCACCACCCTCGACGCCAATTTGCAGCGGCGTCTCGAGGACCTGTTGCTGGGCTGGCGCGCGCGCCTGCCTGAGCACACCTCGGCGGCGATTCTGGTGGTCGAGGCACAAAGCATGGCAGTGCGTGCCTACCTGGGCTCGGTGGACATCAACGACACCCGGCGCTTCGGCCATGTCGACATGATCAGCGCCCTGCGCTCGCCGGGGTCGACGCTCAAGCCGTTCCTCTATGGCATGGCCATGGACGCCGGGCTGATCCATTCCGAGTCGCTGCTGCAGGACGTGCCCCGGCGTTATGGCGATTACCGCCCGGGCAACTTCTCCATGGGCTTCAGCGGCCCGGTGCCGGCCAGCAGTGCGCTGTCGACTTCCCTGAACCTGCCGGCGGTGCAGTTGCTCGAAGCCTACGGTCCGAAACGCTTTGCCGCCGAAATGCGCATCGGCGGCATGCCATTGGCCTTGCCGCCCCTGGCCGAGCCCAACCTGTCGCTGATCCTCGGCGGTGCCGGGAGCCGGCTGGAGGACTTGGTCAGCGGCTACAGCGCCTTTGCCCGTGGCGGCAAGAGCGCCACTATCCGCTTGCAGCCCGACGACGAACTGCGCGAACGGCCGCTGCTGTCGCCGGGTTCGGCGTGGATCGTGCGGCGCATTCTCAGTGGGCAGGCGCGCCCCGACCGTGACCCGCGAGCCGAGTTGGTGCAGCGCCCGGTGCTGGCCTGGAAAACCGGCACCAGCTATGGTTTTCGTGATGCCTGGGCGATTGGCGTCGGCCCGCGTTACCTGATCGGCGTCTGGATCGGCCGCCCGGACGGCACCCCGGTGCCCGGGCAGTTTGGCCTGGCCTCGGCGGCACCGCTGATGCTGCAGGTACACGATGTGCTGATCAACCGTGACAGTCAGCGTGGCATCAGCGCCCCGGTGCAGCCGGTGCCCTTGAACGTCGGGGTGGCTGCGATCTGCTGGCCCCTGGGACAGCCCATGAGCCGTACCGACCCCAACTGCCGCCGCCAGCGCTTCGCCTGGACCCTGGACGGCACCACGCCGCCGACCTTGCAAGCCATGGACCAGCCCCTGGGCGTGGGCCTGGTGGAAAAAATCTGGGTTAACGAGCGTGGGCTGCGAGTCGACGCCAAGTGTCCGGGGGCGGTGGCCCGGGATATCGCCTTGTGGCCGGCACCGCTGGAGCCTTGGTTGCCGCGGGTCGAACGGCGCGAAGCGCGCTTGCCGGCCAACGATCCGGATTGCCCGGGTCCGCTGCTGGCGGCATCCTCACCGTTGTCGATCGTCGGCGTGCGCGAGGGTGATCAACTACGGCGCCCGGCCGCCAGCCAGGAGTTGCTGCGCCTGAAGTTGTCGGCATTGGGGGGCAGCGGTCGGCGTTGGTGGTTTGTCAACGGCGCACCGCTGGGTGACAGCGCAAACCAGGACAGCATCAACGCGACTTTCGAACAGCTTGGACGGGTTGAATTGAGCGTGCTGGATGAGGGCGGGCAGACGGCGCGGGTCGAGTTCAATGTCGTCGATTAGAGCGCCAGCGTGAGCAGACGGAGCTGTGCTGAATACGGTGGAGCCTGTGGGAGCGGGCTTGCCCGCGATGACGATCTGCGCCACACCACAGATCTCGGCAGCTGCTACGGGTTTGGACGGTGTATACAAAATTTGCAAGCTCCCACAGGGGCGAGTCGGCAGTGCTGCGTCTGCTCGCGATCTGTCGCGTAGCGACAGCTTGCTTCCTGCGGTCATCCGCCCGAAGCTATACGCCTTCAGGAGAGCCCGATGAACCTTGTTGAACTGACCGAACGCCTGCACAGCATCCGCGACCGCAATGACTGGCGGCAATTTCACAGCCCGAAAAACCTCGCCATGGCCGCCAGTGTGGAAATGGCCGAGCTGGTGGAAATATTCCAGTGGCTGAGCGAAGACCAGTCGCGCCAGTTGCCGCCCGACACCCTGGCCCACGCCGGGCAGGAAGTGGGGGACATCGTGCTTTATCTCCTGCTGCTGTGCAGCGAACTGGGGTTGGATATGGAGCAGGTGGTGCGCAGCAAGCTGGCCGACAGCGAACGGCGGTTCAGCTGATGAGCGACCGTCATTTCGATCAGTTGGCGACCCGTTTCGCGGAAAAAATCTACGGCGGTGCCAAAGGCGCGATCCGCCTCGCGGTGTTGCAGGCGGACCTGGCGGAAACCTTGCCGGACCGCCCGCTGCGGGTGCTGGACATCGGCGCGGGCCTGGGCCACATGTCGCTGTGGCTGGCCGAGCGCGGCCACCAGGTGACCCTGGCCGAGCCGGCCGCACCGATGCTCGAAGGGGCGCGCCAGCGTTTCGCCGAGGCCGGACAAACTGCGACCTTCATCCAGGCGCCCTGGCAGGAACTGCTCGGCCAACTCACCGAGCCCTATGACCTGGTGCTGTGCCATGCGGTGCTGGAGTGGCTGGCCGAACCCCATGCGATTCTGCCGGTGCTGCATCAACTGACCGCGCAGGGCGGTTGGTTGTCGCTGGCGTTCTACAACCGCGACGCATTGATTTACCGCAATCTGCTCAAGGGTCACTTCCGCAAAATGCGCAAGAACGACATGGCGGGCGAGAAGCAGAGCCTGACCCCACAGATGCCCCTGGATCCGCGTGAACTGGCGACGCAACTGCAGGGCCTGTGGACGGTCGAAACCCAGAGTGGAGTGCGGGTTTTCCATGACTACATGCCCGTGGAATTCCAGGCCCGTGCCGAACTGCTCGACTTGCTGGAGATGGAACTGGCGCACCGTCGGCACCCGACATTTGCCGGGCTGGGACGTTACCTGCACTGGATCTGCCGCCCGGCCTGACCCCAATACCCGTGGAGGGCATCATGAAACGCCGCCTTGGATTGATTGCCGTGTGCCTGGGGCTTGGCGCCTGCCAGGGCAGCAACCCGTATGTCGCCAGCTCCAGGCCCTTGCCACCGGCGCCGCCACAAGCGGCCCAGACGTTTGATCGCAGCGCCTACCCTGCGGCTCCGCGAGACTTCAGTCGCTACCGCAGTTGGGCCTGGCTCGACGGCCAGATGCCCAATGGCTCGGCCTGGGCGGACTCGGCTCAGATCGCCGAAACCGTGAGCAACGCCCTCGACCAGCGAGGCCTGCGCCCCTTGCATGACCAGCGCACGGCAGACCTGCTGGTGAGTGCCGACCTGCACCAGGAAACCCGCTTGCAGCAAGTGCAGGATGATTACGGCTATGGCGCCTACGGCGGTTACAACCGTTATGGCAACGGTTATGGCAGTGGCGTCGGCATGTACAACACGGTGCCCGTTGTGCGCACCTACCAGATCCAGGTGCTGGTGGTGCGGGTTGATCTGTACGACGCGGGCACCGGCCAACCGGTGTGGAGTGCCAGTGCTGAAACCAGCGTCGATGGAACGCAACGCGAACGCGGTGACGCATTAAGAGAAGCTGTTCAAAAGGCCGTAGCGGCGTATCCTCCTTCTTAATGACTCGCATTCGTGTGCGGGCCTGCACCGGAGAAAAACCATGTTCCGCCGTCTCGCATTCGTGGCATGTGCTGTGTTGCTCAGTGCTTGCCAGTCCAACCAGATCAATCACGACTTTGACGCCAGCCGCGACTTCGCTGCCTACCACAGTTGGACCTGGAAGGAGCCCGCCCTGCAATATCGCCCGGATGATCCACGGATCCAGAGCGACCTCACCGAGCAACGCATTCGCCAGTCGGTGGCCGATCAGCTCGACCAGCGCGGCTTGCGCCCGGCAGCCGGGAGCAGCAAGGGTGACCTTAATGTGCAGACCTACCTGATCATCGAAGAGCGCCAGCAACAGGTCACCACCAACTACGGCGGCGCCTGGGGCAACCCCTGGAACGGTTACTGGGGCGCACCGATGTACAACGAAACCCGCAATGTCAGCTACAAGGTCGCGACCATCCAGATCGACCTGCTGGACGGCAAGGACGGCAAGTTGGTATGGCGCGGCAGTGACGAACAGATGCTCAGCAGCTCCCCCAATCCCAGCGATCGCAGCAATGCGATTCGTGAAACCGTGACGCGGATCCTGAGTAACTATCCGCCAAGATAAGTACGCCTGACGGACTATCTGGCAGCGGCACTGGCAACTTGCCAGCGCTGCGCGCGTGCGTTGACTACACTGCGAGCACTACTGGAGGTAGCAAGGAGTGCTCGATGTCTCCTCGTTCATGCTTTCGCGGTCGAAGTCGCCAGCGTGGGGCCATCGGCCTGGTTGCGGCGATGACCCTGGGCCTGGCGCTATTGTTTGCGCTGTTGGTGGTCGACAGCGGTCGGCTGTATCTGGAGCAGCGCAAGTTGCAGCGGGTGGTCGACACCGCCGCGCTGGAAGCAGTGACCCGCGGTGGGCATTGTCAGGCGGGCAATACAGCACTGACCTACGCGACGCAAAGTGCAGCGCGCAACGGGTTCAGTGTCAACGCAGAGCAAACTCTTGCGATTGAATGCGGCACCCTCGCCACCGGTAGCGATAACCTGCGGCGGTTCAGCGTCGATCCCAGCAAGTCAGACGCCATTCGAGTCGTCGCTCATAATTCCGTGCCCAGGAGCATCGCTTCCGGGGTGGCGGCATTGTTTTCCAAGGGACCGCTGCCATTGCGCACCGGGCTGACCGCCACCGCCGTTGCCGCGTCACCCTCACCCCTGGCGATGCTGACTATCCGCACCATCCTGGGCACCATCGACAGCACCAAGTCGGACCTGCTCGATGCGCTGATCGGCGGCATGCTGGGGGGCAATCTGAAGCTGAGCGCCGTCGGTTGGGACGGGTTGGTCAAAACCGAGATCAAGCTGCTCAGCTACCTGGATCAGCTGGCGGTGGATTTGCTCCTGAACGCCGGTGACTACGAAACGCTGCTCAGTACGGCGGTGTCGCCTACGCAATTGATCAACGCGGCGATCAAGGTCCTGAGCAAAGGCGGCGCAACGGCCCAGGTTGCCGTGCAGGCGCTGCAGTCCATCAGCAACATTTCCAGCGCGGCGCAGACACTCAAGCTGGGGGAGGTGTTGAACGTGCAGACGGGGGCTTCCACGGCGGGTCTGGATTCCAATGTGCAGGTTTTCCAGCTGGTCCAGGCGGTCGCCCAACTGGCCAACAGTAAAAGTGCCGCTGCGGTCTCGACTGAGGTGAGTATTCCGTTGATCGGCAAAGTGGGGGTGAAGCTCAAGGTGATCGAGCCGCCACAGTTGTCGACGATCGGCAATCCGGCGCTGGCCAAGGCTGGCCTGGCCACCGGTAAGGACCAGATTTTTGTCCGGACGGCCCAGGTCAGGGCCCTGGTTTCCATCGAGTTGCCGATACTCAAGACCATTTCCCAGTTGGTATCGGCGCTTCCCGACCTGTTGACGCCGGTTTCGGGGGTCGTGAACAACCTGTTGCATCTTAATCTGGTGGGCGTGGTGAATTCGCTTTTATGCCTGGTCATAGCGCCTTGCGATAACACCGTCCTGTCGATTGCTTCCAGGCTGGATATCAGTCTGGAAGCCGGCAGTGCCGAAAGTTACCTTGCCGATTACAACTGCGCCAGCGAGGCCAGCAAGAGCGTGACGGTCCAGGCAACCACCTCCATCGCGAACCTGGGCATCGGCAAGATTGACCCGGTCCAGGCCTTTGCCTCATCCGCAGCCATCGCCGTTGAACCTGTGCGACTGATTGATATCGGCATCAGAACCTGCGCTGGAATTCTAGGCTGTGGCCCGGTCACGCTGGGTAAGGGCGGAGGACTGGGGCTCAAGGCGCAAACCACTATCGGCCAGCGCACACAAAGCCTGGTCTATCCGTTACCCCCCAATATCGGCCTGCCTGCGCAGTATCAAGCGATAGACTCGATCAACATCCTTACGAGTCTGGGCAACACGTTGAGCGGTCTGCAGGTGACCTCCTATGTTCCGCCCAGCGGCAATATCACCGGCAATGCACTGGCGCAGGTGGCGGGGTTGTTGAATCAAATCAGCGGCATACTGGTCAACGCCGTACGGGGATTCATCGGGCCGTTGCTGGACCCGCTCGTCAACACCTTGCTCAAGGCCCTGGGGGTCAGCCTGGGGAACGCGGAGATTGGTGCCAACCTCAGTTGTCATTCGGGCGGTGGAGCGCAATTGGCAATCTAACGCGCCCCGGCAATCGGCAACTCAATGCAGAAACATGCACCCTGCTCGGCATTGAGCACGCTCAACTGGCCGCCCATGTTCTGCACGATGCCATAGCTCACCGACAACCCCAGGCCGGTGCCGACACCCACCGGCTTGGTGGTGAAGAACGGTTCGAAGATGCGCTCCAGCAGGCGCGGGTCGATGCCGCCGCCGTTGTCTTCGACCCACAGGCGCACCACGCGCGCATCGGCTTCGGCGCGTAGGCTGATCCAGGGTTCGAATTCGCGCTGCACTTCACGCTTGCTCAACAGGGCATCGCGGGCATTGACCAGCAGGTTGATCAACACTTGCTCCAGTTGATCGACATGGCCGCGGACCTGTACCTCGAAGTCGAGGGAGGGGATGCGCAACTCCACGCCTTTGCCGCGCATGCCTTCGGCCAGCAGGGCCAAGGTGCCTTCCACTGCCTGCGCCGGATTGAACGGTTGCTGCTCGATCTCCGAACGCCGGCCAAACACCCGCATGTGATCGACCACCCGCGCCGCGCGCTGGACCTGGGTGTCGATCCGGCTGAGCTTGTCCTGCAGGTAGTCGACCGGTACCTCGCCGTTGCTCAAGCGCTTGAGCACATTGACGATGGCCATGCGCATGACGTTGAGTGGCTGGTTGATTTCATGAGCCAGGCCCGTGGCCATTTCCCCGAGGGTGGCCATTTTGGCGCTTTGCATCAGCTGTTGCTGCGAGCGCCGCACTTCAGTGTTGTCGCGGCCCACCGCCTGGACTTCCAGCAGTTGCCCCTGTTCATCGAACACGCCGCGGTCCGACCACACCCACCAGGCGTGTTCGCGACCCGGCAGTTGCAGGCTGATTTCTGCGGTGCTGACCGGGAACTCCGGCGTCAGTTGCTGGATGCGCAGCAGGAAGGCAACGCGCTGCTCGGCTGACAACCAACTGCCCAGGTCGACTCCCGGCAGTTGCTCCGGCGGGCATTCCAGGTACTTGGCCAGCGGACGGTTGGCGAAGGTCAGCGTCAAGTCGGGACGATAACGGCAGATCATCGCCGGCGAATCCTCCACCAGGATCCGGTAGCGCTCCTCGCTCTGGCGGACCTGCTCGGTGGCCAGGGTGGCTTCGGTATCGTCCAGCCACAGGCCGACCGCCTCGACTGGCAAACCCAGGTCATTGCGCAGCAACCGGGCCTCATCCAACAGCCAGTGGTAATCGCCGGCCCGGTCACGCATGCGGTAGCGTGCACGCACGTTGCCTTCGCGCAACAGCTGGCGGGTGCGGGCGAAATACAGGTCGCGATCGTCAGGGTGAATCCGCTCGATCAGGCTGGTTTCCGTCAGTTCGCTCAGTTGCCAGCCGAGCAGCGGCAGCAGGCTGTCACTGAAAAAGCATGGTTGCAGTGCACCTTCCTCATACCGCTGTACGTAGATCACCGCGGGCGAACTGGCGATCAGATTGTCCAGCCGGGCATGGGCGGCGGCGGCCTGTTGCTGCTGGTTCTTGATGTCGCTGATATCGAGCATGAACCCCACTGGCCGACGTTGCTCGCCCAACTGCAACAGCTGGCCTTGCAGGCGATACCAGATCGGCGCCTGGAACTCGTCGCGAGCTTGCAGGCGCACACTGAGTAGCAGCGGTCGGTCGCCCTGCAGCAGGTCCTGCAGGCGGCTCTGCAGCTCGGCACGGTCGACCGGATGGAACACCGCCAGCCATTCGCCGAGGGACAATCGCGCGTGTTCCAGGTGCAGGTTGCGGGCCAGTTGCGGGGCCAGTTGCACCCCCTCGTGCAGTTCCCACCAGCCGCTGCCGAGCAGCCCTTGCAGGGCATCGAGGCGTTGCAGTTGCTGCTGTTGTTGCTGCTCACGCAAGCGCCCCAGTAGCGGCGCGGCCAGGGCGGCGAGCAGCAGCAACCAGTCACGCTCACCGAGGGCTGGCGCAGGCTGCACTGCCGGATAAAAACCACAGAGCAGCCAGGCACCGATCCCGTGGGCGTCGCGATACGGCACCAACAAGCCTTCGGCATCGGCAAAAATGTCCCGCAGACGCGGCGCAAGACTGACACCTGCAGCATCATGCAACGCGTGGGGACGACTGCCGTCCAGGCTGTCCAGGGCGCTGCCCAGCGACTGATCGATGTGCCAGAGCCGGGGAGCATCATGGGCGTGGTAATGGCTGTGGATCCGCCAGTCCTGTTGCGCCTCATCGAGCAGGGCAATCGCCACACAGGGGATTCGCCACTGCTGGGCCAGGTCCTGCAATTGCTCACGCAGAACCTGTGGCAAGCGCGACAGGCTGCACAGGCGCAGGTGTTCACTGCAGCGTGCGGCAAGCGCCTGGCAGGTATCCCGGGCCTGGGCCTGTTGCCGCTCTTGCAGCAAATCACCGATGTCGAGCAGTTGCAGGAGCCAGCCATCCTCAGCCGGTTGTGCCCAGCCGCGCAGGTGCAGGGTGGTTGCACCAAGACCTGTGAAGTCCAGGTCCAGGCTGTGTCCGTGCCATTCGCTGGGCGGGCCTTCGACGGCCAGCCGGCTGCCGGGCAGGAGGTAGTCGCTCAGGTGCAGGGCGGTGCTGCCCGATAATCGATGGGCGAGCAAATGGCGCATGGGGCCGCTGATCTGTAGCACCCGGCCTTGCGAGTCCAGGTGCAATTGCAGCCCCACGCTGGGCATCACCGTGTGCGCAAGGGTGTCGAGTGGCAGGGTAGGGGAACGCTGCAACAGTCGTCCGAACAGCTTGCCGGCAGGACTCAAAATTGAATGCTCGACTGCGCACTCAGGCTGGTTGGCAGGCTGGGAACCGTGCCTACTCCCGGCAACACCAAAAACGGAATCACCTGGTTGAGCTTGCTGGTGGGGTAGCTCACGCTGGCGGTCAACTGGCCGGCGCTGTAGACCGCCTTGGCATCGCCGCCAGTGCCGTAGGTGAGGTTGAAGGCTTTGGGCACCCAGGACAGTTGTTGCTGCAGGACGGAGTTGGCGAGGTTGACCACCGCGGTTGGATAGTCGCTGGTATTGGGGTCCAGGGCGACGCTGCGCCGCACCGCCTCGGCCGTGGCTTCATTGAAGGACTGCATCAGCAACAGCGGCACGCTGTAACTGACGATGGCGTAGAACACCGCAAAAAAAATCACGAACACCAAGGCGAACTCAATGGCGACAGCGCCTTTTTGTTTGTGTGGCAGGTCTGTTTTCATGAGTGCGTCTACCCTGACTACTACGACGTGCCTTGAGCATAGAATCATTCCGCCCACATGGACGATTATTCCCTGATGCACAGTCTTGTCCTGATGATCTGGCTGGCGCTGTGCGCGGTCCAGGATGTCCAGCAACGCCACATTGGCAATCGCCTGACCTTGGGAGCGGGGGCTGCGGCATTGGCCTATTTGCTCTGGAGCGGCACCACCTGGCTGGGTGCACCGGCCGAGCAGGGGGGCTGGGCTTTCCTTCTGGCAGTGGCGTTCACTTTGCCCGGTTATGCGCTGGGACGGATGGGAGCCGGCGACGTGAAGATGATGGCGACGATCGGCTTGGCCACCGAGCCGGTCCATTTGCTGGGCAGTTTTATCGGTGCCGGGGTCCTGAGTGCCCTCTGGCTGTTATTGGCGCCAACGGTCTGGCCACTTATGGCTCAAGGACTTAGGAAGCGTGTTGTGTTTCTTGCACCTGAGCTGTCAAAAAACCCACCTTTTGCCCCGTTCGTTTTCCTCGGCATGTTTCTGACGATGGCCTGGATTCAATAGGCTCCGTGCAGCTATATCGCTATGTACATAGTCAGGAAGTACGTCTATTTTCAGATCACAAGTTGTACAGTTCCCGGCTGTAGGTACAGCAATCATCAACCTTCGGCCTGAGCATGGAGTGGCGCGTGAACAAGTCCCCATCGGCAGTAAAAGTATTAGTGGTCGACGATGAACCGTTGATTGTTGAAGAGCTCTGCGAATTCCTCGAAAACAGCGGTTACTCCTGCATTCCCTGTGAGTCCGGCCAACAGGCCATCGAGCTCTTTTGCCAGGACACCGATATCGGCCTGGTGCTCTGTGACTTGCGCATGCCAGACCTCGATGGCATCGAGTTGGTGCATGCGCTCCAGCGTGTGGCGGGCAAGCACCGAGCGTTCGAAGCGATCATGCTCACTGGGCGAGCCGACAAGCAGGATGTGATCAAGGCGCTGCGGGCCGGGATTGCGGACTACTACCAGAAACCGATCAACCTCAATGAACTGCTGGAGGGGCTGCAGCGCCAGGAAGCAGCCCTGCAGGAGCGGCAGAAGGAGTTGCAGCTGGGGCATTTGAACCAGAAGCTGCAGCACCTTTCCGAAACCATCAACGACCTCTACCAGGACATCGACAAAGCCCGCCGGGCACCGTCGGCCGACGCCTCGCATACCCTCGCAGCCGACGCCGCAAGTGCCGCAGGGCAAGCTCAGATCCCGGCCCTGTTCAACCAGCTTTCACCCCGTCAGCTGGACGTCGCGCGCCTGGTCGGCAAGGGCCAGACCAACTATCAGATCGCCTGTGAGCTGGGCATCACCGAGAACACGGTGAAGCTGTATGTGTCCCAGGTCCTGCGCTTGACCCACATGCATAACCGCACGCAGTTGGCGTTGGCGTTGTCGCCGAGCAATTCGGGAATGCGCCAGCAAGTGACCGCGCATTAGTCGAGGGCGGTCCGCCGTTCAGTTGCCGGACGACATCTCGCCGGCACTGTCCTGATCGTAGAAATCCGGAATGCTATAGCTGTACTTCTTCAGCCAACGCTGCAGAGCCAATTCGCGCTCGGTGGCGGTGGCGGTCTGGGGTGTGGCGGAGGCAGCCTGGTTGCTGCTTTGCAGCACCAGCCAGCCTTCGGTTTCCTGTTGTTGTGCCGAAGCTGGTCCCGATTCAATCGCCCCGGCGTTCAGGGGCAGGCCCAGCAGGACCAGGCAGCCAATAGTCGCTCGTTTCATCTGCGGTTCTCCTGCGGGTTATTTGAGGCTGATCGCTGTGGTGTCGGCCGCAGCCACCCGGTCGCTGGCTGTCGCCCTGACGGTGGCCGGTGCCTTGAGTCGTTCCGCGTGGGCCCGGGCGTCGGTGAATTGTTCCGGGCTCAGGCCGGCACTGCTGAGCACTTCGGCGGCTTGCTTCCAGTTGTCCTGATAGATCAGCAGCGTCACCAGATTGACCGCCGGCAAGGGGTCACTCTGCTTCAGTTCAATGGCGGTGAGAAATTCGAAACGGGCCTCGTCCAGGCGTAACTGGTTGAGGTAGACCACCCCCAGATCATTGCGGATTTTCTCGTTGGTAGGCGCCAGGCGCACAGCTCGTTGCAGGTGCGCCTGGGCCTGGCCGTTATCACCGCGAGCCGCATACAACTGGCCTAGGCCGTGTTCCGCTTCAGCCGACACACAGCTGCCGACCAGGCTGCGATACAGCGGCTCGGCTTCGCTGCGCCCCAGCAGGCGATAGGCCCGGGCTTTGCGCAAACGCACTTCGTTGAGGTTGTCGGGGAGCTTTTCCAGGTTGGCCAGGCTGGCGTGCAGCTTGCCGTCGCTGGCCATGTCGTCGGCCAGGTTCACCGCCAGTTCCTGCTCGGAATTGAGCCGGGCGCAACTGCCCGATGCCGTCAGCGCCGACCAGGGGGTTGGTCCCCCCGTAGCGCAACCCGTGAGCATCAACAGACTTGTTGCAAGCATCAATATTCTCATCAGCTTCTCCCTAAGAGCCGAACGCGCGGGCAATGGCGGTGAACCCTGGGCCACCCAGAACGATCAGCAAGGCCGGAAACAGAAACAGCATCATCACCACCGACATTTTCGCGGACATTTTCGAGATGTATTCCTGCTGGTGGGTCAGGCGTCGATCATCGAGCAGTTGCTTGAGCGCCAGCAGCGATTTCATTGCCCCGCCACCTTGCTGGATCAGTTGCTGGAGGATCACGCAGGTGTCGTTGAATTCATCCACGGCCAACACGTTTGCACTCTGGTTCAACTCCTGCCCCAGTTCCAGGCCCGAGTCGACCCGGGCCAGGACCAGGCGCAGTTCGCTGGTCAGTTCCGGCAGCAGTTTTTGCGCTTGCGTGCTCAACACCCGAAGGGCCTGTTCCACGGCCATGCCTGACTCGAAGAGGATGCGCAGCAAGGGGATGAAGGTAGAGATTTCTTTGGCAATGATCCGTTGCCGGCGTTTGGCCGCGAAAGCCAATACCCGTTTTGGCAGCAGGTAGCCAACCCCCATCAGCAACAGCGGCACTAACCAGGGATGACTGGCGGCGGGGAAAAAAACCTCGCGCAAAAATACCGCCAGCCCCAGCACCAGCAAGGGCGTGCCGACCTGGATCGCGGCAAACAACGAGCGGTCACTGGCGCGACGCCAACCCAGGCGGGCGAGCAAGGCCAGGGTCTCGTTGTCGGTGCTTACCGAGCGCTGGCTGAGCCTGTTGTCGCCCAGTACGCGCAGGTAACTGCTCAGACGGTTGTCGCGCACCATCTGGCCTTGCAGGCGTTGCGCTACCTGACGCTCGCGCCGTCGTTGCGCCAGTACGCTGCCCAGCGCCAGGAGTGCGGCGGCAAGCAACAAAAAGGCGCTGATCAGGATCACCATCTCAAATACTCCGCAACATGCGCCACAGCGCCAGGGAGCCGCAAATCTGCAGCAGTACCGCGCTGATCAACATGTGCTGGCCGCTGGGGTCGTGCCACATACCGAGCATGTAGTTGGGGTTGGTAATCAGGAAGTAGCATGCCAGGCCAATCGGCAGCAGCCCCAGGACCCAGGCGGTCAAGCGAGTTTCGCCAGTCATCGCGCGCAGTTGCCGTGCCCCCTGTTCGCGCTCGCGAATCAGCTTGATCAGGTTCTCCAACAGTTCACTGGCATTGCCGCCATAACGATGGTTGACCTTCAGCCCCAGGGCGAACATGCGGAGTACGTCCTGGTCGTAGAGTTCGGCAAAGTCGTGGACGGCATCGGGTAGATTTACCCCGAGTTGCACGTTGCGCTGCACGCGGCCCAAGGCGTTTTTCAGTGGGTCGGCGCTGGCTTCGATACTGCCCATTACCGCGTCCGCCAGGGTTCTTCCGGACTTGAGGCTGCGCACGGTATGGTCAAGCAGTTGCGGCAGTTGCTCGATCATCCGTCGCAAACGGCGTTGATAGCGCCAGGCGATGTACAGTCGTAGCACCAGCGGCGGCAGCAGCAACAATGCCAGCAGGCCCGACCAGCCAGCCACGGCGAAACCGATCAGCATCGACAGGCTCCAGAGCATCAGCCACAGGCCCAGGCGCTCGGTCGGGCGCCCCAGGCCTGCCCGCAGGAACGCGCGCTCCAGGCCACTCCAGCGGGTCTTTTGCAACTCAAGCTGAGGCTGCCCTTGGGCCAGGCGGTTCATCACACGCTCAATGCCGGTTTGGCGCACACCCTGAAAGAACAGGCGGATCGACAACCCGAGCAACAGCAGGCAAATCAGGCTCAGCAATAGCGGTGCAAGCATTGTGGTGGCCTCGCCGGGTCAGTTGAGTGTCAGACCTGCTTCCCGGCGCAGCTTGTCGCCAGCGGGATTGAGCGCCTCGCGCAGGAAGCCGAAGCCGGTGCGGCGGTCGAGGCGGAACAGGGTGTTGGTGACGTAGATGTCATCGCGAATGCCCACCACTTCCACCACCTCGCTGACGCAGCGTCGACCGTCGGGCATGCGCGTCAACTGGATCACCACATCGAGCGCGGCGCAGATCATCTGGCGCAGCGTGCGCTCGGCGATCTGGCGGCCGGTCAGGCCCACCAGGGTCTCCAGGCGCAACAAAGCGTCCTGGGCGTTGTTGGCGTGCACGGTGCTCATCGAACCGTCGTGGCCGGTGTTCATCGCGGTCAGCACGTCGAGCACTTCGACGCCGCGAATTTCCCCGAGGATGATGCGATCCGGGCGCATCCGCAGTGCGTTGCGGATCAGGTCGCTGGCCTTGACCTCACCATGGCCCTCGGCATTCGGCGGGCGGGTTTCCAGGCGCACCACATGGGGATGGCCCAGTTGCAGTTCGGCGATGTCTTCAATGGTGACCAGGCGTTCGTGGGGGTTGATCAACTGGCTGAGGATGTTCAGCAAGGTGGTCTTGCCGGTGCCGGTACCACCACTGATGAGGATGTTGCAGCGGCGGCCGACGGCTTCCTGGATGAATTCGAAGATAGCCTGGTCGATGGTTTGCATGGCCATCAGGTCGCTGCTCTTGAGCATGTCCTTGCGGAATTTGCGAATCGACAGGCAGGGGCCGTCCAGGGCAATCGGCGGGATGATCGCATTGACCCGGCTGCCGTCGGGCATGCGCGCATCGACCATCGGCGAGGACTCGTCCAGGCGCCGGCCCAAGGGTGCGAGAATGCGTTGCATGACCCGTTCGACATGGTGTGCATCGATGAAGCGCAGGTCACTCTGGTGCAGCACCCCATCGCGCTCGATGAACACCCGGTGCGGGCCGTTGACCAGGATCTCGGTCACGGCGGGGTCGCGCAGCAGCACTTCGAGGGGGCCGAAACCGGTCAGCTCATCGACGATTTCCTCGGCCAAGCGCTCCATTTCATAGCGGGAAACGGCCAGGTGCAGGCGGGCGATGTAGTCGGCGACCTTGTCGATGACAAACTGCGCCAGCAGTTGGCGCGAGCCTTCCAGGAGGTTTTTCCCGGACTCCTCGATGGCGTCGATGATGTAGCGGTGCAGGGCCAGTTTCAGACCTTCGTGGTCACTGTTGCCGACCGTTGGCCGGGCCGTGGCGCCAAACAGTTTTTCGCCGCTCATTTGCTGCCTCGCAGACGGTTCAGCCAGTTGGCCTTGGGTTTGTCCGGGTGTTCGGAGCGCCGGGCGAGCCGTTCTCCCAGGCTGCGCAAGGCTTGGGTCAGGCCTTCGCGGGGGGCCAGTTCGAACAGGGTTATTCCCTGGTTTTTCGCGTTGAGGCGTACCTCTGGGCTGAAGGCCAGCGTGGCCATGACTTCCAGGCCAAAGCTTTTACCCAGGGTTTGCGAGTCGGGGGCAACGTTGCGCAGGTAGCGATCCACCAGCAGTTGGGCATGTTCGAGCTTCATGCCTTTTTCACGCCACAGGTTGAGCACGGCCAGGTTGCGTCGACAGTCGAGCACGCTTTGGTCGGTGTACCACAGCAACTTGTCGCAGTGGCTGACGAAGGTGCGCACCGCTTCGCTGTCGGGCTGGCCGGTGAGGTTCACCACGATGTGCTGGAAGTGTTGGCGCAAGGCGCTGAGCAACATGTACAGCTCGGCGGCGCTGGTGTGCTCCAGCGGTTCGTCGTTGCTGGCGTAGGCGAGGATGCGCATGCCGCTGGGTGTGCAGGTAAAGGCGCTGTCGATCAAGGTTGCATCGATACGCCGCAGGTGGCGTAGCGCGTCACCGAAGTGGAACGAGCTTTCCAGACCGAGCAAGGCCAGGCTGTCGCCGCGGGGTAAGCCCAGGTCCAGCAGCAGGGTCTGCTGGCCACTCTTTTGCACGACCAGCGCCAGGTGACTGGATAACAGCGCACCGTCGGCGTCGCTTTGGGTGCCGAACAACACGCTCAACCCTCCCAGTTGGGTGTTTGGCACCACCGGCGGCAGTCGCTTGCTCAAGCGCCGAACCAGCCCGGCGACTTCGCTGGAGCGTGAGCCGTAGGCGACAAAATCCCGTGCTCCGGCGCGCATCGCGTTGAGCACCAGTTGATTGTCCATGCCGTCGCCCAGGGCGACGATCGCCAGCATCGGCTTGGCTTCCAGGGCGCCTTCGATCAGGGCGCTCTGGGCCACCACGTGTTCGCGGTCCAGGCCGACAAACACCAGGCTGGCGAAGGTCACGTCGACCAGTGCCAGCAACTCGTCAAGGCTGCCGACGCCAGCGCTGACTACCTGGCCCAGGGGCGCCAGTGCTCCTTGCAGCCACTCAAGGTCGGTGCTGTTGCGCGTGATGGCAACAAAGGTCTGGCTCAGGCTTTGGCTCTGGCTCATTGCGATAACCCGCTGCGCTTGTCGAAATTGCCGTTTTCGAGGAAGAACATGCGATAGAAGTTCGGGTCGTAGTTGCGCAGCTTTTCACCCGGCAGGGACGGCAGTTGGGCATCGGCAGCCAGCGGTTGAACCAGGTGCGGGGTGACGATCATCAGCAGCTCGCGCTCCTCGCGGTTGATGGTCGAGTCGCGAAAGAACGCGCCGAGGATCGGGATGTCCCCCAGCCCGGGAAACTTGTTGACCTGGGAACTGTTGCGGGTGCTGATCAGGCCGCTGATGACGAAGCTTTCACCGTCGGCCAGGGAGATGCTGGTGTCGGTACGCCGGATGGTCAGCGCTGGAACCAGGGTGCCGGCGATGTTCACGGCGTTGCTGAAATCCAGCTCGCTGACTTCCGGTGCCACCTTGAGGGAAATCCGATTGCGCCCGACGATGGTCGGGGTCAGGGTCAGGCGGATCCCGAACTCCTTGTACTCGATGGACACGTTGTCGCTGCCGGAACTGGGAACCGGAATCGGTACTTCGCCGCCAGCCAGGAAACTCGCGCTCTGGCCACTCAGCGCCACCAGGCTGGGGCGGGCCAAGGTGTAGGCAAACCCGCTGCCTTCCAGGGCATTGATCATCACCATGGTCTTGCCGCCGATCCAGGAGAAGTTGAACTGGTCGTTGTTCACCGGCAAGCGTCCCTGGACCACGCCATCGATGGTGGGCAGGGTTCTGGGGGAGCCGAACAGGAAGTTGCCACGGGTCCCGAAGATCGAGGCCGACGCTTCCTTGAGCTTGGTGCGGCTGACTTCCACAAAACGAATGTCGGTCTGTACCTGGCTGGGCAGCAGCGGGTCTTCGGTGGGCAGTTCGGCAGCGCGGGTCATGGCCGCCGTGGCCTTGCCCTGGACGAACACCATGCTTTGGCGCGGCGCAGTCGAACAGGCGGTCCAGACCATCAGGCTGGTGGCGCCAGGGGCCATCCCGGTGAGCAGGAAGGCATTGCTGCCGCTGGGGTGAACGTCGGCAATTTTCGGATCACCGATGGCCAGGCGAGTAATCGCCACGGGGGATTGCAGGACCTGTTGCAATCCTTCCCCCACTTCCAACACTGCGGGCAGTTGGTCCAGTGCACTGCAATTGCCCGACGTTGCCAGGGCGACATCGACCGGCATGCCCACCAGGAGCAGGGCACAGATCAAGCGGTGGGAGAGCAGCACGGAACGACTTTGCATAAAGATGCATCCTTGCTCGATCAGGGGTTTTGTTGGGTCACCTGGTTGCCACGGATGACCTCGATCGCGCGCCGAGGCATCGGCGTTTGTTTATTGCCGGCAGGGAGGTTTACCGGGGCTTCGCCCAGTGCCAGTTGGTTGAACTGGAATAGCTGGCGGTTGCTGGTCTGCAGGTTGGCGGCCGAATCGGTTTCGCCGGCCCAATACTTGGCCAAGCGCTGTTCTTCGTTGCTGCGTACGGCCAGGCGCAGGGTGCCGGCCTGCGTCGCCAGCATCAGGCGGCTCAGTAATTGTTCAGGGACCGCCAGCACAATTGTGCGTGCGCCAAGCCGACGTTGATCTTGCTTGAGCTTCTCCTCGGGGCTGGCGGCGGGGGTGGCAGGCTTGCCGTCATTGGTCAGGCCGAACTGTTCGCCGACACCCAGTACGCGCATCGCCGGTATTACGATCTGCGCTGTCTGTTGCGCGTTGCTCTGGTCCTGGCGCAGGTACAGCAGGACGTCGACATAGTCGCCAGGTAGCAGTTGCCCGGCAGCGCCGACTACTTCGTCCACGGCGACGGCCAGTGCACGTTCATCGGGGTGGATCATGCGCGCCAGCGGGCCGCCGGCCTCGAAGCTTTCCTGGTTCAACCAGGTGCCCGCACTCAAGGGGCGCCATGGGGTTCGGCCAATGGCCTGGTCGAGGCTGTTCAAGCTGCCAGCGGGAGCGCTGCGCAGTTGCTCTAGTGCGAGGTCGGCGGCAGTCAGCGCAGTGAACGGCGGCACATCGCGCACCAACACCACTACGGGGTGGCGAGTCTGCTCTTGGGCCTGGGCGACGGTTTTTTCCATGACGCTGGGTGTGGCGAGAGCTACGGCAGGACTGGCCGAGGGTGCAGCAGGGACAGATTGGCGACTCAAGACCAGCCCCCAATATCCGACGATGATGGCTGCGACCAAGAGAAGCCCAGCCAGGCCCATAGTGATACGACTGTTCATGACGGCTCTCCCTTTCCTGCTGCAATACCGGCTCGTTCAGGTCAACGAGATCACTTCGCAATCAGGCAGCTATGAACATTCAACGATTTGGCTATTTGAAGGTAGTGCAGCTAATCCAAAATGCCATTACGCATAACTAAATAGCCCATAAAATGAGGAAGTGCCTGTAAATACGGCCTTTTTTTTCCAACAAAGTTAGTGTTAATACTTTCTGATTAGTTGCTTCTTACACTTGTTGGGGTGGAGCTTGTTGACAATGCTCTGCTGGCAGAGAGCAATCATGTTGCAGCCCTGCTACATCAGCGCCCCGAGCGCCAAGGAGAAGTCTTATGTTCCTTCAGAAACTGATCGTTAAAACACGTCGTTTTTTTCGTAGAACCGAGGGGGCTTCAGCGATTGAGTACGCGCTGATTGTGGCGATGGTGGCGTTGGTGGTGATTGTGTTTGTACCGCAAATCAGTGGGTCGATTACTGGTACTTTTACTAAGGTTGCGGAGGGGCTCGCCGAGCAGCTTCCGGCAGCTCCGGCAGATCCTGATTAACCCTGATAGAGCCGCTCAACTGCAGTGTGTTTTTCAGTCATCAACACTGTCACAGGAATCACCCATGAGTGCGTCTTCTTCCCCGCGTCAACAGTTGCTTCTGGTGGACGATGAAGAGGATGCGCTCCTGGAGCTTGCCGAACTGCTGGAGCTCGAGGGTTTTTGTTGTTTCACCGCAACCACGGTCAAACTTGCCTTGCAGCAGCTCACTCGCCATCCCGATATCGCGCTGGTCATCACCGACTTGCGCATGCCCGACGAAAGCGGCCTGTCGCTGATCCGTCGCCTGCGCGAACACACTGCCCGTCAGCACCTGCCGGTGATCGTCATCTCGGGTCATGCCGACATGGCCGATGTCAGCGACCTGTTGCGCTTGCAAGTGCTGGATCTGTTCCGCAAACCGATCTATCACCAACGCCTGCTGGATACCCTGGACAATCTGTTCCCACAAGCGGCTCCTGCCGGCACAGCGCGCATTAGCTGAATCCGCCGCCAGAGTGCGACAGCCCCTTAACTGCCAGACACACTCAAGCCAGCTGTTTGGGGCGCTATACTGCGCACCTATTCGAGTCCTTGGAGATCTACATGCCGGCCCCCGTCTGGTGGTTACTTTGTCTGCCGTTAGTGGCAGGCGCCTTCCTGCCGCTGCAAGCCGGGATCAACGGCCAGTTGGCCAAGCAGGTTTCCAGTGTGCTGTCTGCCGCGTTGATTTCGTTTTTTGTCGGCACCATGGCGCTGTTGATGCTGGTGCTGATCCAGCGTGAAACCCCGACCCTGGCAGCGCTCAAGAGCCTGACCTGGTGGCATTGGAGCGGTGGTTTGCTGGGTGCGTTCTTCATTACCACTGCCGCGTTTGCCGGACCGCGCATCGGCGCGATGCTGTTCATGGCACTGGTCCTGGCCGGGCAACTGGGCATGGCGCTGGCGCTGGATCATTTTGGTTGGGCAGGGTTTCGCGAGGCCCCCATCAGCGCCGGCAAGATTGCCGGGCTGGTGTTGATTCTGGCGGGGGTGTTCCTGATTCGGCGCGGTTGAGCGCTCAGGCCAGCGGCTGCCAATGGCCGTGCATATGCTGCAGCGCGCCGTGGCCGTTCAGTTGCAAGTCGCCACTTGAGCCCGCCGCGCTGGCCAGCAGGATCACCTCGCTGGGCAGGCGCACCGGTTTGTTGAACTGCACCGCAATCTCCAGGTTCGAGCTGGGCAGATGCCCACTGAGCGCCGCCAGGGTGCGCGCCTTGATCCAGAGCCCGTGGGCGATCGCCTGGGGAAAACCGAAGAGCCGGGCACTCAGTGCGCTCAGGTGAATCGGGTTGTAGTCTCCCGAGACCTTGGCGTACTGCCGGCCAATTTCGGTCGGCGCCCACCAGCGGCTGACCTCGTCGATATCCTGGGTGTCCTGCGCGATGG
The DNA here is from genome assembly GCF_949767245.1 of Pseudomonas sp. IT-P176. Classification (NCBI taxonomy): domain Bacteria; kingdom Pseudomonadati; phylum Pseudomonadota; class Gammaproteobacteria; order Pseudomonadales; family Pseudomonadaceae; genus Pseudomonas; species Pseudomonas sp. IT-P176. Next base: position 41,612 of record NZ_CATKPN010000039.1, read on the forward strand.
GTTCCGGCAACTCGCCCGCAAGCTTCACGCCTTTGCACAGCATCCGGCTTTCGGCTTCCCACAGCGGCCCCAGGGCATCGTCCAGGCGGGTGATCAGGTCGAACGTCGCGCCCTTGGCGTGGGGTTGCAGGTTCTGCACGTGGACGCTGGCCCGGACTCGACTGAGCCCGCCCAGGGGTCGCAGCAGGCGAATGCGGTTGGCCAGGTGGACCAGTCCCAATAGCGGGAAGGGGAAGGCCTGGGCGGTGAGCAACTGCAATTGCAGACCGAACGCCAGCACATGGGGATAGGTCGGCGGCAGCAAGCCGTTCTCGGTAAATCCACAGACCTTGCGGTAGGCCGCCACTGCCTGGGGGTCGACGTTGAGCCAGGCGCGCAGACCGTCATCGGGCAGGACGCTGCCGGTGATCTTGCGTCGCGTCGCGGCCCGCCAATACAGCTCGGGCAGCTTTGGTGTGCCCGCTACAACCTGCCAGTTCGTCGTCATGCTCAGGCTCCCAGGACACTTTGGCCACAAACCCGCAGCGCTTGCCCGCTGACCGCGCCACTGCCGGGCTGGGCCAGCCAGGCCACGGCTTCGGCGACGTCCTGGGGCAGGCCACCCTGGCCCAGGGAACTCATGCGCCGCCCGGCTTCGCGCAGGGCGAAGGGGATGTGTGCGGTCATCTGGGTTTCGATGAACCCCGGCGCCACGGCGTTGATGCTGATCCCGCGCTCGCCGAGCAGCGGCGCCCAGGCCTGGGCCAGGCCGATCAGCCCGGCTTTGCTGGCGGCGTAGTTGGTTTGGCCACGGTTACCGGCGATGCCACTGATCGAGGCCAGCAGGATCACCCGGCCGTGGTCCTGCAGGGTGCCGCTGTCGAGCAGGGCCTGGGTCAGCACTTGCGGGGCATTGAGGTTGACGGCCAGCACCGCATCCCAGAATTCCGGGGTCATGTTGGCCAGGGTCTTGTCGCGGGTGATGCCTGCGTTGTGCACCACGATGTCGATGCCCTGGGGCAACTGTTCGATCAGGCGTGCAGCGGCATCTTCGGCACAGATGTCCAGGGTGATGCTGTTGCCTCCCAGGCGGGCGGCGAGGGCTTCGAGATCGCTCTTGGCTGGGGGCACGTCGAGCAGCACGACCTCGGCGCCATCGCGGGCCAGGGTTTCGGCAATCGCCGCGCCGATGCCGCGCGCGGCACCGGAGACCAGGGCCCGGCGTCCCGCCAGTGGCCGGGTCCAGTCCTGGACTTGGCTGGCGCAGGCGTTGAGCCGCACTACCTGGCCGCTGACGTAGGCACTTTTCGGCGAGAGGAAAAACCGCAGCGCGCCTTCGAGTTGTTCTTCGGCACCGCTGCCGACATAGAGCAATTGCAAGGTGCCGCCGCTGCGCAACTCTTTGGCGAGGGAGCGGCTGAAACCTTCCAGGGCCCGTTGCGCACTGGCGGCGAAGGGGTCGCTGAGGCTCTGCGGAGCACGCCCGAGGATCACCACGTGGGCGCTGTGGTCGAGGTTTTTCAGCAGTGGCTGGAAGAACTCGCGCAACTGCTTGAGCTGGCCGGTTTGCAGCAGGTCGCTGGCATCGAACAGCACGGCCTTGAGCTTGGGCCCATGCCCGGGAATCCATGCCTGGGCCACCAGCGGTTCGGCGCCGTAGCTGTAGATCTGCTCAGTCAGTTTGTTGGCGAAGGCCTGGACCCTGCTGGCCAGCGGGCCGCCGCCGATCAGCAGTGCGCCGTCCACCGGCCGCAGCCGACCGGCTTCCCAGCGTTCCAGGCGGACCGGCGACGGCAGGCCAAGGGCGCCGACCACGCGGTGGCCGAGGGACGAGTTGGCGAAGTCGATATAGCGGTCTGACATGGAACGCGCTCCAGCGGTTGGGGTTCAAAGTGTGGACCACGAATCGTCATCAGTCGTTCGATCCGCGAGATAAGGCCTACGCTTGTGGGTCATGGCTTTCACAGAATAGGAGCTTTTCATGACTCAGCTGCGCCGCGTCGCGATCATAGGCGCAAATCGCATCCCCTTCGCTCGCTCCAATGGCCCCTATGCCACCGCCAGCAACCAGGCGATGCTGACGGCCGCGCTCGAGGGTCTGATCGAGCGCTACAACCTGCACGGCCTGCGCCTGGGCGAAGTGGCGGCGGGGGCGGTGCTCAAGCATTCCCGGGACTTCAACCTGACCCGCGAGTGCGTACTCGGCTCACGGCTGTCGCCGACCACCCCGGCCTACGACATTCAGCAGGCCTGCGGCACGGGGCTGGAAGCGGCGTTGCTGGTGGCGAACAAGATAGCCCTGGGGCAGATCGATTGCGGTATTGCCGGCGGCGTCGACACTACGTCGGACGCGCCGATCGGGGTCAACGAAGGCTTGCGCAAGATTCTCCTGCAAGCCAATCGCGCCAAGACCACTGCCGATAAACTCAAGACCTTCCTGCAGTTGCGTCCCCGGCATTTGCTGCCCGAGCTGCCGCGCAACGGTGAACCGCGCACCGGCTTGTCCATGGGCCAGCACTGCGAGTTGATGGCGCAAACCTGGAATATTCCCCGGGCCGAACAGGATCAACTGGCGCTGGAAAGTCATCAGAAAATGGCCGCCGCCTATGCCGAAGGTTGGCACAACGACCTGATGACACCTTTCCTCGGCCTGACCCGTGACAACAACCTGCGTGCGGACCTGACCCTGGAAAAACTGGCGGCGCTCAAACCGGCTTTCGACAAGACTGGCAAGGGCACACTCACGGCGGGTAACTCGACGCCACTGACCGATGGCGCCTCCCTGGTGCTGCTGGGCAGTGAAGCCTGGGCGCAAGAGCGTGGCCTGCCAGTCCTGGCGTATCTGCGCGATGGCGAAGCGGCGGCGGTGGACTTCGTCAACGGCGCAGAGGGGCTGTTGATGGCCCCTGTGTATGCCGTACCGCGTCTGCTGGCGCGCAACGGCCTGACTCTGCAGGACTTCGACTACTACGAAATCCACGAAGCCTTCGCCGCGCAAGTGCTGTGCACCTTGAAGGCCTGGGAAGACGAGGACTACTGCAAGAGCCGCCTGGGAATTGACGGGGCATTGGGCTCGATCGACCGCAGCCGACTCAACGTCAAAGGCAGCTCCCTGGCCGCCGGCCATCCGTTTGCGGCGACGGGTGGGCGCATCGTCGCCAACCTGGCCAAGTTGCTGGACGTAGCGGGGCAGGGCCGCGGACTGATCTCGATCTGCGCCGCCGGGGGGCAGGGAGTGACGGCAATTATCGAGCGTTAGGCACCCCCAGCCCTTTGATCAGGTGCGGAACCTTCGCACCAAGCCATCCAGCTCATTGGACAACCCGGCCAGGCTCTGGGAGTCCAGGCGTGCCGAGTTCGCCAGTTCCGCCACCAGTTGCGCATCGCCATGGATCTGGCTGATGTGCCGGTTGATGTCTTCGGCGACCTGGTGTTGTTCCTCGGCGGCGGTGGCGATCTGGGTGTTCATGTCGCGGATCACGTCCACCGATTCGCGGATCTGCCCGAAGCTGTTGCGTGCCTCACCAATGCGGCTTACCGACTGCTGCGAGACTTGCAGGCTCGCGTGCATTTGCTGGGTCACCTGGCTGGTGCGTTTGGCCAGGTTGCCCAGCAGGCCGTCGATTTCCGCCGTGGAGTCGGCGGTGCGTTTGGCCAGGGCGCGGACTTCGTCGGCCACCACGGCAAAGCCGCGACCCTGTTCACCGGCGCGTGCCGCTTCGATGGCCGCGTTCAGGGCCAGCAGGTTGGTCTGCTCGGCGATGGAACGAATGGTGCCGAGAATCGACTGGATGTCATTGCTGTCGCGTTCCAGCTGTTGCATCGATAACGCCGACTGCTCGATTTCCTGGCTCAAACGGTCGACGCTGCTCACGGCGGCGTCGATCTGTTGCTGGCCTTCGTGGGCCTGGCGTTGACCGTTGTCCGCGGAATCGGCGGCCTGGCTGCACGAGCGGGCGACTTCGTTGGCGGTGGCGACCATTTCATGGAACGCCGTGGACACCATGTCCACCGCTTCGCGCTGGCGCCCAGCGGCTTCTGCCATCTCGCCGGACACTTGGGTGGCGTTGTGGGAGTTGGCGAGGATCTTGGTCGCGGCGCCGCCGATGTGCTGGATCAGGCTGCGAATCGCTGCCAGGAACTGGTTGAACCAACTGGCCAGTTGCGCGGTTTCGTCGCTGCCACGGACCTGCAGGTTCTGGGTCAGGTCGCCTTCGCCTTGCGCGATGCCTTCCAGGCCACTGGCGACACTGCGGATCGGCCGTACGATCAGGCTGGCGAAACTGGCCCCGACCACGGCGAAGATCGCCGCCAGGACTGCGGCGATGATTGCGATCAGCCAGGTCAACTGGGTGGCCTCGCTCATGACGTCGGCTTGCTTGATCAGGCCGATGAACGTCCAGCCCAGTTGCTCCGACGGCCAGACGTTGGCCATGTAGCGCTCGCCGTTCAGTTCGACTTCCACCAGGCCCTTGCCGGCCTTGGCCAGCTGCGCGTAACCCTCGCCCAGGGAGTTCAACGGCTTGAAGTTGTGTTCGGGCCGTTGCGGGTCGACCAGCACGGTGCCGTTGTTTTCCATCAGCATCAGGTAGCCGGTTTCGCCGAGCTTGATCTGTTTGACCAGTTCGGTGAGCTGGGTCAGCGTCACGTCGATACTGACCACGCCACCGTTAGGCCCCAACTGGTTATCGAGGGTGCGCACGGTGCTGACGTAGGTGGTGTTGTTATCGGTCCAGTAATAGGCCGCGGTGCGCAGCGGTTTGCCCGGGTTGGCCTGGGCGGCCTTGTACCAGGGACGCTGGCGCGGGTCGTAGTTGGTCAGTTGGGCGTCATCGGGCCAGGACACGTAGCCGCCGGCGCTGGTACCGACGATGGCATAGGCGTAGGCCGGGTGACTGTTGCCCAGGTTCTGCAGGAGGGCGAACACTTGCTTGTCCATCTCGCCCTGCGGGATGTCCGCCGCGTTGGCAGCCATGTAGGTCTTGAGGCTGGCGTCGGTGTTCTTGATCAGCGGTAGCGAGGCCAGGTAGTCGACGTTCTGGCTGATGCCGTCGAAAAACATTTGCATGGCGTTGCTGACCTGGCGGATCTCGCGACCGCTGCTGTCGACAAAGCTGTCCTTGGCATCACTGCGCAGGTTCATCACCACCAGTGTGGCAACCAGGACCACGGGCAAGCAGGCAATGATTGCAAATGCCCAGGTCAGTTTTTGTTTGATGTTCATCCGCGCTCCAGAATTGTTCTTATTGGCCGATTGTCAGACAAATCCTTTTGTCATGGATGACTTCGGCCGCTGGAGGGGGAAATTGAGGTTTTATTGGAAAAAAACCTACATGGTGCTGGCTCTTGGATTGCGCACTCTGTCGCAAATGCCTGCTAATCCGGCTGCTAACCTAAGTCAGAGTCTGAGCTATGATCTGCCCCGGTCCTCAGGATTGAGTGGATAAATCTGGCACATTGAGTGCATCCACAGGGTTCATAGGTCGGCAACCCCTCCCCGCCGTGAGTGGATTGCCGTATAACGAATGACTTTCGCGTGTTTGGTAATAAAGGACCCACAATAAAAGCTGATGAAGACTCCAAAACGCATTGAACCCCTGATCGAGGACGGTCTGGTCGACGAGGTGCTGCGCCCACTCATGAGTGGTAAAGAAGCAGCTGTTTATGTGGTGCGCTGCGGCAACGAATTACGTTGCGCCAAGGTTTACAAGGAGGCGAATAAACGCAGTTTCCGCCAGGCCGCCGAATACCAGGAAGGCCGCAAGGTGCGCAACAGCCGACAGGCCCGGGCCATGGCCAAGGGCTCCAAGTTCGGTAAAAAAGAAACCGAGGATGCCTGGCAGAACGCCGAAGTGGCGGCGTTGTTCCGCCTGGCCGGTGCCGGGGTTCGGGTGCCCAAGCCGTTCGACTTCCTGGAAGGCGTGCTGCTGATGGAGCTGGTGGCCGACGAGTTCGGCGATGCCGCTCCGCGCCTGAACGACGTGGTACTGGATGCCGATCAGGCGCGTGAATATCACGCCTTCCTGATTTCCCAGATCGTGCTGATGTTGTGTACCGGTCTGGTGCACGGTGACCTGTCGGAGTTCAACGTGCTGCTGACGCCGGACGGTCCGGTGATCATCGACCTGCCGCAAGCGGTGGATGCGGCGGGCAACAACCACGCCTTCAGCATGCTCGAGCGGGATGTGGGCAACATGGCCTCGTACTTCGGGCGCTTTGCCCCGGAGCTCAAGCGCACCCGCTACGCCAAGGAGATGTGGGCCCTGTACGAAGCCGGGACCTTGCACCCGGCCAGTATCCTGACCGGCGAGTTCGACGAGCCGGAAGAGCTGGCGGACGTCGGCGGCATCATGCGTGAGATCGAGGCCGCCCGCCTGGACGAGGAGCGCCGCCAGGCGATCCGCGCCGCAGACGACGCGCCACCGAGCAAAGCCGAAGAGCCGCCTCCGCCCTGGATGCAGTAACCGCGTGCAGCAAAAACCCGGCCTCGGCCGGGTTTTTTGTGGGTGCCTACAGGGTCAGCTATGAGCGGGTTTGGCGCAGCAGCCCGACGCCAGTTCCTTGAGGATCGGACAGTCCGGGCGGTGATCGCCCTGGCAGTGCTCCACCAGGTCCTGCAGGGTGTCGCGCAACTGGCCCAGCTCAAGGATTTTCTGGTTCAGTTCGTCGATGTGCTGGCGGGCCAGGGCCTTGACGTCGGCGCTGGCCCGTTGGCGATCCTGCCACAGGGCCAACAGCTTGCCGACTTCCTCCAGCGAGAAGCCCAGGTCACGGGAGCGCTTGATGAAGGCCAGGCTGTGCAGGTCCTGCTCGCCATACAGACGGTAGCCACTGTCGGTGCGGTGCGCCGGCTTGAGCAGGCCGATCGACTCGTAGTAACGAATCATCTTGGCGCTCAGGCCACTTTGCCGGGCGGCTTGGCCAATGTTCATTCCAGATCCTCCAGTTTTTTCGGCTTCCAGGTCTTGAGCAGCAGGGCGTTGCTGACCACGCTGACGCTGGACAGGGCCATCGCCGCACCGGCCATGACCGGGTTGAGCAAGCCGAATGCGGCCAGCGGGATCCCGATCAGGTTATAGACGAAGGCCCAGAACAGGTTCTGGCGGATCTTCGCATAGGTCTTGCGGCTGATCTCCAGCGCTGCCGGCACCAGCCGAGGGTCGCCGCGCATCAGGGTGATGCCGGCCGCGTGCATGGCCACGTCGGTGCCGCCGCCCATGGCTATGCCGATGTCTGCCGCCGCCAGTGCCGGAGCGTCGTTGATGCCGTCGCCGACCATCGCCACCACCCCGGTTTTCTTCAGTTCGGTGACGGTCGAGGCTTTTTCCGCGGGGAGCACTTCGGCGTGCACGTTGCTGATGCCCAGGGCTTGGGCGACCACCTTGGCGCTACCCCGGTTGTCGCCCGTCAGCAGGTGGCTGCCGATGTGCTGGCTGTTCAGTTCCTCAATGGCTTGCAGGGCGCCGGGCTTGAGGGTGTCGCCAAAGGCGAACAGGCCCAGTACCCGCAACTCGGGGCTTTGTTCGATCAGCCAGGACAGGGTCCGGCCTTCTGCTTCCCAGGCTGTGGCCGAGTCTGCCAGGGCCCCGGCGTTCAAGCCGCTTTCCTCGAGCATGCGGCGATTGCCCAAGGCCAATTGCCGGCCGTCCAGAGTGCCGGCAATGCCGCGACCGGTCAGAGACTGGCTGGCAGTGACGTCGGCCACGGCCAGCTCACGTTCGGCGCAGGCGTCCAGCACGGCCTTGGCCAGCGGGTGTTCACTGCCGCGCTGCAGGGCGCCGGCTTGTTGCAACAGCGTCGCTTCGTTGCCGTCGACGGCGCTGAAGTGGGCGATGCGCGGGGTGCCGGAGGTCAGCGTGCCGGTCTTGTCGAATACCACCACACTGACTTCGTGGGCGCGCTCCAGGGCTTCGGCGTCCTTGATCAGAATGCCGTGGCGGGCAGCGACGCCGGTACCGGCCATGATCGCGGTAGGTGTGGCCAGGCCCAGTGCACAAGGACAGGCGATCACCAGCACGGCCACTGCGTTGATGACTGCGGTTTCCAGAGGGGCACCGTACAACCACCAACCGATCAGGGTGGCCAGGGCCAGCAGTAGCACCACCGGCACGAACACCTGGCTGACCTTGTCCACCAGCTTTTGAATGGGCGCCTTGCCAGCCTGGGCGTCTTCGACCAGGCGGATGATCCGCGCCAGCACGGTTTCCGCCCCGAGGGCCAGGGTCCGTACCAGCAGGCGGCCTTCGCCGTTGATGGCGCCGCCGGTGACGCTGTCGCCGGGCTGCTTGGGCACCGGCAGGCTTTCACCGCTGATCAGGGCTTCGTCGGCGTGGCTCTGGCCTTCGACCACCTCACCGTCCACCGGGAACCGTTCGCCGGGCTTGACCAGCACCAGGTCACCGAGGCGCAAGGCACTGATGGCAACGTCCTGTTCGCGGCCGTCGATCACCTGGATCGCCCGCTCCGGACGCAAGGCTTCAAGGGCCCGAATGGCGCTGGCGGTCTGGCGTTTGGCGCGGCTTTCCAGGTACTTGCCGAGCAGGACCAGGGCGATCACTACGGCTGAGGCCTCGAAGTACAGGTGCGGTTCGGTGCCCGCGCTGGCGGTCGCCCACAGGTAGATGCTCAAGCCATACCCGGCGCTGGTGCCCAGGGCGACCAGCAAGTCCATGTTGCCGGCACCGGCGCGCACGGCTTTCCAGGCGGCGACATAAAAACGCGCACCGAAGATGAACTGCACCGGAGTGGCCAGGATGAACTGCACCCAGGCCGGGAGCATCCAGTGCAGGCCGAAGGGTTGCACCAGCATCGGCAGCACCAGTGGCAACGCCAGGAGCACGGCCAGCAGGACGCTCCAGCGCTCACGTTGCAGGCGCTGTTGCTGGTCGTCATTGGAGCGTTGCTCGGCTTGCCAGACGCTGGCGCTGTAACCGGCCTTGGTCACCGCATTGATCAGCACCTGCGGGTCGATCTGGCCGAGCAACTCCAGGTGTGCCCGCTCGCTGGCCAGGTTGACGCTGACGCTCTTGACCCCGGCCACCTTGTTCAACGCGCGCTCGACGCGACCGGCGCACGAGGCGCACGTCATGCCGCCGATGCTCAGTTCCAGGCTCTGGGCGGGAACGCTGTAGCCGGCTTGCTGCACGGCCTGCATCAAGGCCGGCAAGCTGTCGCGCGGGGCCTGGACACGCGCCTGTTCGGTCGCCAGGTTGACGCTGACAGAGGTGGCGCCCACGACTTTACTCAGCGCCCGCTCGACACGCCCGGCGCAACTGGCGCAGGTCATGCCGGCAATCGGCAGATCGAAGGTGGTGGAATCGGACATCGGTCTTACTCCCTGTAGAAATGACCTACAGGTTCAACCTTGCCATGCTGGCAAGGTCAAGCGCCATGTGCAAAACGCCACACCCCACAGGTCGGCGGGTAGCGGGAGTCAATAACCCAATGTCGCCGGCTTCAGGTACATGCCCTGGGCGTTCATGGCGACGCGGTACTTGTGGATATCTCCGGCGCGCAGGGTGATGTTCTGCGAACCGGGCGCGAGCATCCCGGGGTTGCAGCCGGGCACTTGGCCAGGCAGCAGTTTCAGGCGCAGGGAGAAGGTCCCGGGCGGCAGGTTGAACGAGGTGCTTTGCTCCTGGAACAGCCGCGCGGACAGCTGGTCCTGGATGTACACACCGATTTCGCACGAGGTCGCGACTTCCAGGCGCTCGCGCGAAATGATCAGTACCCCGTAGTCTTGCGCACTGGCCGGCGAGGCGGTGGCGCAAAGACTGAGCATGCCCAGTAGGCTGAAAGCGTGCCAGCGCATGGCTGAGTCTCCTGCTTGTATGTCATGGATGGCCAAGCTTGACCGAGCATGCGGTGCAATGCCAGCCCGGCCGTTCATCGCGGAACTTGACCTTGCCACGGTGGCAAGCTCAAGACTGCTGCCAACCCCATCAAAGGAGATGCCCCATGCAAGTATTCAACGTTCAAGGTATGTCGTGCGGTCACTGTGTCCGCACGATTACCCAGGCCCTGCAGGCCAAGGATCCGGCGGCCAGTGTGCGGGTCGACCTGGCGGCGAAGGAAGTGGGTGTGGAAAGCGGCTTGTCGGCCGAGCAGGTGATCAGTGCGATCAGCGAGGAAGGGTACGCGGTCAAACTGGCAGGATGAAAAATATTAGTTAGCGACCTATCGGAATGTTCAAGGCGTCCAAGCGCGGCTAGACTGTCGGGCTGCCGACTGATGTGAGCTGGACGCCTGATGAATTTCCGTACCATTCTGATTCTTGGCGCCTTGAGCGCTTTTGGGCCGCTGGCCATCGATTTCTACCTGCCCGCCTTTCCGGCCATGGCCGCCGCGTTCGGCACCGACGAAAAACACGTGCAGATGACTCTGGCCGCGTACTTCCTCGGCTTGTCGCTGGGACAGTTGGCCTATGGGCCGGTGGCCGATCGTTTCGGTCGACGTATTCCGCTGCTGGTGGGCGTGACCCTGTTCACCCTGGCTTCGCTGGCGTGTGCCTTCGCGCCGAGCCTGGATTGGTTGATCGCCGCACGTTTCGTGCAGGCCCTCGGCGGTTGCGCCGGGATGGTGATTTCCCGTGCGGTGGTCAGTGACAAGTGTGATGCGGTGGGCTCGGCGAAAGTCTTTTCGCAATTGATGCTGGTGATGGGCCTGGCCCCGATCCTCGCGCCGATGCTCGGGGGGCTGCTGGTCAACCTGCATGGCTGGCAGTCGATCTTCATCGCCTTGACCGCGTTCAGTGCCCTGTCAGCCCTGGCGGTGGCAATGGGCCTGCCGGAAAGTCTGCCGGCCAACCAACCACGCCAGCCATTGTCGGGCGCGCTGCGCCAGTACGGTCGGTTGCTCGCGGACAAGGTCTTCCTTGGGCACGCCCTGACCGGGGGCGTTGCGATCGCCGGGATGTTTGCCTACATCGCCGGCTCACCCTTCGTGTTCATCAAGCTGTACGGCGTACCGCCGGAGCATTTCGGTTGGCTGTTCGGCCTCAACGCGGCGGGTTTCATCCTGGTGGCGCAACTCAATGCACGCTTGCTGTCCAAGCGTGGGCCGGCGTTCCTGCTGGCGCGCGCGGTGTGGGTCTATCTGGCGGCGGGCCTGACCCTGCTGGCGGTCAGCACGCTGCACACCGAGCAGCTCTGGCCCTTGCTGATTCCGCTGTTCATTTGTATTGCCAGCCTTGGCTGCATCATTCCCAACGCCGCGGCCTGCGCCATGAACGGGCAGGGCGCGCGCGCCGGCAGTGCCTCGGCCATGCTCGGCTGCCTGCAGTTCAGTGTCGCCGCCGGGGCAGCGGCGTTGGTGGGGGTGTTGCACGACGGCACGGCCATGCCGATGGCGATGGTCATCAGCCTGTGCGGGATACTGGTGGTGAGCGTCGCGATGCTCACCCGTCGCCTGCAAGTCGTCCGGGCGGCGCAGGCCCAGGCTTGAGTCAGCCGGCCGCTCGTTGCTGGGGTTCAGGGAGGTAATGGGGGGCGTGCAAGCGGGCCTCGAGGGTCGAGGTAAAAGCCCGGGCTTCGGCTTCGGAGCGGAAGTTCACGGTCTGATTGTCCAGGCGTACTTGCCAGCGGGATTTTGCCAGTTCTTTTATCAGGATCTTCATTGCTGACCTCCGTGCGTAAAAGAGAGCATTGCGTGAGCTGTCGATTGTAGTCTCGAACTCACGCAAAATTGTGACACGGATCAACTCTCTGACTGACGGCGCCCCGCGCGCAAATTCGCGCGCGCGCGGGGCCCAGTCCTTCACATTCAGAAACCTTCGAGGACAATCTTGCCCTTGGCGGTGCCGCTCTCCAGCAACTCATGGGCCCGGCGCAGGTTGGCTGCATTGATGGTGCCGAAGTGCTCGCCGACGGTGGTCTGCAAGGTGCCGTCGTCGATCAACGCGGCGACCCGGTTGAGCAGCTTATGCTGCTCCAGCATGTCGGCGGTCTCGAACAGCGACCGGGTGTACATGAACTCCCAGTGCAGCGACAGGCTCTTGCGCTTGAGCTGGGTGATGTCCAGCGCCTTGGGGTCGTCGATCAGCGCGAGCTTGCCTTGGGGCGCCAGGGCCTCCACCAGTTGGGCGAAGTGCTGGTCAGTCTGGGTCAGGCTCGCCACATGCGTGACCTGGGGCTGGCCGACGCGCTTGAGTTCCTCGCTCAACGGCAGGCGGTGATCGATGACCAGGTCAGCGCCCAGGCTTTCTACCCAGGCGTGGGTTTGTGGGCGTGAGGCGGTGCCAATCACCTTCAGGGCCGTGAGTCGGCTGGCGAGTTGGGTAAGGATCGAACCTACGCCTCCGGCAGCTCCGACGATCAGCAGGCTTTGTCCTTCGGCTGTGTTGCCCTCGCGCACCTGCAGGCGTTCGAACAGCAGTTCCCAGGCGGTAATCGCCGTCAGCGGCAGCGCCGCAGCTTGGGCAAAACCCAGGGACTTGGGCATGTGCCCGACAATCCGTTCGTCGACCACGTGCAACTCGCTGTTGCCCCCGGCGCGGGCAATGGAGCCGGCGTAGTAGACCTTGTCACCGGGCTTGAACAGGCTCACGTCAGTGCCGACTGCCTTGACCACGCCGGCCACATCCCAGCCCAGGACTTTGGCGGCGCCGCCTTCAGGTGCGACGTTCTGGCGGACCTTGGTGTCCACTGGGTTGACGGAAATGGCTTTGACTTCCACCAGCAAGTCACGGGGACCGGCGACGGGTGCCGGCAGCTCGATGTCCTGCAGGGCGTTCGGGTCGCTGATGGGCAGGCTGTGGTAGTAGGCAATGGCTTTCATGGGCGGTAGGGCTCGGTGGTCTTGGGATGCAGCAGATGATTGGCTATTTATCTGCAAGATAAAACCCGCTAAAAGCACAGTCTCTTTCAATAGTTTTTTGATAATGCGAGGGCGCCGATGCTGCGTTTCGATGACTTGCTGCTGTTTGTACGGGCGGCTGACCTGGGCAGCCTGTCGGCGGCGGCGCGGGGTATGGACATGTCGCCGGCGGTGGCCAGCGCGGCGTTGAAGCGGATCGAGCAGCAACTGGGTGCGCGGCTGTTGGCGCGCTCCACCCGCAGCCTGCGCCTGACGGCAGAAGGCGAAGGGTTCCTGGTGTATGCCCGTGCGGCGTTGGGCCAGTTGGATGAAGGGCGGCGTTTGCTGGCGCGCGGCCAGGACCAGGTCAGCGGGGTCCTGCAACTGTCGGCCCCCTCGGACTTTGGACGCAATCTGTTGTTGCCGTGGCTGGACGAGTTCCAGCGTGAGCATCCTCTGCTCACGGTACGCCTGCTGCTGGGCGACCGGATCGCCGACCTGTTCCGCCAGCCAGTGGACATCGCCCTGCGTTATGGCGAGCCGGAAGACTCCAGCCTGGTGGCGCTGCCCATTGCCCCGGACAATCGCCGGGTGTTGTGTGCCGCCCCGCAATACCTGGCGAGGTGCGGCGTACCGCGCCAGTTGGAGCAACTGGCCCAGCACAATTGCCTGCTGTACATGCTGGGCAGCCGGGTACACGACCACTGGAGCTTTCACGATGGCAAACGGGACGTGAGCCTGACGGTCAGCGGCGATCGTTTCAGTGATGACGCCGATGTGGTGCGCCTGTGGGCGGTGGCGGGGGCCGGGATTGCCTACAAGTCCTGGCTGGACGTGGCCGCCGATGTGCTGGCCGGACGCTTGACGGTGTTGCTGCCGGAGCTGCAGGGAGAACGTGCACCGCTGAATTTGTTGTGCGCTCATCGCGCCCAATTGAGTAAGCCGGTGAACCTGCTAAAAGAAATGCTCAAGCGTCGATGTGAGCATTTGAGTGGTCAATTTTCGACAAGATTTGTCGTGAGCCATTAATCGCACTCACATAGCGAAATTTCACTCAGCAGCTATCAGCTTTGGCGGTTTCCCCGGGGCAGGAACCGTCGTTCATCACGCTTATACTAGCGCCCGCCTGGGGTCGCGAACCCAGGCAGCCTTGCTCGATCCCCCGGTTTGCGCAGCAGAAAATCACTGGGATGGATTGAGGATTTCGAAGAAGTTTGTCGCGTTAACTGATTTTTTAGCCCGGTTTTTGGCGGTTATCACGCCTTGGCCGGCATTCTATTACTGATCAAGATGTCCCCCGAGCAGTAGACAAATGATTCAACAGGGAGTGAATACATGGAACATGCACCTTGCATCAGTCAGATCGCCACACTACTGGCTGACCCGAAGCGTAGCGCGATGATGTGGGCCTTGATGGATGGGATTGCCCGGCAATCGGAGGAACTGGCATTGCTGGCCGGTTTGTCGCCGTCCTCGGCCAACGCCCATCTCGGGCGTTTGTTCAGCGGTGGACTGTTGAAGATCGAGGAGCGTGGACGCAAGCGGTTCTACCGACTGGCCGCGCCGGAAGTCGGGGCGGCGGTCGAGGCGTTGGCCAGTGCCACCCTCGCCAGTTCGCCGGGCAACATTGCCCAGGTATTCAAGCGTACCAGCGCGCTGGCCAAGATCCAGGCAGCCCCGTCGTCGCTGCTGCGGGCCCGCCTCTGCGAGGAGCACTTGGGCGGTACCCTGGCGGCTGATCTGTTTCAGCGCCTGCTGGATGCGGGATGGATCGAGCAATTGGACAAACGCATCATGGTGACCCACAAGGGCGCCATTCAACTGGCCAGCCATGGGGTCTTCGTCCAGGCATTGGCCCATAGCAACTCGCAAGTGGCCTGTGCCTGCCCCGACTGGAGCGAGCGTCGACCGCACCTGGGGGGCACATTGGGGGCCGCGTTGTTGCAGTTGTTCATCCAGTCCGGCTGGCTGAGTGTGTCCGGCGATTCACGGGCCTTGCAGGTGTCCCCGACCGGTGTCCGGGAACTGGAACTGTTCGGCAAAGTGCCTGAGCTGGAAATGGCCCTTTAATCGCCGTTGCGATCGACGTCTGCAGCCGCCGGTTCAGACGTCGCTCAGGGCTGTTGCCAGGTCGTATCCAGCAATCTTCCACCCCGGCGTTCGCGCACACTCGATCCGCGGATTATCGGATCGGGGGACGTGGCATGGATACACAAGGCTACAGTGCGGCAGAACGTCTGGAACGGTTACCCATCAGTGGGTATCACCGAGTCATTTTCATCATCATTGCCCTGGCGTTTTTCTTCGACTCCATGGACCTGGCCATGATGACTTTCCTCCTGGGCTCGATCAAAGCCGAGTTCGGCTTGAGCACGGCACAGGCCGGGTTACTGGCCAGTTCGAGCTTCTTCGGCATGGTCCTGGGGGCATCGTTGTCCGGCATGCTGGCGGACCGTTTCGGGCGCAAGCCGGTGTTCCAGTGGAGCATCGTGTTATGGGGGATCGCCAGCTACCTGTGTTCCACGGCGCAAACCGTCGAGACCCTGACCTTGTTTCGTATCCTGCTGGGGATTGGCATGGGCATGGAGTTTCCGATTGCCCAGTCGATGTTGTCCGAGCTGATTCCGGCCCAGCGGCGTGGGCGTTACATCGCCTTGATGGATGGCTTCTGGCCGCTGGGGTTTGTCGCGGCGGGGGTGTTGTCGTATTTCCTGTTGCCCGTGATCGGCTGGCGCGACATCTTCCTGGTGCTGGCGGTACCGGCGGTGTTCGTGCTGGCGATCCGTTTCTTCATTCCCGAATCACCGCGCTGGCTGGAGCAGGCGGGGCACAATGCTGCCGCCGACAAGGTCCTGCTGCGAATCGAGGACAAGGTCCGGGCCTCCCTGGGACACGCCGATCTGCCGACGCCGATTCGCCTGCCCAGGGCCGAGCACCGTCCCGGCAACTTCTTTAGCGCCTTGCGGCAAATCTGGTCGCCGCTGTATCGCCAGCGCACCATGATGATCTGGAGTGTCTGGTTCTTTGCCCTGCTCGGTTTCTACGGCCTGACGTCCTGGCTCAGCGCGCTGCTGCAACAATCCGGGTTTGCCGTGACCCAGTCGGTGTATTACACGGTGCTGATTTCCCTCGGCGGGATTCCCGGGTTCCTCATGGCGGCCTGGTTGGTGGAGCGCTGGGGGCGCAAGCCGGTGTGCGTCATCACGTTGCTGGGCGGTGGGGTGATGGCGTTTTTGTATGGGCAAAGCGCGGTGTTTGGCGGCAACGTCAGCCTGCTGATCGGCTCGGGGCTGTTGATGCAGTTCTTCCTGTTCGGCATGTGGGCGGTGCTCTACACCTATACCCCGGAGCTGTACCCGACTTCAGCGCGGGCCACGGGGTCCGGATTTGCCTCGGCGATTGGCCGCGTGGGTTCGTTGCTGGGACCGTTGGTGACAGGGTTGGTGTTCCCGATCACCGGGCAGGGCGGAGTCTTTGCGTTGGGCGCGATGTGCTTCGCGATTGCCGCAGTGGTGGTCTGGTTGTTCGGGATGGAGACGCGGGGCAAGACCCTGGAGGAGTTGACCGAGGCCGTCTGAAAAGATCGCAGCCGCGCAGGCTGCGATCCTTTGTATTCAGGGTTTTACCAGGCGGGCATCCAGGCTGTTCTGCGCCAGGCGTTTAGCCTGGTCCTGGGTCATGCCCAGGTCGGTGTACAACGCGTGGAAGTTCTCGGTCACATAACCGCCAAAGTACGCCGGGTCATCGGAGTTCACCGTGACCTTCACCCCACGCTCGAGCATGTCGAGGATGTTGTGCTGGGACATGTGGTCAAACACGCACAGCTTGGTGTTGGACAGTGGGCAGACGGTCAACGGAATCTGCTCATCGATAATCCGCTGCATCAGGCGCTCGTCTTCGATAGCGCGCACGCCATGGTCGATGCGCTGGATCTTCAGCAGGTCGATGGCTTCCCAGATGTACTCCGGCGGGCCTTCTTCACCGGCGTGGGCGACGGTCAGGAAACCTTCGTGACGAGCACGGTCGAACACTCGCTGGAACTTGCTCGGCGGGTGGCCCATCTCGGAACTGTCGAGGCCGACAGCGACAAACGCGTCACGGAATGGCAGCGCCTGGGTCAGGGTTTTCTCGGCTTCTTCTTCGCTCAGGTGGCGCAGGAAGCTGAGGATCAGGCCGCTGGTGATGCCCAGTTGCTGCTCGCCGTCTTTCAGCGCGCTGGCGATCCCGTTCAGTACCACTTCGAAGGGCACACCGCGGTCGGTGTGGGTCTGCGGGTCGAAGAAGGGTTCGGTGTGAATCACGTTCTGCGCCTTGCAGCGCAACAGGTAGGCCCAGGTCAGGTCGTAGAAGTCCTGCGAGGTGCGCAGCACATCGGCGCCCTGGTAATACAGGTCGAGGAACTCTTGCAGGTTGTTGAAGGCATAGGCCTTGCGCAGGGTCTCGACGTCGTCCCAGGGCAGGGCGATCTTGTTGCGTTCGGCCAGGGCGAACAGCAACTCGGGCTCCAGCGAGCCCTCCAGGTGCAGGTGCAGTTCAGCCTTGGGCAGGGCGTTCAGCCAATCGTACATGTGCGGTTCTCATCAGGTGCTTATGGCGCGCATTCTACAGATGCCCGTGCAAACATTGAGTAAAACCTGACCAAGCGGTTCAGCCCGGGACCTGTGGCAGCACGCTTGCTCCCACAGGGGGCGAGGGGTTACTTCGGCATCTCGGCCTGCATGCCTTCGACGTAGTAGTTCATCGACGCCAGTTCGGCATTGCTCGCGCTTGCGCCCGCCGGGATTTTTTCGCTGCCGGCCTGGTCTTTGATCGGACCGGTGAATGGATGGAACGCGCCGCTCTTGATGTCGGCGATGATCTGCTCGGCTTCGCTTTTCACTGCTGCGGGCACCAGGTCGCTGATCGGCAGTTGAACGGTGCCCTCTTTCAGTCCACCCCAGTAATCCTGGGACTTCCAGCTGTGATCGATGACGCTTTGCGTGGCCTGGATGTAGTGCGGGCCCCAGTCGTTGACGATCGAGGTGAGCACCGCTTTGGGGCCGAAGTGGGCCATGTCCGAGGCGTAGCCCACGGCATACACACCGCGCCGTTCGGCGGCCTGGATCGGCGCCGGGCTGTCGGTGTGCTGGAACACCACGTCGACGCCCTGGTCGATCAGGGCGTTGGCGGCGTCGGCTTCCTTGCCCGGATCGAACCAGGAATTGACCCACACCACTTTGATCTCGGTGCCGGGGTTGTATTTGTTCAGGGCCAGTTGGATGGCGTTGATGTCGCGAATGACCTCGGGGATCGGGAAGGAGGCGACGTAGCCGATCTTTTTGCTCTTGGTCATCTTCGCTGCGAGAAAACCGCCGACGTAGCGTCCCTCATAAGTACGGGCCAGGTAGGTGCCGAGGTTCTTGTCCTGCTTGTAGCCGGTGGCGTGTTCGAACGTCACCTGGGGAAATTGCCGGGCGACTTTCAGGGTCGGGTTCATGTAGCCGAAGGAGGTGGTGAAGATCAGGTCGTATTGCTCCTTGGCCATGTTGCGGATCACCCGCTCGGCGTCCGCACCTTCGGCGACGTTCTCCACGTAGCGGGTGCTGATCTGTTCGCCGAATTTCTCCACCAGCGCCTTGCGCCCCTGCTCATGCTGATAGGTCCAGCCGTGATCGCCGATCGGGCCGATGTAGACGAAGCCAACTTTCAGCGGATCGGCCGCACTGGCGGTCAGGCTGGCGCCCAGACCAAGGGCGGTGACGACGGCGCAAAGCAGCGTGTGCAACGGACGTTTGTGCATGAATGGAGCTCCAGGGTGTTTTGGGGTTGGCCAGGTCAATGCAAATTACTGACCAACAGGACAACTAATGCCGTCCAACCCGGCACAACCCATCGCGGGCAAGCCTTGCTCCTACGGGTTAATCATCGTGCAGGTGTCGGGAAGGCCAAAAAAGTGCGCCCCGCGCACCAACTGCCATGCAACGGTGCGCTAAGGTTCAACGGAACATGGGCGTGACGTTGCAGTCAGTCACTCATCGCCAAGGCTTTGCTGGCTTCGGTACACGGGACCGTAATGCTCACCTTCCTCAAGCAAGAAAAGGTTCTCCTGCTGGCGCTGCTGGCAGCATTCGCCGCCTTTCCCCTGGAGCACTGGTTGCTGCACAGCGGGCAGGTGATCGCGCTGGCCGGCGGCATGGCGCTGATAGCCTTTATCGTGATGGCCTCGATGCGTGTCGCCCATCACGCCGAACTGCTGGCGGAAAAAGTCGGTGATCCCTACGGCACCATGATCCTGACGCTGGCGGCGGTGCTGGTGGAGGTGGTGATCCTGGCGATCATGATGAGCAACGAGGCCTCGCCGACCCTGGTGCGCGACACCATCTACTCGGCGGTGATGCTCGACATCAATGGCATCCTCGGCCTGTCCGCATTGATGGGCGGGATCAAGCATGGCGAGCAGTCCTACAACGATGACTCGGCGCGCACCTACAGCGTGATGATTCTCACGGCGATGGGCGTGTCCATGGTGGTGCCGGAGTTCATTCCCGAAGCTGACTGGAAGATCTACTCGGCCTTCACCATCGGCGCGATGGTGGTGCTCTACACCCTGTTCCTGCGCATGCAGGTCGGTCCCCACAGTTATTTTTTCAGCTACAGCTACCCGCAAAAACGCCGCAGGAAGGAGCCCGAACAGGAGGAAACGGCGATCAGTCTCGGGCTGTCCATTGGTACCCTGGTGTTTGGCGTGGTGGTGATCGGCGCCTTGGCCGAGGTGATGTCCAAGACGCTTGACCTGGGGCTGGAGGGGACGGGCGCTCCGCCGGTGTTGACGGCGATCGTGGTGGCGGCGATTTCCGCGGCGCCGGAGATCCTTACGGCCTTGCGCGCGGCCTTGGCCAACCGCATGCAGTCGGTGGTCAACATTGCGTTGGGGGCGTCGTTGTCGACGGTGATTCTGACGGTGCCGGTGATGGAAGCCATGGCGCTGTACACCGGCCAGCCGTTTCAGATGGCCATGACGCCAGTGCAGACCGTGATGGTGTTCATCACCCTGATCGTCAGTGCGATCAACCTCAACGATGGCGAAACCAACGCCATCGAAGGGATGACTCACTTTGTACTGTTTGCGACCTTCATTATGTTGTCGTTGTTGGGGCTCTAGCGGCTGCGCTGGCGCGCCAGCGCAGCGCTCAGGTCAGACCCCGCTGATCAACTGCCGAGCCGCCTGGCTGTGGTCGGCAATCAAACCCTTCAGGTCCAATCCTTCAACCTGGCCGTCGATCACCCGCCACTTGCCACCGACCATTACCCGATCCGCCCGATCGGCACCGCACAGCAGCAACGCCGAGATGGGGTCATGGCTGCCGGAGAAGCGCAGCTCATCGAGTTTGAACAAGGCCAGGTCGGCCTGTTTGCCCACGGCCAGCTCGCCAATGTCGCTGCGTCCCAACAGTTTTGCCGAGCCCTGGGTGGCCCAGCCCAGTACGCCCTCTGGGGTGATTTTTTCGGCGCCGTAGCGCAGGCGCTGGATGTACAGCGCCTGGCGGGTTTCGAGGATCATGTTCGAGGCATCGTTGGACGCCGAACCGTCGACCCCAAGGCCCACCGGCGCGCCGGCGGCAATCAGGTCCAGGGTCGGGCAGATGCCCGAGGCCAGGCGCATGTTCGAGCTTGGGCAATGGCAGATGCCGGTGCCGGCCGCGCCGAGGCGGGCGATTTCATCGGGGTTGAAGTGAATGCCGTGGGCCAGCCAGGTGCGCGGGCCAAGCCAGCCGACGCTGTCCAGGTAGTCCACGGTACGCAGGCCGAAGCGCTGCAGGCAGAAGTCTTCCTCGTCGAGGGTTTCGGCCAGGTGGGTGTGCAGGCGCACGTCCAGTTGGTTGGCCAGGGCAGCGCTGGCGGACATGATCTCCGGCGTCACCGAGAACGGCGAGCAGGGCGCCAGGGCGATCTGGATCTGTGCGCCGGCACCGCGCTCGTGGTATTCGGCGATCAGCCGCTGGCTATCGGCGAGGATCACTTCGCCTTCCTGCACAGTCTGCTGCGGCGGCAGGCCACCGTCTTTTTCGCCAAGGCTCATCGAACCCCGGGTGAGCATGGCGCGCATGCCCAGTTCACGGACGCTCTCGACCTGCACATCAATGGCGTTTTCCAGGCCGTCGGGGAACAGGTAGTGGTGGTCGGCGGCCGTGGTGCAACCCGACAGCAGCAATTCAGCCAGGGCGACCTTGGTGGCCAGCGCGAGTTTTTCCGGGGTCAGGCGTGCCCAGACCGGGTACAGGGTTTTCAGCCAAGGGAACAACGGCTGGTTGACCACCGGGGCCCAGGCGCGGGTCAGGGTCTGATAGAAGTGATGGTGAGTGTTGATCAGCCCCGGCAGGATCACATGCTCGCGGGCGTCGAAGACGTGTCCACAGGGTGTCGCCGGTTGCTGCCCTTGCTTGAGCACTTCGACGATAACGCCGTCTTGCAGCACCAGGCCGCCACGGGCGTCGAGCTCGTTGGCCGTGAAGATGGCGAGAGGGTTTTTTAACCAGGTACGGGTCGCAGGCATTTGCCGGCTCCTCTGAAAGTTGGGTTCAGGTTCGCCAGCTCAGTGTTGCCCTGTCTGCTGATCCAGGTTCGTCGCGGAGACGAGGTGCCGAGTTTACTCAGGTTGTGCCGCGGTAGCAAAAGATCGCCGCCGGCGGCAGTTGCCACGCGATAGGCGGCGATCTTCATGGCCTTACCAGGGAATGGTTTCGCCCTTGTAGTTGATGAAGTGATGCCCGCCCCGGCCGGCATAGGCATTGACCTGGTCCACCAGGCCACGGGTGCTGGTCTCGACATCGAGGTCGGCGCCTTCACCGCCCATGTCGGTTTTCACCCAGCCAGGATGCAGTGACAGCACGGTGGGGCGCTGTTCGCCCAACTGGCTGACGAAGCTGTTGGTCATCGAGTTCAGCGCGGCCTTGCTGGCCTTGTACAGGGCCAGCTCCGGTGCGTCCGGCATGGTCACGCTGCCGAGCACCGAACTCATGAACGCCAGCACCCCGCTGCCTGGACGCAGTTGTTCGACAAAACGCTGGGCCAGGTTGATCGGTGCCACGGCATTGGTGAAGAACAACTGGCCGACCTCGGCCAGGGTCGCGCCGCCGGGTGTCTGCACCTCCGGGCCCTTGACCCCGGCGTTGACGAACAGCAGGTCAAATACCTGGCCCTTGAGTTGCTGGCTGAGGGCGAGCACGGCGGCCTGGTCGTCCATGTCCAGTTGTTCGATCTGCACCTTGCCCAGGGCTTGCAGCGCCTGGGCGTTCTGTGGATTACGGACGGTGGCGGTGACCTGCCAGCCGTCGTCCAACAGGGTTTTCACCAGCCCGAGGCCCAAGCCGCGGGAGGCGCCGATGATCAGCGCGGTTTTTGCCGTAGACATGAGTGGCTTCCTGGAAAAAGAGGGTCATGGGTTCAGTGGACAGTGTTGTCCAAGCCGTTGTTGCAATTCACTGCGCAATTCACCGAGTTCGGCGATGCGGGTTTCGATCAATGCCAGCTTCTCCTGGAGCAAGCGGGCGACCGCTTGTTCCGGATCCTTGGCCTGCCAGAGCGCGGCGACGCTGCTGCCGATTTCATTCAGGGTGAAACCCAGGCGTTGGGCAGTCTTGATGTAGAGCACCAGTTGCACCATGTCGGCCGGGTATTCGCGGTACCCGTTGGCGCTACGCTGGGCGGCGATCAGCCCACGCTGCTCATAGAAGCGCAGGGTATCGCGGCTGACGGCACTGGCCTGGGCTAATTCACCGATGCGCATGTTCGCGACTCCTGGGGGGGCTTGACCCTTGAGCATACTCCAGGGTTTAGCCTGGGTGCTCCCTGTATAAACGGAGTATTCGCCATGTGGACCCCGGAACAGTATCGCCGACTGGTGCGCAGCAGTGCCTGGTATGACCTGATCGTAATGGCGGCGTTTGTCACGCCCTGGAGTTTTACCGCGTTGCACGGCCTGCTCTCGGGCTTGAGTCAGGCGCTCGACTTGCCCGGTGAATTACCGGCCTTTGCGCCGGCGCACATGCTGATGGCCAATCTGCTGGGGTCGATTGTCTGCGTTTGGTCGGTGCTGCGGATCCGCGATCCGCAGGCGGTGTACGGCCGCTATGACGCGGCCGGACGGTTTCTGTTTGCCACCTGGCAGGCCTATGCCTTGCTGCAGGGCGCAACCGGGTTGCTGGTGCTGTTCCTGGTGTTTGAACTGGCGTGGGGCATTGCCCAGGTCTTGCCCGTCAGGCAGACATCGCCAGCCGGCCCGCTTACGCAGGCTCCTGTGGCCTGAGCACTAATGCCCGGCCTGCCACGGCTGCCCCAGCGACATCGGCGCATACAGGCGTGTGCGCACGGCGTCGCGTGACAGCAGCACCAGCACCAGGATGGTCGCCACATAGGGCAGCATCGCCAGCAAGCTGGAGGGGATGGCCAGTCCCAGTCCCTGGGCGACCAGATGGACGATGCTCGCCAGCCCGAACAGGTAGGCCCCCAGCAACAGGCGCCAGACGCGCCAACTGGCGAATACCACCAGCGCCAGGGCGATCCAGCCGCGTCCGGCGCTCATGTTTTCCGCCCACATCGGCGTGTAGGCCAGCGACAGATAAGCCCCGGCCAACCCGGCCATGGCGCCGCCGAACAACACCGCCAGGGTCCGCACCCACAGCACCGGGATGCCCATGGCGCTGGCGGCGTCGGGGTTCTCGCCGACGGCCTGGATGATCAGTCCCACCCGGCTTTTGAGCAGCACCCAGGCCACCACGGCAAACAGGGCAAACGACAGGTACACCAGCAGGTCCTGGGCAAACAGCATGCGCCCGATCAGTGGGATCTCGCTGAGCCAGGCAATGGCTACCGGTTCGAACCCGGCCAGGGGTTTGCCGACCCACGCCGCGCCGACGAATGTCGACAGGCCGACGCCAAAGATCGTCAGGGCCAACCCCGTGGCCACCTGGTTGGCATTGAACACCAGTGCCACCAAGGCAAACAGCGCCGACAGCAGCATGCCGGCGGCCATCGCCAGCAGCACGCCGAGCCACAGCTGGCCACTGTTCAGGGCGACGATGAAACCGATCACCGCGCCAAACAGCATCATGCCTTCCTGGCCGAGATTGAGGACCCCGGTTTTTTCACAGATCAGTTCACCCAGCGCCACCAGCAACAGCGGTGTGCCGCAGCGGACCATGGCGTAGAAAATATTGCCCAGCAGATCGATATCCATCACAGCGCTCCTGCTTGCACGTGGGTCACCGGGTCACGCCGCATCCAGCGCAGGTTCAGCCGGGGTCGATAGAGGATCAACACATCACAGGCCAGGAGGAAAAACAGCATCATCCCCTGGAACAGCTGGGTGATGGCTGGTGGCAGGTTCATGCTCATCTGCGCGCTCTCGCCGCCGAGGTACAGCAGCGCCATCAGCAGGCTGGCAAACAGGATGCCGATGGGGTTGAGCCGACCGAGAAAGGCCACCGTGATCGCAGCATAGCCATAGCCCGGCGACACTTGCGGCACCAGTTGGCCGATCGGGCCGCTGACCTCGCAGACCCCGGCCAACCCGGCCAGCCCTCCGCTGATCAGCAGCGCCAACCAGACCAGGCGCTTGTGGCGAAAGCCGACGAAGGCTGCTGCGCGTTTGTCCAGGCCGAGCACCTTGATCTGAAACCCGATAAAACTTTTCTGCAGCAGCACCCACACCGCCACCAATGCCAGCAGGGCGAAATACACCCCGGCGTGCACCCGGCCATCTGCGGTGAGCAACGGCAAGCGACTGGCCTCGCCGAACATTGCCGACTCGGGAAAGTTGAAGCCCGCCGGGTCCTTCAAGGGTCCGTGCACGCAGAACAGCAACAGGTTCAGGGCGATGTAATTGAGCATGATGCTGGTGAGGATTTCGTTGGCGTTGAAGCGCGTGCGCAGCCAGGCGGTGAGCCCCGCCCATAGCGCGCCAGCGAGGGTCCCGGTACTCAGGACCAATACCAGCGCCCAGCGGCTTTGCCAGTCGATGAGGTGCACCGCCACGGCGCTGCCCGCCAAGGCGCCGAGCAGCAATTGGCCTTCGGCGCCGATGTTCCAGATGCGCGCTTGATACGCCACCGCCAGGCCCAGCGCGCAGAGCAGGATGGGCAAGGCCTTGACCAGCAATTCGCTGACGCCATAACCGTCGCTGATCGGCGCGATCAGCAGGGTGTGCAAGGTCTGCAGTGGGTCATGACCCAAGGCGATGAACAGCAGCGAACCGCAACCCAGGGTCAGGGCGGCGGCCAGCAAGGGCGAGCACCAGAGCATCAGGCGCGAATGCTGGCCACGGGGTTCTAGGGAAAGCAGCATGGGGGAAACTCCGTCAAGCCAGCACAGGTGCGAGTGAGTGAGGGGTGTCGAATTGGCCGGCCATCCAGGCGCCGACTTCGCTCAGGGTGGTGCCCGCCGTTGCTTGTTGCGCCGACAAGCGCCCGCCACACAGGGCGGCCAGGCGGTCGCTGATGTGCAGCAGTTCGTCGAGGTCTTCGGAGATCACCAGGATCGCCGCCCCGGCATCGCGCAGGGCAATCAGCGCGCGGTGAATGGTCGCCGCCGCGCCGACATCCACCCCCCAGGTCGGGTGAGCGGCGACCAACAGGCGCGGCTGCTGGAGGATCTCGCGACCGAGGATGAATTTCTGCAGGTTGCCGCCGGACAGACTACGGGCCGCAGCCTGGGCACCTGGTGCCTTGACCGCGAAGCGCTGGATGATGGTCTCGGCCAGCGCCACGACCTTGGCGCGCTGGATCAGCCCATGGCTCACCAGGCCCTGTTGGAAGGCCGTGAGCAGGGCGTTGTCGGCCAGGCTCAACTCCGGCACCGCCGCATGCCCGAGGCGTTCGGCCGGGACAAAAGCCAAGCCCAGCCGCCGCCGCGCATCGGGCGGCAAGTCGGCCACCGCTTGGCCCGCGAAGGCGATGCGCGAGGCGTC
This sequence comes from Pseudomonas sp. IT-P176, assembly GCF_949767245.1. Lineage (NCBI taxonomy): Bacteria > Pseudomonadati > Pseudomonadota > Gammaproteobacteria > Pseudomonadales > Pseudomonadaceae > Pseudomonas > Pseudomonas sp. IT-P176. The sequence goes on from NZ_CATKPN010000039.1 coordinate 67,326, forward strand.
CTGGCGCGGCAGGCGCTGCTCGCCGCTGAGCAGGGCCAGCAACTCGTCCTGACCATTGCCAGCCACCCCGGCAATGCCGACCACCTCACCGCTGCGCACCTGCAGGTCAATGTCGTGCAGCGAGCAGCCGAACGGGTCCGGGTTGGTCCACGACAGACCGCTGACCTTGAGGAACGGCGCGCCGCCACTGGCCTTGGGGTAGTCGGCGAGCCACTGCGCGGCGTCCCCGACCATTAGCTGCGCCAGTTGCTGATCGGAACATTCCGCGGGCCGGCAATGCCCGGCCACGCGGCCGCCGCGCAGGACGGTGGCGCTGTGGCAGAGGGCGCGCACTTCTGCGAGTTTGTGGCTGATGAACAGAATGCTACAGCCCTCGCTGGCCAGGCGGCGCAGGGTGACGAACAGTTCATCGGCCTCCTGCGGGGTCAGCACCGAGGTCGGCTCGTCGAGGATCAACAAACGAATGTCCTGCATCAGGCAGCGCACGATCTCGACCCGCTGGCGCTCGCCAATCGACAGGCTGTGGACCAGGCGTTGCGGCTCCAGTACCAGGCCGTAGCGCTGCGCCACCTCGCGGATTTTCGGCGCCAGGGCCTGTGGCGCCCCGGCTGCCGCGCCCATGGCCAAGGCGATGTTCTGCGCCACCGTGAGGGTTTCGAACAGGGAAAAATGCTGGAACACCATGCCGATGCCCAGGCTGCGGGCCTGGGCCGGATTGCGCAGGCTGACGCGCTGGCCTTGCCAGTGCATGTCCCCCGAGTCGGCGTGGGTGACCCCGTAGATGATCTTCATCAGGGTACTTTTGCCAGCGCCGTTTTCACCGAGCAGGGCGTGGATTTCACCGGGTTGAATGCACAGGTCAATGCCATCGTTGGCCAGGCAGCCGGGGTATCGCTTGCTGATGCCGTGCAGTTGCAGGCGTGGTGTTGGAGTGGGGATCGGGACGGGGTTTGGCATCACAGGCTCGGGTCGTTGAACGAGAGGCCTGTGGCAAAGCAATTTCCTGGCCATTGAGTCAGGAAAGTCCTGAAAGGCACAGTGAGCCGGGTTCTGTGGAAAACATCGAGCGGGTGCGGCTGGCGGAGCAGGCACCACTTCGGGGCACTCTTGGAGGTCGTGGTGCAGTAACGTCCGGAAAATAATTGGTTAAAAAATGATCATCAACCTGCGACCTATGCCAGCTATGCCACTGCGCCAGTCATGAACGGGTTATCCACAGGTTGCTCTACAGTATTTGTGCGCAAGCCAAAGAACCGGGCATAAGCACCATGGGCCTTTGTTCTAAAGCTGCTAAAGCGCTCTAAGCAATTGTTTTGCAGTGTAAATGACCTGTAGAACAGGCAATTGGATGAAAACTGATCAATGCCCGCAAAGCCACGTGACAGAAGGGTTACAGCGCTATGTACTCAGGTTATCCACAGTCGGGTGCACAGCGCTTGTGGGCAAGTGTCAGCCTGCCGGTTATGCCCCAAAGCATTGCAGTCGGGCTGTACATAAAATAACCAGCGTTCAGCGCTGCAGCAAAATCCGCCCGCGGCTCAGGCCCGCCAGTTGCGCCTGCAAGGTGTCGATCTGTTGTTCGGCCACGGCCAACTGCAAGTGCACGCCATTGCCAGTGAACTGTTCATCCACCACCAGTCCACCGGACTCGGCGACCCGTAACTTGACCAGCGCCAGCTCACTGAATGCACAGTCGCAAGCGATCGGCACGCGGCTGATCAATTCGATTTTTGCCGCGCCCTGCAGGCATTTGTTGGCGCTGCCGCCGTAGGCCCGGGCCAGGCCGCCAGTGCCCAGCTGGATGCCGCCGTACCAACGAATCACCAGTACCGCCACCTGGTCGCAGTCCTGGGCTTCGATCGCCGCCAGTATCGGCCGCCCTGCGGTGCCGCCGGGTTCGCCGTCATCGCTGCTGCGGTATTGGTCGGCGAACTTCCAGGCCCAGCAGTTGTGTGACGCATTCAGGTCGCTGTGCTGTTCAAGGAAGAGCTGCACCTCGGCGCTACTGGTGATCGGTGCCGCGAGGGCGATGAAGCGGCTTTTGCGAATCTCTTCGCGATAGTCGCAAAGGCCGGCAAGGGTAAAAGGCATGGTGACTGTCTTAGATAGCGGGAGTGAGGCCGCAGCCCTTGAGGATGATGCGGGTCAGATTGTTGCCGGCGTCTTCCATGTCCTGGCGGGTCAGCTTGCTGCGACCGGTGACGCGACAGATCTGGGTGGCGAAGTCGGCGTAGTGCTGGGTGCTGCCCCACAGCAGGAAGATCAGGTGCACCGGGTCGACGGGGTCCATCTTGCCGGCGTCGATCCAGGCCTGGAACACGCTGGCGCGCCCCTGGAACCACGCGCGGTAGTCCTGATTGAAGTACTCGCTCAGGCACTCGCCGCCGCTGATAACTTCCATGGCGAACACCCGCGAAGCCTGGGGGTGGCGGCGGGAGAACTCCATCTTGGCGCGGATATAGCGGGTCAGCGCTTCGGCCGGATCGTCCTCGGCGGTGAGGGTGTTGAAGGTGCTGTCCCACAACTCGATGATGTTGCTCAGCACCCCGATGTACAGGCCGAGCTTGTTGGTGAAGTAGTAGTGCAGGTTGGCCTTGGGCAGGCCGGCATTCTGCGCAATGGTGTTCATGCTGGTACCTTTGAAGCCGTGCCGGGCGAATTCCACTTCGGCGGCCTTGAGGATGGTCTCCTCGTTTTTCTGACGAATACGGCTGGCAGGTTTACCGCTGTGGGCTGGGACTTCAAAGGTCATGGACGTTTCCGGGCAGGTCAGTAGGGGCGCCAGTGCGTTGATAACGCACCCACGGGCATCCGACAAGCCTTGGTGAGGTAAATGCCTGGTTTGCCGGGGCTCAACGCGTCGCCGCCAGGCTCTCGAGAAAGCTTTCCAGCACCAAATGCGGGCGCCGGCCCTTGCGCGTGACCGATGCCAGGCTCAGGTCATAAAAGCGTGAGCCTGGCTTGAGTGTTCGCAGGCGACCTTGCTGGACCCACAGGCTGGCGTAGTGATCGGGCAGGTAGCCGATGTAGCGCCCGGTCAGGATCAGGAACGCCATGCCTTCGCGATCGGAGGCGCTGGCGGTGCAATTGAGCGCCTGGTAATGCGCCTGGATTTCGGCGGGCAGGCGGAAGGTCGGGGCAATCGCGTCCTGGCTGTTGAGGCGCGCGTCGTCCAGTTGTTTATCGTCGACGTAGAACAGCGGGTGGCCGACTGCGCAGTAGAGCAGCGACCGCTCGCTGTACAGCGGTTGGTACTCCAGGCCCGACAAGGCGCTGGCCTGGGGTACCACGCCGACGTGCAGGCGGCCGTCGAGCACACCCTGTTCGACTTCATTGGGCGCGATCATGCGGATCTGGATCTGCACATCCGGCCCGCGCTCCTTCAACTGAGCCAGGGCGTGGGTGATGCGCATGTGGGGCAGGGTGACCAGGTTATCGGTCAGGCCGATGGTCAACTCGCCGCGCAGGTGTTGGTGCAGGCCATTGACCTCGGTGCGAAAACTTTCCAGGGCACTTAACAGCTGCAAAGCCGACTGGTAGACCTCGCGACCTTCTTCGGTCAGGGAAAACCCGGCCCGGCCGCGCTGGCAAAGGCGCAGGCCGAGGCGTTGCTCCAGATCGCTCATTTGCTGGCTGATGGCCGAACGACCGATCCCCAGCACGCTTTCCGCCGCCGAGAAGCCACCACACTCGACCACGCTGCGAAAGATCCGCAACAGGCGGATATCAAAGTCGCTGACTTGTGCCAGCGGATCGGGGCGGCGGCTGCTCATAGTTTAGTAACGGCCTGACTGAAGGTTAGAAAAGTTGGATTTCACCGACTTTATCGCCGTGGCAACTTAGCTGCAACAACGCTTTTAATCCCTACGCCGCTTATTGCATTGCGAGGTTTTGCCGATGAACCTGCCTGAAAACGCCCCGACGTCCCTGGCCAGCCAGCTCAAGCTCGATGCCCACTGGATGCCGTACACCGCCAACCGCAATTTCCAGCGTGACCCGCGCCTGATCGTGGGGGCTGAAGGTAGCTGGCTGATCGATGATAAGGGCCGTAGGGTCTATGACTCGCTGTCGGGCCTGTGGACCTGCGGCGCCGGGCACACCCGCAAGGAAATCCAGGAAGCGGTGGCCAAGCAATTGGGCACTCTCGACTACTCGCCGGGCTTCCAGTATGGGCATCCGCTGTCCTTCCAACTGGCCGAAAAAATCACCGACTTGACCCCGGGTAACCTGAACCACGTGTTCTTCACCGACTCGGGTTCCGAGTGTGCCGACACCGCGGTGAAAATGGTGCGTGCCTACTGGCGCCTGAAAGGCCAGGCGACCAAGACCAAAATGATCGGCCGCGCCCGTGGTTACCACGGGGTGAATATCGCCGGGACCAGCCTGGGTGGCGTCAACGGTAACCGTAAGCTGTTTGGCCAGGCGATGATGGATGTCGATCACTTGCCGCACACCTTGCTGGCCAGCAACGCTTATTCCCGTGGCATGCCCAAGGAAGGCGGTATCGCCCTGGCCGATGAACTGCTCAAGTTGATCGAACTGCATGACGCCTCGAACATCGCGGCGGTGTTCGTCGAGCCAATGGCCGGTTCCGCCGGCGTACTGGTGCCGCCAGAGGGCTACCTCAAGCGCCTGCGGGAAATCTGCGACCAGCACAATATCCTGCTGGTGTTCGATGAAGTAATCACCGGCTTTGGCCGTACCGGTTCGATGTTCGGTGCCGACAGCTTTGGCGTGACCCCGGACCTGATGTGCATCGCCAAGCAGGTCACCAATGGTGCGATTCCAATGGGCGCGGTGATTGCCAGCTCGGAGATCTACCAGACCTTCATGAACCAGGCGACTCCGGAATACGCGGTGGAATTCCCCCACGGCTATACCTATTCGGCCCACCCTGTGGCGTGCGCCGCAGGCCTGGCGGCACTCGACCTGCTGCAGAAGGAAAACCTGGTGCAGAGCGTGGCTGAAGTCGCACCGCATTTCGAGAATGCGCTGCACGGCCTCAAGGGCTCGAAGAACATCATCGACATCCGTAACTACGGCCTGGCCGGTGCAATCCAGATTGCCCCGCGCGACGGTGACGCCATCGTGCGTCCGTTCGAGGCTGGCATGGCCCTGTGGAAGGCTGGGTTCTACGTGCGCTTCGGTGGCGACACGCTGCAGTTCGGCCCAACGTTCAACAGCCAGCCAAAAGACCTCGATCGCCTGTTCGATGCGGTCGGCGAAGTGCTGAACAAGATCGACTGATCGCCCCCAAAACAGTAGGAGCCGAGCTTGCTCGCGATGGCGGATCGATAGACGCCATCGCCTTTGGGCTACGTGCCAACGTTATCTATATATAGAAGGCGTCCCTCGGCGGACGCCGGTGAACAGAATTCAGGAGCCCCGCATGAGCCTCATCCCGCATTTGATCAATGGTGAACTGGTGACCGACAACGGTCGCACCGCCGACGTGTTCAACCCGTCCACCGGTCAAGCGATCCATAAAGTGCCGTTGGCCAGCCGCGAAACCATCCAGCAGGCCATCGACGCCGCCAAGGCCGCGTTCCCGGCCTGGCGCAACACACCTGCGGCCAAGCGCGCCCAGGTGATGTTCCGCTTCAAGCAACTGCTGGAGCAGAACGAAGCGCGTATCTCGCAACTGATCAGCGAAGAGCACGGCAAGACTCTGGAAGACGCCGCCGGTGAACTGAAGCGCGGGATCGAGAACGTCGAGTTCGCCTGTGCCGCACCGGAAATCCTCAAGGGCGAGTACAGCCGTAACGTCGGCCCGAACATCGATGCCTGGTCGGACTTCCAGCCCCTGGGCGTGGTTGCCGGTATCACACCGTTCAACTTCCCGGCCATGGTGCCGCTGTGGATGTACCCGCTGGCGATCGTCTGCGGCAACTGCTTCATCCTCAAGCCGTCCGAGCGCGATCCGAGTTCCACCCTGCTGATTGCCCAGTTGCTGCTGGAAGCCGGTTTGCCAAAAGGCGTGATGAACGTGGTGCACGGCGACAAGTCGGCGGTGGATGCGCTGATCGAAGCGCCGGAAGTCAAAGCCTTGAGCTTCGTCGGGTCGACCCCGATTGCCGAGTACATCTATGCCGAAGGCACCAAGCGCGGCAAACGTGTGCAGGCGCTGGGCGGGGCGAAGAACCATGCGGTACTGATGCCGGATGCGGACTTGGACAACGCGGTCAGCGCGCTGATGGGGGCGGCGTATGGTTCGTGCGGCGAGCGTTGCATGGCGATCTCGGTGGCCGTGTGTGTGGGTGATCAAGTGGCCGATGCCCTGGTGGCCAAGCTGGTGCCCCAGATCAAGGCACTGAAAATCGGTGCGGGCACTTCCTGCGGCCTGGACATGGGCCCACTGGTGACCGGCCAGGCGCGGGACAAAGTCAGCGGCTATGTCGATGACGGCGTGGCGGCTGGCGCCAAGCTGGTGGTCGATGGTCGGGGCCTGAGTGTGGTGGGGCATGAGGAAGGTTTCTTCCTGGGTGGCTGTCTGTTCGATAACGTCACACCGCAGATGCGCATCTATAAAGAAGAGATCTTCGGCCCGGTGTTGTGTGTGGTCCGGGTCAACAGCCTGGAAGAGGCGATGCAACTGATTAACGACCACGAGTACGGCAACGGCACCTGCATCTTCACCCGCGATGGGGAAGCGGCTCGCCTGTTCTGTGACGAGATCGAAGTGGGCATGGTCGGCGTCAACGTTCCGCTGCCGGTGCCGGTGGCGTATCACAGCTTTGGTGGCTGGAAACGCTCGCTGTTCGGCGACCTGCATGCCTATGGCCCGGACGGTGTGCGTTTCTACACGCGCCGCAAAGCCATTACCCAGCGCTGGCCACAGCGTGCAAGCCATGAAGCCTCGCAGTTCGCGTTTCCTAGCTTGTAACTCGCAAGCTAATGCGAAAAGGCCGCCCCAACGGGGCGGCCTTTGCGTTTTCAGGGGTTTTTTGACCTTTGTGACAGAAATATGAAAATAGCGGTTGACGGCAGATCTCAGGTGTCTATAATTCGCCCCACTTCCGGCGCAGTCGAAACGGAAAACTCA
>NZ_CATKPN010000040.1:0-72678 GCF_949767245.1 Pseudomonas sp. IT-P176
AGGATGGCCCATTGCGGCGGCCCCCCAAATCAATGTCGGAGTACGGGCATGCCGAGCCTAAGCGAGGCACCGAGTGGTGGGGTATGAGCGTTTTGCTTACTTTTGCGCTTCTCAAAAGTGAGCCGCCGTCAGGCGGAACCATAGGAGGCCGTTACCGCAAAAATGGATATGCACTCGGTCTAATCCCACATCCCGGTCGGCCCAGAGGTCACTACGCAAGCAGGTGCAACGTCGCACCACAGTTGTGTAGATACCTATGCCGCGATAGGGTCCTGTCAGGCGGCGCAGGTTTCGCCTTCACCCGCCAACTTGCGGTTGAGTTGGAAGCGCCAGCGCACATACAGCAAAGCCGAGCAGAACAGCGCCAGGCTGGCGCCCATTTCCAGCAGGCCGAACACCTGGCGATTGGGGTCGAAGGCGGCAATCGCGCCCTTGATGAAGTACAGGTTCACCACAAAGCACATCCATGAGTGTCCGCGCGCACTGCCGCTGATCATCCCCGGCGCCAGCAACAGCAAGGGCACCAGCTCGATCAGCAGGATCACCCAGGGTCGTGCGCCGTGCAGGTCGGCAAACACCAGGTAGTAGGCGCAGAGCAGGCCGACCAGGGCGAAGAAGCACAGCAGGCTGGCGGCGCGGCTGACCCTCACGCGTGGCTCCAGCCACTCGATGGCCGGCAGGATCTTGGGCTTTTTAGCCACGGTGGTTCTCCATTGGCTGGGCGCTGGCAAGTTGCTGTGCAGTTTTCGCCAGGCGCAGGCCCAGGGCCCGGCACAGCGCCACTTCATGTTCGTTCAAGCCGCTCTTGCCGTCGGCCCCGGCGTGATGGCTGGCGCCATAGGGCGTGCCGCCGCCACGGGTTTCCAGCAGGGCCGACTCGCTGTAGGGCAGGCCGGTGATCAGCATGCCGTGATGCAGCAAGGGCAACATCATCGACAACAGGGTGGTTTCCTGGCCGCCATGCAGGCTGGCAGTCGAGGTGAACACCCCGGCTGGCTTGCCCACCAGGGCGCCGGTCAGCCACAGGTTACTGGTACCGTCAAGAAAGTACTTGAGCGGTGCCGCCATGTTGCCGAAGCGGGTCGGGCTGCCGAGGGCCAGGCCCGAGCAGTGTTTCAGGTCGTCGAGGCTGGCATACAGCGGGCCTTCGTCGGGGATATCCGGCGACACGGCTTCGCATTCGCTGGAAATCGCTGGCACGGTGCGCAGGCGCGCTTCCATGCCGGACTGCTCAACGCCGCGGGCAATCTGCCGGGCCATTTCATTGGTCGAGCCATTGCGGCTGTAATACAGGACCAGGATGTACGGCGCGCTCACGGCAGGATCTCCAGTACTTTTTCTGGCGGCCGGCCGATCACGGCCTGGTCGCCGACTTCGAGGATCGGGCGTTCCATCAGCTTGGGGTGGGCGGCGATGGCGGCGATCAGTTGTGCTTCGCTGAGGTTCCCATCGGCCAGGTTCAGGCTCTTGTATTCGTCTTCACCGGTGCGCAGCAATTGCCGGGCGCTGATGCCCAGTTTGCCCAGCAGGCCGTGCAACTGCTCGGCATTGAGCGGGGTTTCCAGGTAGCGCACCACGGTCGGCGTCAGGCCGCGGGCCTCCAGCAGTTCCAGCGCACCGCGGGATTTCGAGCAGCGCGGGTTGTGATAAAGCGTCAGATCGGTCATGAGCGGGTCGCATCTTGCGTAAGGTGGCGGCTATTCTACCTGTGCGGCGAGCAGTCCAGAACCTTCAGGGGCAATGGGTCGCAGCGCAATTTATTTATCGAGTAAGGATCAGCCCCATGACAAGGCGATTGAGCGCGGCATTGGCACTTTTCACCACCCTACTGCTGGCAGGCTGTGGTTACGACTACGGCACCGATCAGTTGGGCCAGAAGGTGGCCTCGGAGCGCCTGGACGGTAAATGGTTGGTGCTCAACTACTGGGCTGAGTGGTGTGGCCCCTGCCGGACCGAGATCCCTGAGCTCAACGCCCTGGCCGAACAGCTCAAGAGTCAGAAGATCAATGTCTTCGGGGTCAACTTCGACAACGTGCAGGGCGAGGAACTCAAGAGCGCCAGCAACAAACTGGGCATCGACTTTACCGTCCTGGCCCAGGATCCGGCCGAACGTTTTGAATTACCGCGCAGCGAAGCGCTGCCGGTGACCTACATCATCGACGACAAGGGCAAGGTGCGTGAGCAGTTGATGGGCGAGCAGACGGCGGCGGGGGTGATCGCCAAGTTGCAAGCGTTGCAAGCGAAGAACTGAAGCGGCGCTTGGTGTCACTTGATCGTTCCCACGGGGCGTGGGAACGATCATCGGCCGGTCAGCCTTCTTCCGGCCACCAGCGCAGGGGTTTGCCGGTGGCGGGCCAGAAGCGTACTTGCTCGATGGGCGAGATGTCCCAGCGTTGCACGGTTTCCAGCGCCTGCAGGAAGCGTCTTTCCTGCTCCATCAAGGCCGGTGCACACAGCTTGCGGGTGCTGCCGACTTTGCCGAAGCTCAGTTGGTTGCCGTCCAGGGTGTAGGGAGCGAACCAATGGTTGCAGCCACCGTTGCCGTAGGCCCGGCCGTCTTCACCCAGGGTGATGGTCAGGTGGCTGCTGTCGATCAGCGGACGCTCACCAATCCATTCCAGGATGTAGCTGCGCTCCTGTTGCAGTTTCATCGGCTCGGCCGCGCACCCCAACAAGCCCACAGCCGCCATCCCGGCCAGCACTAGGTGTTTCATCACGCGGGCTCCTGGCATTTCGGGCACAGGTGCTTCTCGCCAGCGGTGGTCCAGCCCAGTTCGGCGATCCGCGCGGTGGCGGCCGGTTTTTCGGCCTTGATACCGTGTGAGGTGTCGACCGCGAACTCGAACTTGAGCTCCTTGGCGCAGCTGTCGCAGTTGACCTGCCAGCTGTGGATCGCCAACTCCCCGAACACCGGACCGCTGGCCATGGCAACCCACTGGCCCATCGGCTTGAGCAGGTGACGCACATTCTCGACGGTCAGGCGCATGGACAAGTCCTTGCTGCCCTTGAGGGTGACCAGCAACACGTCGTCGGCGCGAATCGAGCCACCGTTGCCGGTGACTTGATAACGCCCCGGCGCGAGGGTGCGGCATTCGATCAGGGTGTGTTGCGGGTTCATCAGGCTATAGCGGAAATCGTGTTCGACCATGGGTCCTCCAAATATGGCCGATATGCTAGCACGCGAAACCCTCGCCCATGGCCCGTGGATGTGACCTTCGATCAGCCAATCTCAGCCTTCGACGCGGTTTTGCGGGGTACCTGCGGCCCACTCGGTAATGTTCTGCAACGTAGTCGCGGCAATGGCCGCCAGGGCCTCGCGGGTGAGGAACGCCTGGTGGGCGGTGATGATCACATTGGGAAAGGTCAGCAATCGCGCCAGGACGTCGTCCTGCAAGGGCAAGTCGGAGCGGTCCTCGAAGAACAGTTGGGCTTCTTCTTCATACACGTCCAGCCCCAGGTAGCCCAACTGTCCGCTTTTCAGGGCTTCGATCAGCGCCGGGGTGTCCACCAGGGCGCCGCGTCCGGTGTTGATCAACATGGCCCCGGGTTGCAGGTGCGCCAGTGACTGGCTGTTGATCAGGTGCTTGCTGTCGGCGGTCAGCGGGCAGTGCAGGCTGATGATTTGCGCCTCGGCGAGCAATTCAGCCAGGGGCAGGTAGCGTGCGCCGAGAGCTTGCACTTCAGGGTTGGGGTAGGGGTCGTAGGCCAGCAACTGGCAGCCGAAGCCAGCCATGATTTTGGCGAACGTAGCGCCAATCTGCCCGGTGCCGACGACTCCCACTGTCTTGCCGTACAGGTCAAAGCCGGTCAACCCGTGCAGGGTGAAGTCGCCTTCGCGAGTGCGGTTGTAGGCGCGGTGCAGGCGCCGGTTGAGCGCCAGGATCAGCGCCACCGCATGTTCGGCCACCGCATGGGGCGAGTAGGCTGGCACGCGGACCACGCTCAGGCCCAGGCGCTTGGCGGCCGCCAGGTCGACGTGGTTGTAGCCGGCCGAGCGCAGGGCGATCAAGCGGGTGCCGCCAGCCGCCAGGTGCTCCAGCACCGGCGCGCTGAGGTCGTCATTGATAAAGGCGCAGACCACCTCGAACCGCTCGGCCAGGGCCACGGTGTCCAGGCTTAGGCGTGCCGCCTGGAAGTGCAGCTCGATACTGGCGTTGGCCGGTGCGGCGAGAAAGCTGTCGCGGTCGTAGGTCTGGCTGCTGAAGAGAATGGTGCGCATGCGGTCCTCCTGGAATCGACGGGCAAAAGGTTGAGTTTAATCCCTCGAGCGCCCGGCGCCATTGCCCTGGATCAGGCGCTGATCCGGGCTTGCAGGGCCAGGCGGTTGATCGCGCGTTCCAGTTCTTCCAGCGCGGCATGGGCCTTGGGGTCTTGCTGTTTGAGCAGGGTTTCACTGCGTTGGCAGGCCGCGCGCAACTGCGGTACCCCGCAATAACGCGTGGCGCCGTGCAAGCGGTGGACCCGCTCGATCAAGGCATTGTGGTCATGGCTCTGGCGGGCCACGCGAATCGCCTCGCGGTCAGCCTCCAAAGACGCCAGCAGCATTGCCAGCATGTCGGCGGCCAGGTCGGCCTTGCCGGCGGCCAGGCGCAGGCCTTCATCCGGGTCGAGTACCAGCAGGTCGCTGGTGCTGCCATAGGTGTCGGCGCGCTCCGGCGCATGATTGCGCAGCGCCAGTCCCGTCCACTTCAATACCACCTGCGCCAGTTGGCGCTCACTGATGGGCTTGGTCAGGTAATCGTCCATGCCGCTTTGCAGCAGCGCGCGTTTTTCGTTGGCCATGGCGTGCGCCGTGAGGGCGACGATCGGCAGCGGCGTGCAATGCCGTTCACTTTCCCACTGGCGAATGGTTTCGGTGCTCTGGCGCCCGTCCATGCCGGGCATCTGTACATCCATCAGCACCAGGTCGAAGGTTTCGGTCTGCACGGCCTTGATCGCCGCGTAACCACTTTCCACCGCCAGGACCTTGGCCCCCATGTCTTCGAGCAGGGTTTGCACCAGCAACAGGTTGGCCGGGTTGTCGTCCACACAGAGCACTTTGGGTGGACGGCTGGACAGCGGCTCGCCAGGTTCACTGCGCACCTGGCGTGGGGTGACCAGGTCGGACAAAGCCCGGCGCAACTTGCGGGTGCAGGCCGGCTTGGCCTGCAACTGGCTATGGGGGTTGGGCACCGAGAGGTGGAACAGCGTCTGTTCGGTGGTCGGGCACAGCACCAGCACCTTGCAGCCCAGGTGCTCGAGGTCCCAGATGTGCTGGTTGAGCCGCTCCGGAGGCATGTCGTTGGAGGTGATGCCCAGGACCGCCAGGTCGATCGCCTGCTCGGTCTGATGAGCAATGGTGACGCCGTTGGCCAGGCTTTCCAGGGTGTTGAACGGGGTGACTTCCAGGCCGCAGTCCTGCAATTGGTGCTGCAAGGCCTGGCGCGCCAGTTCGTGGTTTTCCAGGACTGCGACGCGACGTCCCAACAGTGGCGGGGCCGGTAGGTCCTCGATGTCGTCGCGAGTCTTGGGCAGGCTCAGGCTGATCCAGAATTCCGAGCCTTCGCCCGGGGTGCTGTCGACCCCAATCTCGCCACCCATCTGTTCGATCAGCCGCTTCGAGATCACCAGCCCCAGCCCCGTGCCGCCGGGCTGCCGGGACAAGGAGTTGTCGGCCTGGCTGAAGGCCTGGAACAGGGCTCGGACATCCTGGTTGGACAGGCCGATGCCGGTGTCCTGAATGCTGATGCGCAGTTGCACGCTGTCTTCGAACTCGTCTTCCAGCATGGCGCGGGCGACGATGGTGCCTTCGCGGGTGAACTTGATGGCGTTGCTCACCAGGTTGGTCAGGATCTGCTTGAGGCGCAGCGGATCCCCCACCAGCGACAGCGGCGTGTCGCGGTATACCAGGCTCACCAGTTCCAGCTGCTTGGCGTGAGCGGCGGGGGCGAGGATGGTCAGGGTGTCCTGCAGCAGGTCGCGCAGGTTGAACGGAATACTGTCGAGCACCAGCTTGCCGGCCTCGATTTTCGAGAAGTCGAGAATCTCGTTGATGATCCCCAACAGGCTGTCGGCGGACTTTTCGATGGTCCCCAGGTAATCCAGCTGGCGCGGCGTAAGTTCGCTCTTTTGCAACAGGTGGGTAAAGCCGAGGATGCCGTTGAGCGGGGTGCGGATCTCGTGGCTCATGTTGGCGAGGAATTCGGATTTGATCCGGCTCGCTTCCAGGGCTTCCTTGCGCGCCAGGTCCAGCTCGATGTTCTGGATCTCGATGGTCTCCAGGTTCTGGCGCACGTCTTCGGTGGCCTGGTCGATGCTGTGCTGCAATTCTTCCTGGGCATTTTGCAGGGTGCTGGCCATGCGGTTGATGCCCGAGGCCAGTTCATCCAGTTCCTGGCTGCCCAGCGGGGGCAGGCGGGTTTCCAGGTGGCCGTCCTTGAGCTGGGCCACGGCCTGCTTGATGCTGTTGAGCGGGTTGTTGATGGTGCGGCCCATGCGCAGGGCGAGCAGGGCGGTGCAGATCAGCCCGCCGACGATCAGCAGCAGGCTGGCGAACAGGCTGCGATAACCGCGCAGCAACATACCGTTGTGGGACAGCTCCAGTTCGACCCAGCCCAGCAGGCGATCGGCTTCATCGGGGATCACTTCGCCGGCCAGGTTGCGGTGCTTGCCGAACACCGGCAGCAGGTAGCGGGTGGCATCGCTGCCGGAGCGGCGCAGCAGGTGCGAGTTGTCGCCGGTCGGTGCCGGGTTGAGCATCAAGGGGCCGGCGTGCGCCACAGGGCTGCGGTCAGGGGCGAGGAACGACACAGCGCGCACGTCCTGTTGTTCCAGCGACTGGGTGGCGATGCGTTCCAGCAACTCTTCGTTCTGATGGCCCATTGCTGGCGCCACCAGGGGCGCCAGTTGTTCGGCGATCATTTCTCCGCGCTTGAGCAGTTGGGTCTGCAGGTCGGACTGCTGCATCCAGGTGAAATAACCACCCAGGACCAGGGCCATCAGGCTGGTCGGCAGCAAGGTCAGCAGGAGCACGCGACCTTTGATCCCCATTTTCTTCAGCACGCCACTCTCCTGCTCTTACGTCGTTCATCGATCATCGATGCGCCTATCTGGCACGCAATACCTGCGCAGTGTAGCGATTTGCAGGCAGGCAATCTCGGCAAATTGCCCGGCACCGCCGACAGCTGCGTGACGTCGGGCAGCCGCGCGGGTTGCTCATGGCCGGGCAATCTTGAATAATCACTGATTGAGAATTACTTGCAGAAGCTAATGACTCCCGTACCTGTTGGCTCTCCCCGGATCCTGGCGATTGAAGACGACCTTGTGCTCGGCGCTTATGTGCATGAGCACCTGGGACGTTGTGGTTTCCAGGTCACCTGGTGCCAGAACGGCAAGGAAGGGCTGGCGCTGGCCCGTGCCCAGGCCTTCGACGTGGTGTTGATGGACATCCTGTTGCCGGGCATGGACGGCCTGGCGGTACTGACCGACCTGCGTACCAGTGACTCGACGCCCGTGCTGCTGATGTCCGCGCTGGGCGCGGAAGCGGATCGCATCAGCGGTTTTCGCCTGGGCGCCGACGACTACCTGCCCAAGCCGTTCAGCATGGCCGAATTGCGCGTGCGCATTGAAGCCATCCTGCGACGGGTGGCCCTGGACCGCCGCCACGTGCCACCCACTCTCAACACGGAAGCCCACAGCCTGCGGTTCGACGACGAACTGTGCGATGTGCATTTTGGCCAGCAGTGGGCTGGCCTGACCCGCAGTGAGTACCGGCTGCTGGAAACACTGAACCGCAATGGCGACGAAGTCCTGAGCAAGGCCTTCCTTTACCAGCATGTATTGCAACGCGGCTACGCACCCCACGACCGCAGCCTGGACATGCACATCAGCCAGATCCGGCGCAAGCTCAAGGCCATCGGCTACAGCGAGCGCGAAGTGCGCACCGTGTGGGGCAAAGGTTACGTCTTGAGCGCCGTCGATGAAGTGGTCTGACCTCCCCGGCAAGCATTCGCTGTTCTGGAAACTGGCGTGCCTGCTGGTTGCCTTCTGCCTGCTGATGATCTGGCTGAGCTGGTCCTGGGGCCGCTACATGGAAAAGCAGAACCAGTTTCTGTCCCACGAGGCCCGGGCTACCCTCTTGGGCTACGCCGCCGAGGCCGAGCAAGCCTGGCAACAGGGCCAGCGCGCCGGCGTTGATGCCTGGCTGCAGGGCATGGCTCAGCGTGAGAAAGGCTGGGTGGGGGTCATCAGTAATGAGCTGCAATCCTTGAGCAGCCATGAACTCACCGCTCCGGAAATCCAGCGTTTGATGTTTTTGCGTGACATGGAATGGCCGATACACGCCAAGCGCCTGCCCGGGCTGCGTATTCCCTTTCCCCAGGACTCGAGCGTCGGCAGCCTGGTGCTCGAATTGCCCAAGCGCTTCATGCCTGGGCGCTACCAAGTATTCTGGCGGGTGATCACCAACGGGGTGATTCCCGGGCTGTTCACCCTGCTCCTGTGCGTGGGGCTGTACCGCTTGCTGGTGGTACCGCTGAACAATCTGCGCGAGCAGGCCAACGCCTGGCGGGCGGACCAGTTGAGCGTGCGCCTGTCGAGCCAGACCACCAATCGCAAGGATGAGCTGGGTGAACTGGGGCGCGCCTTCGATCACATGTCCGAACGGCTGCAAAGCACGGTGGCGCTGCAACAGCAGTTGCTGCGTGACCTGTCCCACGAACTGCGCACCCCGCTGAGTCGCCTGCGGGTGGCCAGCGAAAGCGAACAGGACCTGGCGCAACTGCGGGACCGCATCGGCCGTGAAGTCGATGGCATGCAGCGCCTGGTCGAAGACACTCTGCAACTGGCCTGGCTCGATACCGAGCGTGCGCCCCTGCCGGACGAGGCAATCCAGGTGCAGGCGCTGTGGGAAATGCTCACGGAAAACGCCTGCTACGAAAGTGCCTGGCCCAGTACCCAACTGCAATGCGCGGTCGACGCTGAGTGTTGGGTGCGCGGCAACCTCAACACCTTGGCCCAGGCCCTGGAAAACATTCTGCGCAACGCCATCCGGCATTCCCCCGAGGGCGCCTGCGTTCGCCTCGACGGTCGCCGTGACGGCGAGTTCTGGCACCTTTGGCTTGAGGATCTGGGCGGTGGGGTGGCGGAGGCCGACCTGGAACGGATCTTCCTGCCCTTCACCCGCCTCGACGGCTCGCGCCCGGGCAATGGCGGTTTCGGGTTGGGCTTGAGCATTGCCAGGAATGCCGTGCAACGCCAGGGCGGGCAGTTGTGGGCGCAGAACACCGGCGGGGGATTGTGCCTGCACCTGCGCCTGCTGGCTCATCCCTCTGCCGTCTGATCGGGCGCGCGGCAGCGCAGTAGCTGCTTATAGCTATCAGCCATAAGCACCGTACTTTGCGTGATATGGCCCGCGCACGTTTGCCGGTATGATGGGCGCCCCCGCAGTCTGGATTGCGAATACGCCATGACCTTGCAGTACCCAACTATCGCCGATTGCGTCGGCAACACCCCGCTGGTCCGTTTGCAGCGCCTGCCTGGCGAGACCAGCAACACCCTGCTGCTCAAGCTTGAGGGCAATAACCCGGCGGGTTCGGTCAAGGACCGTCCGGCGCTGTCGATGATCACCCGTGCCGAGTTGCGTGGGCAGATCCATGCCGGCGACACCCTGATCGAGGCGACCTCCGGCAACACCGGGATCGCCCTGGCCATGGCGGCGGCGATCAAGGGCTACAAGATGATTCTGATCATGCCCGACAACTCCAGCGCCGAGCGCAAGGCCGCCATGACGGCCTACGGTGCCGAGTTGATCCTGGTCAGCCAGGAGGAGGGCATGGAAGGCGCCCGCGACCTGGCCCAGCGCATGGAGGCCGAAGGCCGTGGCAAGGTGCTGGACCAGTTCGCCAACGGTGACAACCCCGAGGCGCACTACACCACCACCGGCCCGGAGATCTGGCGCCAGACACAGGGCACCATTACCCACTTTGTCAGTTCCATGGGCACTACCGGGACCATCATGGGCGTTTCGCGCTACTTGAAAGAGCAGAGCGCCAGCGTGCAGATTGTCGGCCTGCAGCCGATGGAAGGCTCGGCGATCCCGGGCATCCGCCGCTGGCCCGAGGAATACCTGCCGAAGATCTACCAGGCCGAGCGTGTCGACCGGATCGTCGACATGGCCCAGAGCGAAGCCGAAGACGTGACCCGTCGACTGGCCCGCGAGGAAGGCATCTTCTGTGGCGTTTCCTCGGGTGGCGCGGTGGCGGCGATGCTGCGGCTGTCCCGGGAAGTTGAAAACGCGGTGATCGTCGCGATCATCTGCGACCGGGGCGACCGTTACTTGTCGACCGGCATTTTCGATGCGCCCAACTGATGGCCAAGCAACCGAGAGGCCTGCGTTTCCAGCCCACGGGCGGCAGCAAGGCCCCGCAAATCCCGACCGGTAAAAAGCAGCGCTTGAGCATCGAGCGCCTGGCCAATGACGGTCGTGGCATCGCGTTTTTCGAAGGGCGCACCTGGTTCGTCATCGGCGCCCTGGCGGGCGAGGAGGTCGAGGCGCGGGTCCTTGGCGCCCACGGCAAAGTCGTCGAGGCCCGTACCGAACGAGTGTTTGTCGCCAATGACCTGCGCCGTCCTGCCCCCTGTGTCCATGCCGGGCGCTGCGGTGGCTGCAGCGTGCAGCATCTGCCCCATAACGAACAACTGGCCCTGAAACAGCGCATGCTCGCCGAGCAGTTGTCGAAGGTGGCCGGGGTCGAGCCCGAAGAGTGGGCTGCGCCGCTGAGCGGGGCGGAATTTGCCTATCGACGTCGCGCCCGAGTGGCAGTGCGCTGGGACATCAAGGCGAAGAAGCTGGAAGTCGGATTCCGTGCCGCGGGTAGCCAGGACATCGTCGGCATCGATGATTGCCCGGTGCTGGTACAGCCCTTGCAACCGATCATGAGCCGTTTGCCCGAGATGCTTCGGCGCTTGAGCAAACCGCAGTCCCTGGGGCATGTCGAGTTGTTCGCCGGTTCTTCGCTGGCCGTGTTGTTGCGGCACATGGCACCGCTGTCCGACGCCGACCTGAACATCCTCAAGGAATTCTGCGCCTTCCATCAAGCCCAGTTGTGGCTGCATGGCGAAGGTGAACCACAACCGGTGGATGCCGGCCAGGCGCTGGGCTATCGACTGGAACGCTGGAACCTGGAGCTGGCGTATCGGCCGGGGGACTTTGTCCAGGTCAATGCCGCGGTCAACGAGGCGATGGTGGCCCAGGCCCTGGACTGGCTGCAACCGACGGCTGAGGAACGCGTGCTGGATCTGTTCTGCGGCCTGGGCAACTTTGCCTTGCCGCTGGCCCAGCAGGTGCGCGAAGTGGTAGCCGTGGAAGGCGTGCAGACCATGGTCGAGCGCGCTGCTGCCAATGCCGCTAGCAACAATCTGCATAACGCCAGGTTTTTTCAGGCCGATTTATCCCAGCCTTTGGCTGATGCCAAATGGGCCGAGGAACGCTTTTGTGCGGTACTCTTGGACCCACCGCGTGATGGTGCTTTCGAGGTGGTGCGCACACTCGCCTCGCTCGGCGCCAAGCGCCTGGTATACGTGTCGTGCAACCCGGCAACGCTGGCGCGCGACACGGTCGAATTGATCAAGCAGGGCTACCGGTTAAAACGTGCCGGGATCCTCGATATGTTTCCTCAGACGGCACATGTCGAGGCCATGGCGTTATTTGAAGCGAGCTAGGATGCTCGTCTGGTCCGACTGGGCCGCCCATGCGGCACTCGCAGCAGCCCAGCGAGGGCGCATGGGCAACGAAGGTCAGCGATTTGACGCATTGAATCTGCGTCGTAGGGAAGGTAAGCAAGATGGTACAGGTGAGAGCACACCAGCCGATCAACACCGACGGCAGTATCAATCTCGAGGCTTGGCTCGATCATGCGGTCAGTGTCGATCCGGCACTGGATCGCGAAGCCTTGAAGGAAGCCTGCGAGTTCGCTCGACAGGCCGAACAGCAAGACAATGCAGCGAAGAACCTGTGGTCCGAAGGCACCTCGAGTTTTCGCACCGGGCTTGAGATCGCGGAAATTCTCGCCGACCTCAAGCTTGACCAGGACTCCCTGGTCGCGGCGATCCTTTACCGTGGCGTGCGCGAAGGCCAGATCCAACTGCCCAACGTCAGCCAGCGCTTTGGCCCGGTGGTCGGCAAGCTGATCGACGGCGTGCTGCGCATGGCGGCCATCAGCGCCAGCCTGAGCCCGCGCCAGTCCATGGTGCTGGGCACCCAGGGCCAGGTGGAAAACCTGCGCAAGATGCTGGTGGCCATGGTCGACGACGTCCGTGTGGCCCTGATCAAGCTCGCCGAGCGCACCTGCGCGATCCGCGCGGTGAAAACCGCCGACGACGAAAAGCGCAACCGGGTCGCCCGGGAAGTTTTTGATATCTACGCGCCGCTGGCCCATCGCCTGGGGATCGGTCATATCAAGTGGGAGCTGGAGGACTTGTCCTTCCGTTACCTGGAGCCGGACCAGTACAAGCAGATTGCCAAGTTGCTGCATGAGCGGCGCCTCGACCGCGAGCGTTTCATCAGCGACGTGATGAACCAGTTGCAGAGCGAGTTGCAGGCCACCGGTGTCGATGCCGACATCAGCGGCCGAGCCAAGCACATCTATTCGATCTGGCGCAAAATGCAGCGCAAGGGTCTGGAGTTCAGCCAGATCTACGACGTGCGCGCGGTGCGCGTGCTGGTGCCGGAAATGCGCGACTGCTATACCGCGCTGGGTATCGTCCACACGCTGTGGCGGCACATTCCCAAGGAATTCGACGACTACATCGCCAACCCCAAGGAGAACGGCTACCGCTCGTTGCACACGGCGGTGATCGGTCCCGAGGGCAAGGTGCTGGAAGTGCAGATCCGCACCCACGCCATGCACGAAGAGGCCGAACTGGGGGTCTGTGCGCACTGGAAGTACAAAGGCACCGACGTCAAGTCCGGCTCCAACCACTACGAAGAGAAAATCTCCTGGTTGCGCCAGGTGCTCGAGTGGCACGAGGAGCTGGGGGACATCGGTGGCCTGGCCGAACAGTTGCGGGTCGATATCGAGCCGGACCGGGTGTACATCTTCACCCCCGACGGCCATGCCATCGACCTGCCCAAGGGCGCGACGCCGCTGGATTTTGCCTATCGCGTGCACACCGAGATCGGCCACAACTGCCGTGGCGCAAAGATCAACGGGCGTATCGTGCCGCTCAACTACAGCCTGCAAACCGGTGAACAGGTCGAGATCATCACCAGCAAGCACGGCACCCCGAGCCGTGACTGGCTGAACCCGAACCTGGGCTACATCACCACCTCGCGGGCCCGGGCCAAGATTGTCCACTGGTTCAAGTTGCAGGCGCGCGATCAGAACGTCGCGGCGGGCAAGACCTTGCTCGAACGCGAGCTCAATCGCCTCGGCCTGCCGCAGGTGGATTTCGAGAAGCTGGCCGACAAGGCCAACATGAAAACCGCCGAGGACATGTTCGCAGCCCTGGGCGCGGGCGATCTGCGCCTGGCCCAACTGGTCAACCTGGCGCAGCAACTGGTGGAGCCGGAACGCGGCAACGAACAGTTGGAGCTGATCCCGCGCAAGGCCACCGGCTACAAGCCCGGCAAGCGCGGCGACATCCAGATCCAGGGCGTGGGCAACCTGATGACGCAGATGGCCGGCTGCTGCCAGCCGCTGCCAGGCGACGCGATCGTCGGCTACATCACCCAGGGCCGCGGTGTCAGCATTCACCGCCAGGACTGTGCCTCGGTGTTGCAACTGGGCGGGCGCGAACCCGAGCGGATCATCCAGGTCAGTTGGGGCCCGGTGCCGGTGCTCACCTATCCGGTGGACATCATCATCCGTGCCTACGACCGCTCCGGTCTGCTGCGTGACGTCTCGCAAGTGCTGCTCAACGAGCGGATCAACGTGCTGGCGGTCAACACCCGCTCGAACAAGGAGGACAACACTGCGTTGATGTCCCTGACCATCGAGATTCCGGGGCTGGACGCTTTGGGGCGGCTGCTGGGGCGAATTTCCCAGTTGCCGAACATCATTGAGACCCGGCGTAATCGTACGCCGTGATGGCATGTTTAGCGCCGATCCACTGTGGGAGCGAGCCGGACGGGGCTCCGTTTGCTCGCGAAAGCGGCGTGTCAGTCGACATCTGTGTTGCCTGATACTCCCTCATCGCGAGCAAGCTCGCTCCCACAGGGTCCAGTAGAGTTTGATAAATGTATTCACTTGAAGACCTGCTGCACCTCATGGCCCGTCTGCGCGACCCGCAGTACGGCTGCCCATGGGACATCAAGCAAACGTACAAGAGCATCGTCCCGCACACCCTGGAGGAAGCCTACGAAGTGGCTGACGCCATCGAGCGCGGTGACTTCGATCACTTGCAGGGTGAGTTGGGCGACTTGCTGTTCCAGGTGGTGTACTACAGCCAGTTGGCCCGAGAGGAAGGGCGTTTCGAGTTTGCCGGCGTCATCGACAGCATCACCCGCAAGCTGATCCGCCGTCATCCCCATGTGTTTCCCACTGGCGAGCTGTACGCGCCGCTGGATGTCCCGCGCCTCGACGAGGAGCAGGTCAAGCAGCGCTGGGAGCAGATCAAGGCGCAAGAACGGGCCGAGAAGTCCCAGGCACCCGAGCAGTTGTCCTTGCTCGACGATGTGCCCAGTGCGCTGCCGGCGCTGTCGCGTTCGGCCAAGTTGCAAAAGCGTGCCGGGCAGGTAGGGTTCGATTGGCCGCATGCGTTGCCGGTGCTCGACAAGGTGCGTGAAGAGCTCGATGAAGTGCTTGAGGCCATGGCCGATAACGACAAGGCGGCGATCAGTGACGAGGTCGGCGACCTGTTGTTTTCCGTGGTCAATCTGGCGCGGCACCTCAAGGTCGACCCGGAAACCGCGCTGCGCGGGGCCAATGCCAAGTTTGAGCGACGTTTCCGATTTATCGAACAGGCATTGCGCGACACGCACCAACCCATAGAAAATTGCACCCTCGAAGAGTTGGACGCCTTGTGGGGCGAAGCCAAACGTCAGGAAAAGAATTTGCCCAGCTGCGGTTGAGCAGTTGCCTAAGTGAGTAAGCACATGAGCATTTCCCTTCGCGACCAGTTGCTCAAAGCAGGGCTGGTCAATCAAAAGCAGGCCAAGCAGGTCGGTAAAGAAAAGCAGAAGCAACAACGTCTGGCCCACAAAGGCCAGATCGAGCTCGACGACAGCCAGCAACGCCTGGCCCAGGAAGCCATGGCCGAGAAGGTCAAGCGCGACCAGGAGCTCAACCGCCAGCAGCAGGAGAAAGCCGAGCAGAAGGCCCGTGCCGCACAGATCAAGCAACTGATCGAAGTCTCGCGCCTGCCCAAGCTCACCACCGAGGACTACTACAACTTCGTTGACGACAAGAAGGTCAAGCGCCTGTCGGTCAACACCCTGATGCGCAACAAACTCAGCAGCGGCTCGCTGGCCATCGTGCACCATGGCGGCGGCTACGAAGTGATCCCACGTGAGGCTGCGCTGAAGATCCAGGAGCGCGATCCACAGCGCATCGTGCAGATGAACGTGCAGACCGAAGAGGTCGATGCCGAGGACGATCCGTATGCGGCCTATCAGATTCCTGATGATCTGATGTGGTAATACGACATGGGTAGTTGGCGACAACTACACATGCGTTAGTACTTCAGGCGGTCAAACATGTTGAGCCCGAAAGAGTGTATCGCTACGCTCTTTCGGGCTCTTCTGTTATACGGCGGTTAATATTTATTTATGTCTGGCTTCAGGTCGGTGTAGTACCGATCCTGCGGTTGATCTTTTAATGGCCCAGCGGCAAGGAGAGTATTTGATCTATTAATGATTCTGAGGTGCTTAATGTTTGTGACTATTGCGTCTTTGCAACAACCCACCTTTCATTCGGAATTCTCCTGGGCGCGTAAACCGGGCCAGAGCATCGTCAGTTATGTCACCCAGGAACTCGATCGGCGAGTTCAATTCGTCAGTGACAGGCTGAACCTGAGTGCCGAACTGACCATCAATGATTACGTCGACAGTCAGTGCCTGTTCTTCACCTTGCCCGAGTTCTTCTGGAACGTACCCTGGGCCAGTGCGGGCACCGAGGAGGAGCTGCTGCAGCTGAGCAGTTGTTACCTGGAGCAACTGCCGGGGAGTATCGCGCAGCTCATCAAGTGGCTGCCGCTCAACGACTATGGCAGGGTCGTCCTGATGGCCGGCACCTGTGCCAGCTTGATCAAGGTCGAGGATCCTCAAGGTGAGTATTTTGAAGTGGTCAACTCAGTGTTGCTGGCGAGTAACTTCAAGTTTCTGGGCGACGGCTTCCCGGAGCTATCGATGTGGCCAAAGCGCCATGTTTCCGGTATCGACTTTGGCAGGAATGTCGGCAGTGATGAGTGTTATTGGTACTTTCAGCTTTCCGATAACTTGAAAGTCAAAGTGCGCAAACTCAGTTCGGCGCTGTCCGAGCACAATACGGCGCAGGGTTATGGTCCGATATTTTTTAACTCGATGGTCGAACAGTGCCCTTTTAGTATCAATGTGTGCCTGGACTACGCGCAACTCGAAGAGCGCGAGCGAGATGAAGAGACGGAGCAGATCGAGGCGAAAGTTGATTTCCTGATCGCCTGTGGCATGCCGTTTGATCAAGACCGGCCGTACCCGCCGAGTGTGCAGTTTGCGGTCAGGAACGATGGCATGGGCGAGGGGCGTTGTCAGTTCGCTAAAGTCAGTTCCGGCCGGATCAGCCACGAACTGCAGGCTATGAAAGTCGAGGAGACGTTGCACTTTGTGCAACTGGAACTGAGCTGAGTCTGCAGCCGCCAGCCTCGGCGCTTGGCTGGGTTGGCGGCTGCAGTTTTCAAAGGTCAGCGCGTAGCGGTTTCGCGTTGCTGCTCCAGGGTTTCCAATTCGATGCGATAGCTGTGGGCGTCGCTTTCGGAATGAAACATTCCCACCAGCAAGTCTTGTTGATGCACATCCCAGATGCGGATACCGGCGGCTACCCCTTCGTGGGACATGTGTGAATCGTCGCGTTCTGTCACTTTAACTGTCATCTGCTAGCTCCAATCCTGATTGATCTGCAGCAAGGCGTGTGCAGGCCTTTGTTATATGTTTTGATAGCTTGCTAAGTAAATCAGCAGAATCGGTAACGGTCTGTTGCAGGAATTGAGAAAATCCTGCAGCCCGCGCAGGGCGTGACATTCGGTCGCAGGCTGGAAAGTTTCATGACAGAAGTTTCATGAGCCGAAGGGCTTCGCGGGCCGGTGACGGCGAATCTACAGGCGAAAAAAAGCCCCGCTTTCGCGAGGCTTTTGGGTGTTTCCAGGCTTAGCTGCCTTTGACCGACTTGCCGTTGACGGTGCCGTCCAGGAGCATGATGTTGTACTCCTTGCCGTCGGTTTCGACCTGTTGCAGGCGAACCAGCAGGTAGTCCCAGTCCTTGGCGAACCACATCACGGTGATGCGTTTGCTTTGTGTCGGGTCGCGTACGCGCTCCACCTTGATCGCGTCGATCTGGCCGGCCTTGGTGTCGACTTTCTCGGAGCCCAGGACGCGGAAGTCGTAGGTATCGACTTCGCCGTCATCGACCACTTGGTAGCTCATGCTTTTCTTGCCGGCGGCGACATCGTGCTGCAGGGCCAACTGATAGGTGGATTTGTCGACCATGCCGCGGTTCAGCGGGATCTTGACCGCGTCACCGCGATCAGTGCCGGTGACCATCTTGGTGGTCCAGTCGAAATCCAGATCAGCCTTCTTGGCCTTGCCCAGGCCGCCACGCTCGAAGTGATACGACTGCGGCAGCAGGGTGTCCTTGTCGAGTGTCAGGGTGCTTTCTTCGGTCAGGCTGGCAATCATCATGGAGGCCTTGAAGCTGAGCTTCCAGACACCATTGGCTTGTTTGGCCAGGCTGCGTTCGGCAGTGCCGCTCATCGGCAGCTGTTTCCAGTCGGCGGTGTAGCTGGCGGAGAACGGTTGAAGGTCTGCAGCCTGCGCGAGTGGCAGGGCGAACAGAGCGCAAGCGAAGAGCAGGGCGCGACGCATAAAATCTCCTAGTTACGAATCAAGTGACCGCTGGCCTCGAGCAACTGGCCATCCAGTAAAGCACCTTCTTCGCCAAGGCTCAGGCGGCCCTCGGCAAACCAGCGAACAGCCAACGGATAAATCTGGTGTTCGCGTACGTGTACGCGTTGCGCCAGACTTTGCGGCGAATCATGCAACTCTACCGGTATTACTGCCTGTACGACCAGTGGGCCGCCGTCGAGTTCCTCGGTAACGAAGTGCACGCTGCATCCGTGTTCAGTGTCGCCGGCCTCCAACGCTCGCTGATGAGTGTGTAACCCTTTGTATTTGGGTAGCAGCGAAGGGTGGATATTGAGCAGGCGGCCCTGATAGTGACGCACGAAATCAGCGCTGAGAATGCGCATGAAACCGGCCAGTACCACCAGCTTGGGCTGGAATTCATCGATCAGTTCGATCAAGGCGGCATCGAAGGCCTCGCGGCCTTCGAAAGCCTTGTGATCCAGGGCGCGGGTGTCGATACCCGCGTCCCTGGCGCGCTGAAGGCCGTAGGCATCGGCGCGGTTCGAGATCACGGCGCGGATGCGGACAGGGTTGTCCGCATGCTGTGCGTCGTCGATCAAGGCCTGCAAGTTACTGCCGGTGCCGGACAACAGCACCACCACATCACAGGTCTTGGACATCAATGAGCCTTGAGGTTCTTCAGTTCAACCTGAGCCGCGCCTTCGGCAGCGGTGGAAATCTGACCGATGACCCAAGGCTGCTCGCCGGCTTCACGCAGTACGTTCAGCGCGGTTTCAACGTGCTCTTGAGCGACGCAGATGACCATGCCCACGCCGCAGTTCAGCACGCGGTGCATTTCGTTTTCGTCGACGTTGCCTTGCTCTTGCAGCCAGTCGAACACGGCAGGACGGGTCCAGCTCGCAACGTCAACCACGGCTTGTGCGCCTTTTGGCAGGACGCGCGGGATGTTGTCCAGCAGGCCACCACCGGTGATGTGGGCCATGGCTTTTACGGCGCCGGTGTCCTTGATCAGCTTGAGCAACGGCTTGACGTAGATACGGGTCGGCGCCATCAGCAGGTCGGTCAGCGGCTTGCCATCGAGTTCGATGTTCTCGATGTCGGCACCGGATACTTCGATGATCTTGCGGATCAGCGAGTAGCCGTTGGAGTGCGGGCCGGACGAAGGCAGGGCGAGCAGGGCATCGCCGGCGGCCACTTTCGAGCCGTCGATGATCTCGGCTTTCTCGACCACACCGACGCAGAAGCCGGCCAGGTCGTAGTCTTCGCCTTCGTACATGCCAGGCATTTCAGCGGTTTCGCCGCCAACCAGGGAGCAGCCGGACAGTTCGCAGCCAGCGCCGATGCCAGTGACCACCTGGGTGGCGGTTTCGACGTTGAGCTTGCCGGTGGCGTAGTAGTCCAGGAAGAACAGCGGTTCGGCGCCGCACACCACCAGGTCGTTAACGCACATGGCCACCAGGTCGATGCCGATGCTGTCGTGCTTGTTCAGGTTCAGTGCCAGGCGCAGCTTGGTGCCAACACCGTCGGTGCCGGAAACCAGTACAGGCTGCTTGTAGCCGGCCGGGATTTCGCAGAGGGCGCCGAAACCGCCCAGGCCGCCCATGACTTCCGGGCGCGCAGTGCGCTTGGCGACGCTCTTGATGCGTTCGACCAATGCTTCACCGGCGTCGATGTCTACACCGGCGTCCTTGTAGCTCAGGGAGGGTTGCTTGCTCATGATCCAGGCCTTTAGGGGGGATTCAGGGGTAACGACCGAGTCTGGCGGGAAGGCTGAAAGCGTCCTGGCGGGAGTGCCGCGCAAAACATTTCAGATCACCCGGCCATTGCCGGTCTGCGAAGGCGCGCGATTTTATCAGGCTTGAGGGGCAGCGGCCATCCTCGGGCCGACGGGCAGGGGCATATCGGCAAAAAAAAGCAAAAAATGCCGGCGTTGGTGATCTCGTGTGTCGCTGTATAAGGTAGAGCTGTTTACCGTCTATGGTTATGACGGAGTAAAAACTTCCAGCGATCGCGTGAATGTTTTGCTGGGGCGCGTGGTCACAGCCCTGTTCAAATTGATTCATGCGGTGCGTTCCAGCCGCTTTCTGTCGTCGGGAATCTTCCATGCGTCTGTGTAAATTGTTGTTTGCCGGTGTGTTGTCAGTGCTCAGCCTGGCCAGCCAGGCCCAAACAGTCAAAGGTCTCTATCAGGTACGCGAACCGGTCAGCAACCAGACCCCGCAAGAGCGCGACCAGGCCACCCAGCGTGCGCTCGACACCCTGGTGTTGCGCCTTACCGGAGATGCCAAGGCCTTGCAGAGCCCCGGCCTGGCCGCCTTGCGCAAGGACCCGCAACAAATCATCAGCCAGTACGGCTACGATGCCGGGCCGCCGGAAAGCCTGCAGGTCGAATTCGATCCGGCGAGTACCGATCGCGCGTTGCGCCAGGCCGGGTTGGCGGTGTGGGGCGCCAATCGGCCGTCGATCCTCGGTTGGTGGCTCAACGAATCCAGTGAAGGCTCGAGCCTGGTGGGCGACGGCCAGTCCAGTGCCGAGCCCTTGCGCCGTGCGGCCCAGCATCGTGGGTTACCCTTGCGCCTGCCGCTGGCCGACCTGAGCGAGCAACTGGTCGCCACCGCACCCAATCTGCAAGGTAACGATGCCACTGCGCTGCGCAGCGCCTCCGAGCGTTATGGTGCCGATGGCCTGCTGGCGGTACATGCGCGTGAGGATGGCGGTGCATGGCAGGCCAAATGGCATCTGTGGCTGGGAGACCAGCGTGAGCAGGGCAGCGTGCAGGGGGCGGACAGCGCGGCGGTTGCCGACGCGGTGTTGCTGGCAGTGAGTGAGCGCCTGGCGCCGCGCTTTGCCTCCAAGCCGGGGGCGTCCGGCGAGCAGGTGCTTGAAGTGCAGGGCATGAACCTTGAACGTTATGCTGCGCTGGGGCGCTTGCTGGAGCCCTTTGGTGCCCGTTTGCAGCGGGTGGAGGGTGACCGGATCGTGTATCGGGTCAATGGCAGCAGCGAGCAACTGCGTGCGCAGTTGAGCCTGGCCAAGTTGCAGGAGGTGCCCGTAGCGGCGCCTGCACCACTGGCCCCGGGCGCCGAGGGTACGCCTGCGGCAGTGGCGGCAGCACCCAAGGCTCAATTGAGTTTTCGCTGGTAGTTTTTCTTTTCCTATATAGAAGCAGGAGTGGTACATGGCCGATTCGCGGCGTTGGGTTTGGCTGGGTGGGGTCGTCCTGCTGTGTCTGTTCATTTATCTGTTGCACCCGATCCTCACGCCTTTCCTGGTGGCGCTGGGGCTGGCGTACCTGTTCGATCCGATGGTCGACCGTCTGGAAAAGTACGGTCTGTCGCGGACCTGGGGCGTGGTGGCGGTGTTTGCCGTGTTCACCTTGATCGTCATGGCCTTGTTGCTGGTGCTGGTGCCGATGCTGGCCAAGCAGTTGTTCAGCCTGTACGAACTGGCTCCGCAGATGCTCGACTGGCTGCAGCACACCGCGATGCCATGGGTGCAGGCCAAGTTGGGGCTGGCGGACGGGTTCTGGAAGTTCGACAAGGTCAAGGCTGCCATCAGTGAGCACATGGGGCAGACCACCGACATCGTCGGGGTGGTGCTGAGCCAGGCCACGGCGTCCAGCCTGGCGCTGATCGGATTGCTGGCCAACCTGGTGTTGATCCCGGTGGTGAGCTTTTACCTGCTGCGTGATTGGGATGTGATGATGGCCAAGATCCGCAGCCTGCTGCCGCGTGATCGTGAGGCGCGGCTGGTGTCGCTGGCCGGCGAATGCCATGAGGTGCTGGGCGCCTTCGTGCGCGGGCAGTTGCTAGTGATGCTGGCGTTGGGGGTGATCTACGCGGCGGGCCTGATGCTGGTCGGCCTGCAACTGGGGTTGTTGATCGGCCTGATTGCCGGTCTGGCGGCCATCGTGCCCTACATGGGCTTTGTGATCGGGATTGGCGCGGCGTTGATTGCCGGACTGTTCCAGTTTGGTGGCGACCCGTACCCGATGATCGGGATTGTCGCGGTGTTCATGGTCGGCCAGGCCCTGGAAGGCATGGTGCTGACGCCATTGCTGGTGGGTGACCGGATTGGCCTGCATCCGGTGGCGGTGATCTTCGCGATCCTGGCCGGCGGCGAGTTGTTCGGCTTTACCGGGATCCTGCTGGCGTTACCGGTGGCGGCGGTGATCATGGTGCTGGTGCGTCACGTGCAAGATTTGTACAAGGATTCGGGAATGTATAGTGGGGCCCAGGGGCCCGAGGCGTGAGCGCGTCTGGCCCGATACTGGCAAGTTAACGCAAACCTTTGATTTTGCTTATGGTCTGTTGCATTGTGCGGCTGGCTTCACGGGTATAAACTTTGCAAACTTTACACAGAGGCCACTAACGGTTCCTTTGGAACTGTTCAGTCAGCATGAAACCGATTCAGCTGCCCCTAGGTGTGCGTCTGCGTGATGACGCCACCTTTATCAATTACTACCCTGGCGCCAACGCCGCTGCACTCGGCTATGTCGAACGCCTGTGCGAAGCCGACGCCGGCTGGACCGAAAGCCTGATCTATCTGTGGGGCAAGGACGGCGTGGGGCGTACGCACTTGTTGCAGGCGGCGTGCCTGCGCTTCGAGCAGTTGGGCGAGCCGGCGGTGTACCTGCCGTTGGCCGAATTGCTGGACCGGGGTATCGAGATCCTCGACAACCTCGAGCAGTACGAGCTGGTGTGCCTGGATGACCTGCAGGCGGTTGCCGGGCGAGCAGACTGGGAAGAGGCGCTGTTCCACCTGTTCAATCGGCTGCGCGACAGTGGTCGGCGCTTGCTGATCGCAGCGTCGACTTCGCCGCGGGAGTTGCCAGTCAAGCTGGCCGACCTCAAATCCCGTTTGACCCTGGCGTTGATTTTCCAGATGCGTCCGCTGTCCGATGAGGACAAATTGCGCGCCCTGCAACTGCGTGCCTCGCGCCGCGGTCTGCACCTGACCGACGAAGTCGGGCATTTTATCCTGACTCGCGGTACCCGCAGTATGAGTGCCCTGTTCGAGCTGCTTGAGCGCCTCGATCAGGCGTCCCTGCAGGCTCAGCGCAAGCTGACCATTCCCTTCCTCAAAGAAACCCTGGGCTGGTAAAACCGCGGCCTGTAGCGCGTTTCGGCAAATTTCAGGCGTCAGAAAAACCGCAGGCGAACGGCGTTCGTCATGCGTGCAGATTTAAAATGGGCTTAAGCGCTTAGATGGCGGGGCGAAACTGCAAAGTCACATTTAAATCGATTGAATTTGCAAATGAGGGTGATTGAAGGCATAGTCTCGGCTTCTTTACACAATTCAGCCACGGTCGTGCCCATGCTAAAGCGCTTCGCACCCCTCGTGCCTCTCGCACTCGTCACCCTGTTGTTTGGTTGCTCTGCACACTCCCCAGTGTCCCAGCAAGAGCCCCAGCAACAGGTCAAGAACTCTGTTACCGCGCAGTCTTCCGCTGTTTATCAGGAAGAACTGGCAACCGAAAAAGAGCTGGCCGCGTTTGCGGGCCGCAAGCCTTACCAGATGCCGGTCCTGGCCGACAGCATCCTCGAACGTGGCATGTCCCTGATCGGTACCCGTTACCGTTTCGGTGGTACCTCTGAAGCCGGTTTCGATTGCAGCGGCTTCATCGGCTACCTGTTTCGCGAAGAAGCGGGCATGAACCTGCCACGCTCCACCCGCGAAATGATCAACGTTGATGCGCCACTGGTTTCGCGCAGCAAGCTGGAACCGGGCGACCTGCTGTTCTTCGCCACCAATGGTCGTCGCGGGCGTGTCAGCCACGCCGGGATCTACCTCGGTGACAACCAGTTCATCCACTCCAGCAGCAGCCGCAGCGGCGGTGTCCGGGTCGATAGCCTGGGCGACAGCTACTGGAGCAAGACCTTCATCGAAGCCAAGCGCGCCCTCGCCATGGCTCCGACCACGGTCACTGCCCGCAAGTAAGCGGGCAGGCTGGCAACGGCGCTCCAGGCGAGCGCCGGCCAGCGCAAAGACCATCTTCCCGGCAATACCCCTTCTTTTTGTAGTGCAAACTTAAAGTCTTACTTGAAGTTTGGCGCGTAGCCGCTAGAATCCTGATCTATTGTTGATCAACTAACCGCGTAAGCCCTGCTTACGCGGTTTTGTTTTCAGCCTCCCGGCAGTGACAGCCGCAGCCAGATCAGGATGTTCGGTAATGACGATGTCGGCCCGCCTTGCACTCATGTTCTGCGTCGCGCTGCTCAGCGCCTGTGCCAGCCGTACGCCGCCACCGGCCAAGGTGGTCCGCGCACCGATTTTTGCCCCTACCCAGAATTTCTCCCCGGCTGCCGAAGACGTGCTGTTTCGCGCCCTGGGCCTGGTGGGCACTCCCTATCGCTGGGGCGGCAATACTCCGGATTCGGGATTTGATTGCAGTGGCTTGATTGGCTATGTCTACCGGGATGCAGCGGGTATTTCCCTGCCGCGCACCACCGGTGAAATGATCGGCATGCAGGCCCCGAGCGTCGGCAAAGAGGCCCTGCAGACTGGCGATGTGATCTTCTTCGCCACCAACGGCGGCTCACGGGTCAGTCACGCCGGCATCTACGTCGGCGAAGGGCGCTTCGTGCACGCGCCGGCCACCGGTGGTACGGTCAAGCTCGACAGCTTGTCCAAAGCCTATTGGCAAAAAGCCTACCTGAGCGCCAAGCGCGTATTGCAACCCGAGCACCTGGCGCACAATCCCTAGTTCACAACGGGTTGGCAGAGGTGGTAATGACCGCGCGTACGCTCAATCTCGACGATGCCCTCTATCAGTACCTGCTCGACGTCTCGCTGCGCGAAACGCCGCTGCAACGTCGTCTGCGTGACGAAACCCAGGCGCTGCCCATGGCGCGTTGGCAAGTAGCGCCGGAGCAGGGCCAGTTCCTCGCGTTGCTGGTCAAGCTCAGCGGTGCGCGCCGGGTGATTGAAGTGGGGACGTTCACCGGTTACAGCGCCCTGTGCATGGCCGCAGCCCTACCGGACGACGGGCAACTGATCTGCTGCGACATCATTGGTGACTACAACGCCACAGCGCGGCGGTACTGGCAGGAAGCCGGCCTCAGCGAGCGCATCGAACTGCGCCTGGCGCCGGCGTTGCAGACCCTTGAGCAGATCGAGCAGCAAGGGCAGGGCGGCGATTTCGACTTGATTTTCATCGATGCCGACAAGGCCAACTATCCGGCCTACCTGGAAAGCGCCCTGCGTTTGTTGCGCAGCGGCGGCCTGGCGGTATTCGACAACACCCTGTGGAGTGGCCGGGTCCTGGAGCGCCAACCCGAGAGTGCCGATACCTGCGCCATCCAGGCACTCAACCTGGCCTTGAAGGATGATCCGCGGGTCGACCTGTCGTTACTGCCCTTGGGGGATGGCCTGACGCTGTGCCGCAAACGCTAGGCGCTGCGGTCATTGGCGGGCGGATACCCGCCACACCTTGTTGCCCACATCGTCGGCCACCAGCAAGTTACCCTGCCGATCGATCACCACTCCCACCGGCCGCCCCATGGCCTCTTCGTCCTGGTTGAGGAAGCCGCTGAGCACATCCACCGGTTGCCCGCTTGGCTTGCCGGCACTGAAGGGTACGAAGATCACTTTATAACCGCTGTGCGGTTTGCGGTTCCACGAGCCATGCTGGCCGATAAACGCGCCTTCGGTGAACGGGGCTGGCAACGTGCTGCCTTCGGCGAAGGCCAGGCCCAGGGAGGCGGTGTGTGGGCCCACTGCGTAGTCCGGGGCGATGGCCTTGGCCACCTGATCCGGATCTTGCGGGCTGACGCGGACATCGACATGCTGGCCGTAGTAGCTGAACGGCCAGCCATAGAAGCCGCCATCCTTGACCGAAGTAATGTAGTCCGGCACCAGGTCGCTGCCGATCTCGTCTCGCTCATTGACCGCCGTCCACAGTTTGCCCGAGTTCGGCTCCCAGGCCATGCCATTGGGATTACGCAGGCCGGAGGCGAAAATTCGCTGATTGCCGGTGGCACGATCCACCTCCCAGATAGCGGCGCGGCCCTGTTCCTGCTCCAGGCCGTTTTCCCCGACATTGCTGTTGGAGCCCACCGTGACATACAACTTGCTGCCGTCCTGGCTGGCAATGACGTTTTTGGTCCAGTGATGATTCAGCGTGCCACCGGGCAGGTCGATGACTTTCATGGGTTTGGTGGTGATCGAGGTTTGCCCCTCGACATAGTTGAAGCGCAGCAAACGATCGGTGTCGGCGACGTACAGGTCGTTGCCGACCAAGGTCATGCCAAACGGCGAATTGAGGTTTTCGATAAAACTGCTGCGGGTTTCGGCCACGCCATCGTGGTTGCTGTCGCGCAGCAGGGTGATGCGGTTGGCGCTGGGCACCGCGGCCCCAGCGCGGTCCATGACCTTGCCCATGACCCAGCCACGGATGCCCTTGCCATCTTCAGGCTTGGCTGGCGCATTGGTTTCTGCGACCAGTACATCGCCGTTGGGCAGCACGTAGAGCCAGCGCGGATGCTCCAATCCTTCGGCAAAGGCGACTACCTGGGTGCCGGGCGCTGCGGTCGGCTTGGCGCCATTGGCCCAGCCGACAGCGGGTGCGATGTTGACCGTCGGTATCAGGGTTTTGTTGGGTTCAGGCAGCTTGGGCGAAGGCCCGGTGCCATCCTCGACCCTGAGGCTCGAGGATTCTCCACAGGCGACCAGGCCTGCGGCCAGGGCGATGACACCAACGAGGCGGGACGTGGACATGCGGCTCTCCCTTTGAATGCACTGCTTAAGCCATAGAGGCGTCAGCATGACCTTAGGTTCAATTCGTCAGGTGGCGCTTTGCATTCTTGCTGCCGATTAGCCCGGCTTTAATTGACGCTCCACCCCCAACCCACTAACCTTCGCGACTTGTTTCAGGTGCTCGGTGACCCCAGGGTCGATCGAGTGAAACAGGGAAGCCGGTGAGCGCGCGTTCTATGACAGAACGGGTGACGATCCCGGCGCTGCCCCCGCAACGGTAAATGAGTGAAAACGACGCTTTGAGCCACTGTATCGGTGTCCGATATGGGAAGGCGCGTCGTCCGGCCAGCGCGCCACTCATGAGCCCGGAGACCGGCCTGATCCATCCAGCGGCATCACGGTGGGCGATGCCAGGCTTCTTGCCGTCTATTTCTATGCCTGCCCGCCGTTATCCAGCCTCAACGGAGAGCTCCCCCATGACTGATTCCCCTGATCGTGACGAACGCCATCTGGCGCGCATGCAGCGCAAAAAAGCCGTGATCGATGAGCGTATTGCCAACTCACCCAACGAATGTGGCCTGCTGCTGGTGCTGACCGGCAACGGCAAAGGCAAGAGCAGTTCGGCGTTCGGCATGCTCGCCCGCGCCATGGGCCATGGCATGCAGTGCGGTGTGGTGCAGTTCATCAAGGGCCGCAACAGCACGGGCGAGGAGCTGTTCTTCCGGCGCTTCCCGGAGCAGGTGCGGTTTCATGTGATGGGCGAAGGGTTCACCTGGGAAACCCAGGACCGCCAGCGCGATATCGCCGCTGCCGAGGCCGCCTGGCAGGTGTCCCGCGAACTGCTGCGCGACCCGGCCATCGGCCTGGTGGTGCTTGATGAGCTGAACATCGCCCTCAAGCATGGCTACCTCGATCTCGATCAGGTGCTCAGCGACCTGCAAGCCCGCCCGCCGATGCAACACGTGGTGGTTACCGGCCGCGCGGCCAAAGAGCAAATGATTGAACTGGCTGACACCGTCACCGAAATGGGCATGATCAAGCATGCGTTCCAGGCCGGGATCAAGGCGCAAAAAGGCGTCGAGCTGTGAGCCTCTTTTCATGACCAGCAGTCGTTTTTGCCCGGCGGTACTGATCGCCGCGCCAGCCTCCGGGCAGGGTAAGACCACCGTCACCGCGGCCCTGGCCCGTTTGCACCGCAATCAGGGGCGCAAGGTCCGGGTGTTCAAGTGCGGCCCGGATTTTCTCGACCCGATGATTCTCGAACGTGCCAGTGGCCAGCCGGTGTATCAGTTGGACATGTGGATGGTCGGCGAGCAGGAAAGTCGCCGCCTGTTGTGGGAAGCCGCCGCCGAGGCTGACCTGATCCTGATCGAAGGGGTCATGGGCTTGTTCGACGGTACCCCGTCCAGTGCCGACCTGGCGCGCCACTTCGGCGTACCGGTGCTGGGGGTGATCGACGGCACCGCCATGGCCCAGACCTTTGGTGCGCTGGCGTTGGGCCTGGCGCGTTATCAGCCGGACCTGCCATTTGCCGGCGTGCTGGCCAATCGGGTGGGCACCCTGCGCCACGCTCAGTTACTCGAAGGCAGCCTTACCGAAGGCTTGCGTTGGTATGGCGCATTGTCCCGGGAGACCGGGATTGAATTGCCGAGCCGGCACTTGGGCCTGGTACAAGCCAGTGAGCTGAACGACCTCGACCTGCGCCTCGATGCAGCCGCCGAGGCCTTGGGTAGCAGTTGCCAGGTGGCCTTGCCGCCCGCAGTGGAATTTGCCGCGCCCGACGTGATCCCAGTCGAGCCTTTGCTGGCCGGTGTGCGGATCGCCGTGGCCCGGGATGAAGCCTTTGCTTTCACCTATGGCGCGAGCCTGGACTTATTGCGTGCGATGGGCGCCGAGCTGC
This sequence comes from Pseudomonas sp. IT-P176, assembly GCF_949767245.1. Classification (NCBI taxonomy): domain Bacteria; kingdom Pseudomonadati; phylum Pseudomonadota; class Gammaproteobacteria; order Pseudomonadales; family Pseudomonadaceae; genus Pseudomonas; species Pseudomonas sp. IT-P176. The sequence goes on from NZ_CATKPN010000040.1 coordinate 28,629, forward strand.
GGTTCTTCTCGCCGATCCGCGACAGCCAGTTGCCAGAGGCAGATAGCCTGTACCTGCCTGGTGGCTACCCGGAATTGCACCATGTGGCCTTGTCAGGCAACACCGCGATGCTCGATGCCATTCGTGGCCATCACGCCGCCGGCAAGCCGCTGCTCGCCGAATGCGGCGGCATGCTGTATCTGCTGGATTCCCTGACCGACGTGCAAGGCACGCGGGCCGAACTGGTGGGTTTGCTCAAAGGCGATGCGACGATGCAAAAACGTCTGGCGGCGCTGGCGCTGCAGGCGGTCGAGCTGCCGGAAGGCGCGTTGCGTGGGCACACCTATCACCATTCCCTGACCAGCACCGAGCTTGAGCCGATTGCGCGTGGACTGAGCCCGAACGGCGGGCGAGGAGCGGAGGCGGTTTATCGTGAGGGGCGGATGACGGCTTCTTATGTGCACTTTTATTTTCCGTCCAATCCCAGCGCTGTAGCCGCGTTGTTTGCGCCAGCCCCTGTGGGAGCGAGCTTGCTCGCGAAGAGGCCATGAGCAATAACGCATTCTGCGAAGCCGAACGCGCAGCGGTTTACCGCGCCATCGCCGAGCGCCGTGACATGCGCCACTTCAGCGGTGGCACGGTGGAGCCTGAACTGCTGCGTCGTTTGCTTGAAGCTGCGCATCAGGCGCCCAGTGTTGGCCTGATGCAGCCATGGCGCTTCATTCGCATCAGCGACCGGACCTTGCGCGGGCAGCTCCAGGCGCTGGTGGAGGAGGAGCGCATCCGCACCGCCGAAGCCCTCGGCGAGCGCAGCGATGAGTTCATGAAACTCAAGGTCGAAGGCATCAATGACTGCGCCGAAGTGCTGGTTGCCGCGTTGATGGACGATCGCGAACGGCATATTTTCGGCCGCCGTACCTTGCCGGAAATGGACATGGCGTCGTTGTCCTGTGCAATCCAGAACCTCTGGCTGGCCTCCCGTGCCGAAGGCCTGGGCATGGGCTGGGTTTCGCTGTTCGAGCCCCAGGCACTGGCCGATCTGTTGCAACTGCCGGCCGGAGCCAAGCCCGTGGCGATTCTCTGCCTGGGCCCGGTCAAGGCCTTTTACCCGGCGCCGATGCTGGCCCTTGAAGGCTGGGCGCGCGTGCGTCCGCTGCATGAACTGCTGTACGAAAATGTCTGGGGAGTGAATCAATGAGTGTGGCGTTGTTGAGTGTCGCTGCCGTTGCGCTGGATGCGCTGCTGGGCGAACCCAAGCGCTGGCATCCGCTGGTGGCGTTCGGTCGATTTGCCGGGCGCATCGAGCAGCGTTTCAATTCTGCCGGGCGTGGCTGGCGCAGTCATGGAGTCACCGCGTGGGTGCTGGCCGTGGTGCCGCTGACCCTGCTGGCCACGGCGTTGTCCTGGCTACCTTACCTCGGCTGGATCGTCGAGATCCTGGCCCTGTATTGCGCCCTGGGCTTGCGCAGCCTGGGCGAACACGTCGAGCCGGTGGCCCAGGCGCTGCGCAGCGATGACCTGGACGAAGCGCGCACCCGTGTCAGTTACCTGGTCAGCCGCCAGACCAGTGAGCTGGACGCCACTGAAGTGGCTCGCGCGGCCACCGAGTCGGTCCTGGAAAATGGCAGCGACGCGGTGTTTGCCGCGCTGTTCTGGTTTGCCGTGGCCGGGGCGCCCGGGGTGGTGCTGTATCGCCTGAGCAATACCCTGGATGCCATGTGGGGCTATCGCAACGAACGTTTCGAGCGCTTCGGCTGGGCGGCGGCGAAAATCGACGACGTGCTCAACTACATTCCCGCACGCCTGGTGGCCCTGACCTACGCTGTGCTCGGCAAGACCCGGCTGGCCCTCAAGTGCTGGCGCACCCAGGGACCGACCTGGGACAGCCCGAATGCCGGCCCGGTGATGGCTGCCGGGGCTGGGGCGCTGGGCGTCGAGCTGGGCGGGGCGGCGATCTATCATGGCGAGCTGCACCAGCGTCCACCCTTGGGCGAAGGCGTGCCGGCGGACGCCAGCTCCATCGACCGTGGCTGGCAGTTGGTCCAGCGCGGGGTATGGTTATGGCTGTTGATCCTCTGTGTGGGGGCTGAGTTTTATGCTTGAACACGGTGGCCGCCTGCGCAAGGCGGCGTTGCACTATGGGATTGCCGAAGCCGACTGGCTCGACCTCTCCAGCGGGCTGGCGCCCTGGCCGTGGGACATCCCGCCGATTCCCGCCAGGGCCTGGGCCCGCTTGCCGGAAACCGAGGACGGCCTGGAGCAGGCCGCCCGGCAATACTATGGCGCGACTCAGTTGCTGCCGGTCGCCGGTTCGCAGATGGCCATCCAGTTGCTGCCGCGTTTGCGGCGGGCCGGCAAGGTCGGCGTACTGTCGCCTTGTTACGCCGAACACGCCGAAGCCTGGCGGCGTAACGGTTACATCGTGCGCGAGGTGCTGGAGCAGGAGGTGGAATTTTTCATCGACAACCTCGACGTGCTGGTGGTGGTCAATCCCAACAATCCCACGGGCCTTAGCCTGACCCCGGAGCGCCTGCTCGACTGGCATGCCCGCTTGGCGCAGAGAGGCGGCTGGCTGGTGGTGGACGAAGCGTTCATGGACAACACCCCGCACCTGAGCCTGGCGTCTTTCGCCCATCAGGTCGGGCTGATCGTGTTGCGCTCCTTCGGCAAGTTCTTCGGCCTGGCCGGGGTGCGCTTGGGCTTTGTCCTGGCCGAACGGCGGCTGCTCAATCTGCTCGCCGAGCAGGTGGGCCCCTGGGCGGTTGCCGGGCCGACGCGGGTGCTGGGGCAGGCCTGCCTGCTCGACAGCGAAGGTCATCGCCGACAACGCCAGCGTAGCGAAGAGGCGAGCGAACGCCTGGTCGAACTGCTGGAGCGCCATGGTTTCAAGCCTCAGGGCGGCTGCGCGCTGTTCCAGTGGTTGAGCACCGAACGGGCCGAGCACTTGTATGAATTCATGGCGCGCCAGGGCATTTTGCTGCGCCTGTTCAGCCACAACAGCAGCCTGCGCTTTGGCCTGCCAGCCGACGAAACCGACTGGTTGCGCCTGGAGCGAGCCTTTGTCGCCTACGCCAAGGAAACCCCATGCCAACGTTGATGGTTCAAGGCACCACCTCCGATGCCGGTAAAAGCACCCTGGTCACGGCGCTCTGTCGTTGGGCGACACGCCAGGGAGTGCCGGTGGTGCCGTTCAAGCCGCAGAACATGGCACTCAACAGCGCTGTCACCGCCGACGGTGGCGAAATCGGTCGGGCCCAGGCGGTACAGGCCCAGGCCGCGAATCTCGAACCCCACACCGACATGAACCCGGTGCTGCTCAAGCCCAACAGCGATACCGGTGCCCAGGTGATCATTCACGGGCGCGCGGTGACCAGCATGAATGCCGTCGCCTACCACGACTACAAGGCCATCGCCATGCAGGCGGTGCTCGCCTCGCACCAACGCCTGAGCGCGGCCTATCCGCTGGTGATGGTGGAAGGGGCGGGCTCGCCGGCCGAGATCAACCTGCGGGCCGGCGACATCGCCAACATGGGGTTTGCCGAGGCTGTCGATTGCCCGGTGGTATTGATTGCCGACATTAATCGTGGTGGCGTCTTCGCCCATCTGGTGGGCACCCTGGAGTTGCTCTCGGCCAGTGAGCAGGCGCGAGTCAAGGGCTTCATCATCAACCGTTTTCGCGGTGACATCGCCTTGCTGCAACCGGGCCTGGACTGGCTGGAGGCGCGGACCGGCAAGCCGGTGATCGGAGTCTTGCCGTATGTCATGGACCTGCACCTGGAGGCCGAGGACGGCATCGACCAGCGCCAGGCCGACAAGGCCGAACAGGTACTCAAGGTGGTGGTGCCGGTATTGCCGCGCATCAGCAACCACACCGACTTCGATCCGCTGCGCCTGCACCCCCAGGTCGACCTGCAATTCGTCGGGCCGGGCCAGGCGATACCGCCTGCTGACCTGATCATCCTGCCGGGCTCCAAGAGCGTGCGCAGCGACCTTACGTACCTGCGCGCCAATGGCTGGGACACCGCCATCGCCCGTCACCTGCGCTACGGTGGCAAGCTGCTGGGCATCTGCGGTGGCCTGCAAATGCTCGGCGCGCAGTTGCATGATCCGCTGGGCTTGGAAGGGGCCGCGGGCTCCAGTGCCGGGCTTGGCTTGCTGGCCTTCGACACGGTGCTTGAGGCCGAGAAGCAGCTGCGCAATGTGCGTGGCCGGCTGCTCCTGGAAAACGCCGAGGTCAGTGGTTATGAAATTCATGCCGGGGTCACCCGCGGCGAGGCCCTGGAGCAGCCTGCTGTGTTGCTCGACGATGGCCGCAGCGATGGCGCCCAGAGTGCCGATGGACAAGTCCTCGGGACTTACCTGCATGGCTTGTTCGAATCTGCGGCGGCGTGCAGTGCACTGTTGCGCTGGGCCGGGCTTGCGGATGTGCAGGCAGTCGATTATCACGGCTTGCGCGAGCGCGATATCGAGCGCCTGGCGGACCTGGTGGAGAAGCATCTGGATACCGGGTTGTTGCGTGAGCTCTGTGGTTTGTAGGGTGACCGGCCTGGCCTCTTCGCGGGCAAGCCCGCTCCTACACAGAGCCGCCGACCCTGATACCGCTCATAGAAGGTTAAGACCATGCTGCAATTGATCCTCGGCGGTGCCCGTTCCGGCAAAAGCCGCCTGGCTGAAAAGCTCGCCGCCGACAGCTCCCTGGCGGTGACCTACATTGCCACCAGCCAGCCGCTGGACGGCGAAATGAATGCCCGGGTCGCCCATCACCGGGCACGCCGCCCGGCCGAGTGGAGCTTGATCGAGGAACCCCTGGCGCTGGCTCGGGTACTGCGCGAAACCGCCAGTGCCGAGCGTTGCCTGTTGGTGGATTGCCTGACCCTGTGGCTGACCAACCTGCTGATGCTCGACAACCCCGAGCGTCTGGCCCAGGAGCGTGAAGCCCTGCTGGACTGCCTGGCGTCGTTGCCGGGAGAGGTGATTCTGGTCAGCAACGAAACCGGAATGGGGGTCGTGCCACTGGGCGAATTGACTCGCCGTTATGTCGATGAAGCCGGTTGGTTGCATCAAGCCCTGGCTGAGCGCTGTCAGCGTGTCGTATTGACCGTCGCCGGCCTGCCCCTGACTTTGAAAGGTACTGCGTTATGACTCAATCCTGGTGGCTGAACCCGTGCAAGGCGGTTGATCGCCAAGCCCTGCAAGATGCAGAGCAGTTGCAGCAGCAACTGACCAAGCCGGCCGGTTCGCTGGGGCAGCTGGAAACGCTGGCGGTGCAGTTGGCGGGGTTGCAAGGCCGGCTCAAGCCGAGCGTGAACCAGTTGTGGATCGGGATTTTTGCCGGTGACCACGGGGTGGTGGCCGAAGGTGTCTCGGCCTTTCCCCAGGAAGTCACCGGGCAGATGTTGCGCAACTTCGTCAACGGCGGCGCGGCCATCAGCGTGCTGGCGCGCCAACTGCAAGCCCGGCTGGAGGTGGTCGACCTCGGCACCGTGACCCCCTCGCTGAGTCTGCCGGGGGTGCGCCACCTGCACCTGGGCCCTGGCACCGCCAACTTCGCCCGTGGCCCGGCGATGACTCCGGCCCAAGGCGCACAAGCCTTGCAAGCCGGGCGCGACACGGTGTTGCGAGCCCTGGCCGAAGGCGCGGAGCTGTTCATCGGCGGCGAGATGGGCATTGGCAATACCACTGCGGCCAGTGCCTTGGCCTGTGCCTTGCTGGATTGCCCTGTGGCCCACCTCACCGGCCCGGGTACCGGCTTGGACACGGCGGGCGTCAGCCACAAGACCCAGGTCATCGAACGCGCCCTGGCCTTGCACGCGGCGCAGCGAGGTGATCCGTTGCAAACCCTGTTCAACCTCGGCGGCTTTGAAATCGCCGCGCTGGTCGGCGCTTACCTGGCCTGTGCCCAAGAGGGGCTGGCGGTGCTGGTGGACGGCTTTATCTGCAGCGTTGCGGCCCTGATTGCCGTGCGCCTCAATCCTGCGTGTCGCGAGTGGCTGCTGTTCGGCCATCGCGGGGCGGAGCCGGGTCACCGGCATGTCCTGCAAACGTTGAACGCGCAACCGCTGCTCGAACTCGGCTTGCGCCTGGGCGAGGGCAGTGGTGCGGCGCTGGCGGTACCCTTGTTGCGCCTGGCCTGCGACCTGCACGGGCAGATGGCGACTTTTGCCGAGGCGGCGGTTGCCGATCGCCCGGCATGACCTTGCATCTGGACCTGCTACGCCACGGTGAAACCGAACTGGGCGGTGGCCTGCGCGGCAGTCTGGATGACGCGCTGACGCCGCTGGGTTGGCAGCAGATGCGCGACGCCGTCGTAGGCGCTGGCCCCTGGGACCGCCTGGTGAGTTCGCCCCTGCAACGCTGTGCGCGGTTTGCCGAGGAACTGGGCGCGCAACTGGGCCTGCCGGTAAGCCTGGAGCAGGACCTGCAAGAGCTGCATTTTGGCGCCTGGGAAGGGCGCAGCGCGGCGGCGTTGATGGAGACTGACGCTGATGCCCTTGGCCGTTTCTGGTCGGACCCTTATGGTTTTACCCCGCCCGAGGGCGAGCCAGTCAGCGACTTTTCGGCGCGGGTGTTGGCGGCGGTGCAGCGCTTGCACCAGGCCTATGCCGGTGAGCGGGTGTTGCTGGTCAGTCATGGCGGTGTCATGCGCCTGCTATTGGCGCGCGCGCGCGGGCTGCCTCGCGAGCAGTTGCTGAACGTCGAAGTCGGCCACGGCGGGCTGTTTTTCCTGCGGGTCGAGGCTGACGCCATGCTTCGGGAAGAGGCGTAGACATGTTGCCAATGTGGATCGCCCTGCAATTTCTCAGCAGCCTGCCGATTCGCCTGCCGGGCATGCCGTCACCCCAGGAGCTGGGGCGCTCATTGCTGTTTTATCCGCTGGTGGGCCTGTTGTTTGGTGGGCTGTTGTGGGGCCTGAACGGACTATTGGGGGGCGCGCCGGCGCTGTTGCACGCGGCCATCCTGCTGACGGTCTGGGTGGTGCTCAGTGGCGGCTTGCACCTGGACGGCCTGGCCGACAGTGCCGATGCCTGGCTCGGTGGTTTTGGTGACCGCGAACGCACTCTGACCATCATGAAAGACCCGCGCAGCGGACCGATTGCCGTGGTCACCCTGGTGCTGGTGCTGCTACTCAAGTTCGCCGCCTTGCTGGCACTGATCGAACAGCAGGCCACGGTCGCGCTGATCCTCGCGCCACTGCTCGGGCGCACGGCCTTGCTCGGCTTGTTCCTGACGACGCCTTATGTGCGGGCGGGGGGGCTGGGGCAGGCATTGGCTGACCACTTGCCACGCCAGACCGGCCGGCGGGTGCTGCTGCTCAGTGCGCTGGCCTGTGTACTGATCGCGGGCTGGGGTGGCGTGATTGCGCTGGTGGTGGCGGTAGGGGTGTTCGCCGGCGTGCGTCATTTGATGATGCGCCGCCTTGGCGGGACAACCGGGGATACGGCGGGGGCGTTGCTGGAATTGCTGGAAGTGGCGGTGCTGATGGCTTTGGCGCTGGCTTGAGGGGAGGCGGAAATCGTAAGCAAAGCTTGCATAAAGTTAAACGCGGGTATATACACGCACCATGCTAGCCTCTCAGTGTTTATGCACCAACCTGCGTCGCGCCGCCCGTGGCGTCAGCAGGCATTACGACGGCGCCCTCGACGGCTTCGGGATCAACGTTGCCCAGTATTCTTTGCTGTGCAATCTGCAGCGCCTGGATCAGCCGAGTATTTCCACCCTGGCCGAGGCCATGGGCCTGGATCGCAGTACTCTGGGGCGTAACCTGCGGGTGCTGGAAGGTGAGGGGCTGGTGCGGATGGTCGAGGGTGAAGACCAGCGCAACCGCATCGTGCAATTGACCGAGGCCGGGCGTGAGCGCCTGGCGGCGGCTTTGCCGGCCTGGGAGGCGGCGCAACAACGTTTGATCGATCGGTTGGGCGCCGAGAAGCGCGCAACATTGCTGGCCTTGCTGGACGAACTCGCATGAAGCGGGTTTTTTCGAGTTTAAGCGGGTATATACCCGCGATTGGAGAATGACAATGACATCGATGTGGCGTACCAGCGGTTGGATTTTACTTGGGGGTGCGCTGATTCTGGCGTTGTCCCTCGGCGTGCGGCATGGCTTCGGCCTGTTCCTGCCGCCGATGAGTGAGCAGTTCGGCTGGGGGCGCGAAGTGTTCGCCTTCGCCATCGCCTTGCAGAATCTGATCTGGGGCCTGGCGCAGCCCTTTACCGGCGCGCTGGCCGATCGCTTCGGCGCCGCGAAAGTGGTGCTGGTGGGAGGTGTCTTGTATGCGGTGGGCCTGGTGTTCATGGGGCTGTCCGACTCGCCCCTGTCACTGTCGCTGAGCGCCGGCCTGTTGATTGGTATCGGCCTGTCCGGGACGTCATTTTCGGTGATTCTCGGCGTGGTTGGGCGGGCCTTGCCGGCGGAGAAACGCAGTATGGGCATGGGGGTCGCCAGTGCTGCCGGCTCCTTCGGCCAGTTCGCTATGTTGCCCGGCACCCTGGGCCTGATCGGCTGGCTCGGCTGGTCCAGCGCGCTGCTGGTGCTGGGCGTGCTGGTGGCGCTGATTGTGCCGCTGGTGAGCATGCTCAAGGACAAGCCGCTGCCGGTGCTGGGCCATGAGCAGACGCTGAAGGAGGCCCTGCGCGAGGCCTGTTCGCACTCCGGCTTCTGGCTGCTGGCGTTCGGCTTTTTTGTCTGTGGTTTCCAGGTGGTGTTCATCGGTGTGCACTTGCCGGCCTACCTGGTGGATCAGCATCTTCCGGCCACCGTCGGCACCACGGTGCTGGCCTTGATTGGCCTGTTCAATATCTTCGGCACCTACACCGCCGGTTGGCTCGGCGGGCGGATGTCCAAGCCGCGCCTGCTGACCGGCCTGTACCTGCTGCGCGCGGTGGTGATCGGGCTGTTTCTGTGGATGCCCGTCACCCAGACCAGCGCCTACCTGTTCGGCATGGCCATGGGCTTCCTCTGGCTGTCGACGGTGCCTTTGACCAACGGTACGGTGGCGACCCTGTTCGGTGTGCGAAATCTCTCTATGCTGGGAGGTATCGTCTTCCTCTTTCACCAATTGGGCTCGTTCCTCGGTGGCTGGTTGGGCGGGGTGGTGTATGACCGAACAGGAAACTACGACTTGATCTGGCAAGTGGCGATTCTCCTCAGCTTGTTGGCGGCTGCCTTGAACTGGCCTGTGCGTGAGCGTCCGGTGGCGCGCCTGCAAGCCCAGGCGAGCGCGGCATGAGGTGGATCGCCTTGAGGCTGGTGGCGACGGCGGTTGTCGCGCTGCTGCTGGCGCTGGCCTGGTGGGGCTGGCATCAGGGCGGCCTGGCCATGATGCAGCTGGGACTGGGAGCTTGCTAAATAGCCACTTGCCATCATTCGTGCAGGGCGAGTAACGTCGCCCTCTGACGATTTCTCGAGGACACCCGATATGCTGATGCGCTGGCTAGCTGTTCCCGCCCTGCTGTTGCTGGTCGCAGGTCCGACGTTGGCCGCTGAGTGCCCGGCACTGCTGTCGGGCTCATTGCCCAAGCTGCATGCCAACGAATCCATTGAACTGTGCCAGCGTTTTGCCGGCAAACCGCTGGTGGTGGTCAATACCGCCAGCTTCTGTGGTTTCGCTCCGCAGTTCAAAGGCCTTGAGGCGTTGTACCAGCGCTACAAGGAGCAGGGGCTGGAAGTGCTTGGCGTGCCGTCCAATGATTTCAAGCAGGAGTCCGGGGATGGCGCGGAGACGGCCAAGGTCTGCTACGTCAACTATGGCGTGACCTTCACCATGACCGAGCCGCAGAAAGTTCGCGGTGCCAGCGCCATCCATCTGTTCAAGGTGCTTGCCGAGCAAAGCAGTTCGCCGAAGTGGAATTTCTACAAGTACGTGGTGGACCGCCAGGGCAAGGTGATTGCCAACTTCTCCAGCCTGACCAAACCCGAAAGCCCGGAATTCATCGCGGCGGTGGAGCAGGCCCTGGCCTCGAAACCCTGAATGCCAGCCATTAAAAAGCCCCGCCTCTGAACCAGAGAGCGGGGCTTTTTGCTGTTCAGCAAGCGCGCCATTCAGGCGCGCCGTGAATCAGAAGCGGTAGGTCGCGCCCACACCAAAGCCGTTTGCCCAGTTTTCATACTTGGCGTTGTAGCTCTGGCCACGATCGTTCTGATTGTTGACCTTGACGGCTTCTTCCTTGAGGTAGGAGTAGGCCATGTCGATGGTCAGGTCTTCAGTTGGGCTCCAGCCGGCGCCCAGGCTGAAGATGGTACGGTCGCCAGTCGGGATGCGTGGGGAGCGATCGACGTTGTTGGTCGGGGCCTGGTCAAACGACAGGCCGGTACGCAGTACCCACTGTTTGTTCAGCTTGTACGAAGCACCGACGGCGTGCGCCCAGGTGTCATGCCAGTTCTGCTCTTCGGTGATTTCACCGAACTGCGAGCCCAGCACGCCAGGTACACCCTTGTTCTCTACGGTGATTTCTTTCAGGCGGCTCCAGCGGGTCCAGGTGCTGCCTGCGTACAGGGTCCACTGGTCGTCCAGAGCGTGGGTCACCGAGAAGTCCACGGACTCAGGGGTGGTCAGGTCCAGGGACGCGTCGTACTTCTGGTCCTTGCTCTGGCCAGCCAGCGGCAGCAGGCCGTAGTTGACCTTGGTGTTGCCTTCGAGCTTGTACTTCACTTTCGAGTGGTAGGTCAGGCCGACGCGGGTGCTGTCGGTCAACTGGGCCAGGATCCCGATGTTGTAGCCCAGGGCGGTATCGTCGCCCTTGATGCGCACGTGGCCATCGGGAGCAGCCTGGGTAATCGACAGGTCGGATTCCAGCTTGCCTTGGATACGGTTGATGGTCGGACCAAAACCGATGGAGACCTTGTCATTGAATGCGTAGGAAACAGTTGGCTGCAGGGTCACGACTTTAACGTCGCTCTTGCTGCCGAAGTATTTGCCGGCAAAACCGTTCTCGTAGTCGGTGACCAGGCCAAATGGCGCGTACATGCCAACGCCGACGGCCCATTGGTCATCGATCGGCTTGACGTAGTAGCCCATGGGAACGGCAATGAACGGAACCATGTCGCCCTGGTTGGTGCCATTGTTAGGGCTGGAGGTGGCATTGCTGATGTCAGTGTGGGCATCGAGCATGGCGACCCCGCCAGTGACTTGTTCGCGCTTGAGGCGCGCCATGCCGGCAGGGTTACCGAAAACTGTGCTTGCATCATCGGCGACAGAAGAACGCCCGGCGAAACCAGTACCCATCCCACTGATGCTTTGTTCGTTGATGGCAAAGCCAGCTGCGAAGATCTGGGTGGATGCCAAGGTAACGGCGAGGCTAAGGGTGGTTTTGAGCATGACTTTTTTCATTATTAGAACTCCGGGTGATCACCGGGGCGAAAATTACCAACATTTTCGACTCAGCGCTATAGCCGGTAATGCTTGAGATAGAGCGGTTTTGTAGGACAATCCGACCATAATCGCGGGATTTTCCCCGATCTTGCAAATTGCCCGGTCAGCAGGCGACCTGATTCATCGGTGAAACACAGTCGCGCCATGCACAAGTGAAGTCGCGCAGGCGTCCTTGGGGTTGGAAGGTCTGGCGCCAGATTCGGGCCATTCCCAACAGGTCGTCGGGTTCGGGCAGCGGGGTGTTTTGCTCTTCGATCAGCAGCCAGGCAATGGCCGTGGCATAACGCAGATTGACCGTCAGTTCCAGGTGCGGACCACTGAGAAAGGCATGCTGGCTGGCGAGGCCGCGCACCAGGCTGGCACGTTCCGGATCCAGGGCCAGGTAGTCATCCCACAGGGCCTGGTGGCGAAGCTCGGCAATCCGGTACAGGCCGTGGCCACGGCGGTCATGCAGGGCGGAGCCGAGGGCTGACTGGCTGGCGGCGACACCCAGCAGCAGGGATTCGGCAGTCGTGCTATGTCGTCCCAGGTAAATCAGGGTAGGACGGATCACAAAACGGCACAGTTCGCTGGCAGCGATACCCATAAGGCCCTCGAAACGTTAAGTGAGCGGCGATACCTGAATGGGGGGGCTTGGCAGCGGTAGGTCGACTCAGGCTCGCCGGAAGCGGATCATGCCGCTTGAGTTGAAGTGTAGTGTCATATTCTTGCTGTAAAGGACTGTTTTTAAAATATTTCCAGCTCGCAGTTATAACCGTTATATCGGTTGGTGCTTAAGCCAGGGTGGGGCGATGGGAAATATCAGGCAATAAAAAGCCCCGCATTTTCAGCGGGGCTCTTGTGGTGTTCAGCCTTTCTCGCGTCTCAGGCAACCAGTGCCTGGCGAGTACGCTCGATCACGGCCTGCAGCGGCTCGGCGCTGGAGTACTGGTCGGGATACAGGCGTTCGCTGTGACGAGCGATCCCGTGTTCGTTGACCAGCGTGAAGCTGAAGCAGCCTTTGCGAGCGGCCATGATCAGGCAGTTCATTGGGGCAAAAGCGTTGGTTAGGGTGCGAATGGCATCCTGAGTATGGATTTGAGTCGACATAATTATTGGTGTTCCTGCAAATGACACGGAATCTGATCCGTGCAGCGTTAAAACGTTCCAGTAACGTCGATCACCATTGATCGAACGAAGAACCCGACTGGAACAAAGCAGCCAGTTGAAGCGCTATTAAATGTGCGCGCTTGGGCCGGCAGGTAGGTACTTAGGAGGGCAGGCAACACATCAAGGGCAAAGGTTCTGGGCCCGGGGTGAAGATCCTGATCAATTTGCAGGTTGGTTCGGTCAGAGTAAGTGAGCTTCGCAACACCCTTTGCATTCGATTCAAAGGCTGTGTTGTCGCAAGCGTTACCTGGAAACCATCGAGGTGGTCGATCCCGTGATGTCGGTAGAAGCTTCTCTTTAGGGAAGGTATACCGCGGGAGGTGTTCGACCAGAATTGACTTTCAGCTTGGTACTAACGCTGCGGATACTAACGGATTGAAATGCTTAAGGGAAGTGTGTTAGGCAAAAAACATTTGCTTACGTTTGCTGGGTTGTTACCTCTGCTTGGCAAAACGCACGCAAAAAGTGCGGTGATATAACCAGTGCACAGGTACTTGTGCACAATAGCCGGGCAGGGTGTCACCCCGCCGACATTTCCCCACTGGGTACAGTGGGTGCCTGTAGTGAAAATTTAAGTCAATGAAAAACATCGCTTTTTTTTACTGGTGAAAAAATCGTCAGTTTGAGCGGGAGCCCCATTCCACAGGGCTTCTGGCGAGTTCGGGGCGGGTTGTCCACTGAGTTATCCACAGCTTCTGTGGATTGTCCCGAGCGCTTGCTCTAGGACGGGCGTGCTGGGTTTTTTTCGGCTTTACCCGTACGAAAAAAGGAGTAAAGTGGCGCGCCTTCCGATCTGTCCCACAGTGCTTTATGAAGTTTCGCTCAGTATCAACTTCTGTTACCTCCCCACCCTCAGGTGTTACCGCCCCCAAGCGCATGTCAATGCGAGTAGCCGAGTGGCTGCTTGACAGTCCCCGCCTGGGCGATAACCCCAACGTCAAACATTTTGCCGGGCGTTTGCTCAAGGCACCTGCCCGTGAAGGGGTGGTGGCCGCGCAAAGTCGCCTGGGTCAATTGATGTGCCGCGAATGTGGCAATGCCCGCGACCGCCGCATTGGCCAGGACCTGCTGCGCCAGGCTGCACGTGCCGGTGACCGGCGGGCCCTGCGCGAGCTCGGGCAGATCGAAGACTGAGCTGTCCAAGCCCGGGCGGCTTGGTTAACCTTCGGGCTTTAATTCTTCGGCAGGAGTCGTCATGGCTATGGACTTGACCAGTGTGTTGCTCGGTCTGGCGGGCGCTGGGTTGCCGTTGTTGTTTCTGGCGTGGCAACTGCAGCGGCGCTTGAGCCTGGCACAGGCCGACCGGGCGCTGCTGGAAGAGCGCCTGGGTACCGCCCAGTTGGCCCAGGACGGCCTGAGCGCGCAACTGGACGCCTGCCGCGATGAAATCAGCGACCTGGGACAAGCCAACGCCAGCAAGCAAGCCGAACTGGCGGCTGTGCGCCGGGAAGTCGAACTGCTGCAGATAGAGCGCGACAACGCCCGTGACGCGGCCCATGCCTGGAACCTCGAGCGCAACAGCAAAGAGACCGAGCTGCGGCGCCTGGACGCCCAGGCCGCTTCGCTGAATGCTGAATTGCGTGAGCAACAGGACAGCCATCAGCAACGCCTCAACGACCTGCAAGGTTCGCGCGATGAGCTGCGCGCGCAGTTCGCCGAGTTGGCGGGGAAGATCTTCGATGAGCGCGAGCAGCGCTTTGCCGAGACCAGCCAGCAGCGCCTGGGCCAGTTGCTCGACCCGCTGAAGGAGCGCATTCAATCCTTCGAAAAACGCGTCGAGGAAAGTTATCAGGCCGAGGCGCGCGAGCGTTTCTCCCTGGGCAAGGAGCTGGAGCGCCTGCAACAACTGAACCTGCGCCTGAGTGACGAGGCCACCAATCTCACCCGAGCCCTCAAGGGCCAGAAAACCCAGGGCAACTGGGGCGAGTTGATTCTGGAGCGGGTGCTGGAGCATGCGGGCCTGGAGAAGGGTCGCGAGTACCAGACCCAGGTCAATCTCAAGGGCCCGGATGGCGAGCGTTTCCAGCCGGACGTGTTGATCTACCTGCCGGGCGACAGGCAAGTGGTGGTCGACTCCAAGGTCAGCCTCACGGCCTATCAACAGTACGTGGCTGCCGAGGATGCGGCGCTGGGCCAGGCGGCTCTCAAGCAGCATGTGCAATCCTTGCGCAACCACGTCAAAGGCTTGTCCGACAAGGATTACAAACGCCTGGAAGGCCTGCACAGCCTCGACTTCGTGTTGTTGTTCGTGCCCATCGAAGCGGCATTTTCGGCAGCGCTGCAGGCGGAGCCGAACCTGTTTCAAGAGGCCTTCGATCGGCACATCGTGATCGTCAGCCCGACCACCCTGCTGGCGACCCTGCGGGTGATCGACAGCCTGTGGAAGCAGGAGCGCCAGAGCCAGAACGCCCGGGAAATCGCCGAGCGTGCGGGTTGGCTGTACGACAAGTTCGTATTGTTCATCCAGGACCTGGATGAAGTCGGCAATCGCCTGCAGCAGTTGGATAAAGCCTACAGCGCAGCCCGTAACAAGCTGACCGAGGGCCGTGGCAACCTGGTCAGCCGCAGCGAGCAGCTCAAGCTGCTCGGCGCACGGGCCAGCAAGAGCCTGCCAGCAGACTTGCTGGAGCGGGCGATGACCGATGTTGATGGCTTGGCTGAATTGCCCGAATAACCCTAGTCGTCCCCGGCGCTGTCGGTCGCAGCCTCGCGTTGCTCGACAGCTGCTACGGGTTCGTCGCCCGGGTGATGGTCAAAGCGGCAAATGCCGACTCAACAAGGCGCGCAAGGCCGCCGGTTTCACTGGTTTGGCCAGGTAATCCAGCCCCGCGGCATGCACTTGGGCGACCATCTCGGGGCGGCCGTCGGCGCTGATCACCACGCCTGGCACCGGCTCACCCAGGCGGGTGCGCAGCCAGGCCATCAATTGAGTCCCGGTTTCGCCGTCATCGAGGTGGTAGTCCACCAGCGCCAGTTGCGGGCGCATGCCGTCGTTGAGCAGGTTCGCGCATTCCTCGCGGTTACGCGCGGTGTACACCTGGCACCCCCAGCGCGTGAGCAGGCTATTCATGCCGATCAGGATGCTGTCTTCGTTATCCACGCACAGCACCTGCGCGCCCGTGGGCAGGCGGCCGTTGAGCTCGGCGACTTTGCCGGGCGCGCTGGCCTGGGCGCGGGCCAGCGGCACGCTGACGCTGAACACGCTGCCTTTGCCCGGCCATGAGCGTACTTGCAGTTGATGGCCGAGTACCCGGCACAAGCCGTCGGCAATCGCCAGGCCCAGGCCCAGGCCTTTCTCGGCGCGGGTCTGGTGGCTGTCCAGGCGCTTGAACTCTTCGAAGATCACCTGGCGCTTGTCTTCCGGGATCCCCGGGCCACGGTCCCAGACTTCCAGGCACAGTTGGTCGCCCTTGCGGCGCACCCCCAGCAGCACCGGGCCCTTGGCGTAGCGGAAGGCATTGGTGAGGAAATTCTGCAGCACCCGGCGCAGCAGTTTGCTGTCGCTGTCGACCCGCAGGCGGCTGCCGCGCAAGCGGAATTTCAAGCCTTGCTCGCGGGCCAGGGCCTTGAATTCAGCGCCCAGGGTGTCGAACAGTTCGTTGAGCACGAAGGGTTGGCGATCCGGGTTGATCTTGCCGTTTTCCAGGCGCGAGATGTCCAGCAGATCGCTGATCAGGTCTTCGGCCGAGCGCAGCGAACTGTCCAGGTGATGCACCAGTTGCTGGGTTTCCGGGCTCAGGTCTTCGTCGCGGTGGGACAGGGCGGCGGAGAACAGGCGCGCGGCATTCAAAGGCTGCATCAAGTCATGGCTGACCGCCGCGAGGAAACGGGTCTTCGACTGGTTGGCTGACTCGGCCGTGCCCTTGGCTTCGGTCAGGGCGACGTTCAGTTGCGACAGTTCGTGGGTCCGCTCGGTGACGCGGCGCTCCAGGCCTTCGTTGGCCTCGGTCAGCGCCTGTTCGGCTTCGCGGAATGCGGTGATGTCGGTGAAACTCATGACAAAACCACCGCCCGGCATCGGGTTGCCGATCAACTCGATCACCCGCCCGTTGGGGAACAGTCGCTCGGAGGTGTGGGCGCGACCCTGGCGCATCCAGTGCAGGCGGCGGGCCACGTGCACTTCCGCTTCGCCGGGGCCACACAGGCCGCGCTCGGCATTGTGGCGAATGATGTCGGCAATCGGCCGGCCGACGCTGATCAAGCCGTCGGGATAGTTGAACAGTTCCAGGTAGCGGCGGTTCCAGGCCACCAGCTTGAGCGACTGGTCGACCACGCTGATGCCCTGGGTGATGTTTTCGATCGCGCCTTGCAGCAGTGCGCGGTTGAACTGCAGCACTTCCGAGGCTTCGTCGGCGATGCGTACCACGTCTTCGAGCTGCATTTCCCGGCCTTCAATCGCGGCTTTCACCACGGCGCGGGTCGATGAAGCCCCCAGGACACCGGCGAGCAACCGCTCGGTGTGGGCGATCCATTCACCGTCGGCATTCTGGTTCGGGTTGAAGCCTTTGCCCTGGCGATAGGCGAAGCGGATGAAGCTCTGCCGCGCCCGCTCTTCGCCGACGAAGCGGGCCGCCAGTTGCAGCAGGTCGTCGATCTGCACCGCGAGCAGCGAGCGACCACTGGGCCGCGCGCTGATCTCCTGGCCGATGAAGCGCCCGGCTTGCCAGTGTTCCGAGACCCGGGTGCGGGACAGCACCGAGACCCAGGCAAACAGGGTGAAGTTACCCGCCAGTGACAGCACCACACCCTGGGTCAGCGGGGTGATCGGCAGGTTCAGCGGGTTGCTGTGCAGCCAGCCGAGACCGGGGAAGGTGCTCAGCGACCAGCCCATGCTGTGGGCGGCAATCGGCAGGATCAGCGTGTAGAACCACAGGAAGGTGCCCGCGGCGAGGCCGGCGAATACGCCGCGGCGGTTGGCCTGTTTCCAGTACAGCGCGCCAAGCATCGCGGGGGCCAGTTGGGTGACCGCGGCAAAGGCGATCTGGCCGATGGTGGCCAGGCTAGCGGTCGAGCCAAGCAGGCGATAGGCGACATAGGCCAGCAGCAGAATCACCACGATGCTCACGCGGCGGACCGAGAGCATCCAGTGGCGGAACACTTCGAACGGGCGCTCGGCGTTTTTGCGCCGCAGCAGCCACGGCAGCAGCATGTCGTTGGAAACCATGGTCGACAGCGCGACACTGGCGACGATCACCATGCCGGTGGCGGCCGAGGCACCGCCGATGAATGCCAGCAGCGCCAGGGCCGGATGGGCCTGGGCCAATGGCAGGCTGATGACGAAAGAGTCTGGCAGCACGGAACTGGGCAGCAGCATTTGCCCGGCCAGGGCAATCGGCACCACGAACAACGCGGCCAGCGCCAGGTAGGCGGGGAATACCCATTTCGCCAGGCGCAGGTCCTGGGGTTCGATGTTCTCCACCACCGTGACGTGAAACTGCCGGGGCAGGCAGATGATCGCCATCATCGCCACACCGGTCTGCACCACCATCGACGGCCAGTTGATGGTTTCCTTCCAGTATTGCTCCAGGCGCGGGGCGAGCATGGCCTGGTCGAACAGGTCATCGAAACCGTCGTACAGGCCGTAGGTGACAAATGCGCCGACGGCAAGAAAAGCGAACAGCTTGACCAGCGACTCAAAGGCAATCGCCAGCACCATGCCCCGGTGGTGCTCGGTGGCATCCAGGTTGCGGGTGCCAAAGACGATGGTGAACAGCGCCAGGATCAACGACACGATCAGCGCCGTGTCCTGGGCGCGGGTACCCATGGCGTCGGCACCGGCGCCGATCAGCAGGTTGACCCCCAGGACGATACCTTTGAGCTGCAAGGCAATGTAAGGCAACACACCGACCAGGCAGATCAGCGCCACCACCACCGCCAGCGACTGGGATTTGCCGTAGCGGGCGGCGATGAAGTCGGCAATCGAGGTGATGTTCTCCTGCTTGCTGATCATCACCATCTTTTGCAGGACCCAAGGCGCGAACACCAGCAACAGGATCGGCCCCAGGTAAATCGGCAGGAACGACCAGAGCTGTTCGGCGGCCTGGCCTACCGCACCAAAGAAGGTCCAGCTGGTGCAATAGACGGCCAGCGACAGGCTGTACACCCAGGCGCGCATGCGCGGCGGCAGCGGCGTGCTGCGGCGATCGCCATAAAAGGCGATGGCGAACATGATGGCCATATAGGCCAGGGCGACGGCGGCGATCAGCCCGCTGGACAACGACATGGAAACTCCTGGCAAAAGACCCCCGGGACTGCAGTCCGGTCGAACAGTCTCGCACGATGTTCAGGCGGCGTCAGTGTCGACCAAGGTCTCAGCGTGGCGGGGTGTCGCAGGGCGATCTTGAGCGAGCCGAGCCTGAGCAGGGCATTTGCGTTAGCCTAGGCCATCAATCAGTACTGACCCCAAGGATTGCCCCCCACCCATGAAGATCATCCGCAGCAAAGCGTTTACCGGCGAGCGTGCCTGGGCGGCGCTGGATATCGCCAACATGAATGGCATCACCACCCGCCTGCACTGGACGGATCAGCCATACAAATGGCACGTCAACGATGGTCAGGAAGTGTTTGTAGTGCTCGATGGACAGGTGCAGATGCGCTACCGCGAGAACGGTGTCGAGCAAGCCGTTGTGCTGGAGGTCGGGGACATTTTCTACGCCGCGGTGGGGACCGAGCACGTGGCGCATCCACAGGGCCCGGCGCGGGTGCTGGTGATCGAATCCGAGGGCAGTGTGTAGAGCGCATATCTGCAAAATAGATAACAGTTAGAGATATTACCCGTTATATAGATATTCGATCTGCTTCTATCATGGGCTCTACCTCATCAGGGGACAGGAGCTCAGCATGCAATGCGCCAATAGCAGCAAAATTCTCAACCGGCCCTTGAGCCAGTTACAGCACCCGCGCGAAGTGATTCGCCAGTTCACGCCCAACTGGTTCGCCGCCACCATGGGCACCGGGGTGCTGGCATTGGCCTTGGCCCAGTTGCCGCTGGCAATCCCCGGACTGCGGGTGTTCGCCGAAGGCCTGTGGCTGTTCAATATTGGTCTGTTTCTGTTGTTCAGCGTGCTGTATGCCGCGCGCTGGGTGTTGTTCTTCGATGAGGCGCGGAGGATTTTCGCCCACTCCACGGTGTCGATGTTTTTCGGCACCATTCCCATGGGCCTGGCCACCATCATTAATGGTTTCTTGGTGTTTGGCGTGCCGCGGTGGGGGCAGGATTTGGTCCCGGTGGCCGAGGTCCTGTGGTGGCTGGACGTCGCCATGTCGCTGGCCTGCGGCGTGCTGATCCCGTACATGATGTTCACGCGGCAGGAGCACAGCATCGACCAGATGACCGCGGTGTGGTTGTTGCCGGTGGTGGCGGCGGAAGTGGCTGCAGCCAGCGGGGGCCTGCTGGCCCCGCACCTGGCGGACGCCCATGGTCAACTGGTGATGCTCTGCACCAGCTACGTGCTGTGGGCGTTCTCGTTGCCAGTGGCGTTCAGCATCCTGACCATCCTGTTGTTGCGTATGGCCTTGCACAAGTTGCCCCACGAGAACATGGCGGCGTCGAGTTGGCTGGCGCTGGGGCCGATTGGCACCGGAGCGCTGGGCATGTTGCTGCTGGGCGGTGACGGACCGGCGATCTTCGCGGCTAATGGCCTGCCGGGAGTCGGTGAAGTGGCGGCGGGGCTGGGGCTGATCGGCGGCATCACCCTGTGGGGTTTTGGCCTGTGGTGGATGCTGATGGCGGTGCTGATTACCCTGCGCTACTTGCGCGACGGCATTCCCTTCAACCTCGGTTGGTGGGGCTTTACCTTCCCGCTGGGCGTTTATTCGCTGGCCACCTTGAAGCTGGCCAGCACCCTGGGCCTGGCCTTCTTCAGCCTGTTCGGTTCGGTGCTGGTGGTGCTGCTGGCGAGCCTGTGGCTGATCGTCGCCAAACGTACGGTGCAGGGAGCATGGCGCGGTGAGTTGTTTGTCTCGCCGTGCATCGCCGGATTGAAGAAATAGTCTTAAGGTTGTGGCCTGGATCGCTGAGCGACATTCCAATAAGAGCATCCAAGCCACTCAGGGACATGGAAGATGAGTCAACCTTCGCAGTTCACCTTGCTTCGCAAGCGGCGCTTCCTACCGTTTTTTCTTACGCAATCGCTCGGGGCGTTCAACGACAACATCTTCAAGCAGTCGTTGATCCTCGCCATTCTGTACAAGCTGGCCATTGAGGGCGACCGCTCGATCTGGGTCAACCTGTGCGCGTTGCTGTTTATCCTGCCGTTCTTTCTGTTTTCGGCGCTGGCCGGACAGTTCGGGGAAAAGTTCGCCAAGGACGCGTTGATCCGTCTGATCAAGCTGGGGGAAATCGCCATTATGGCGGTAGGCGCGGTCGGCTTCATGTTCAATCACCTATGGCTGATGCTGCTGGCGTTGTTTGCCATGGGCACTCACTCGGCGTTGTTCGGTCCGGTGAAGTATTCGATTTTGCCCCAGGCGCTGCGCGAAGAAGAATTGGTCGGCGGTAATGGCCTGGTGGAAATGGGCACCTTCCTGGCGATCCTCGCCGGGACCATCGGTGCCGGGATCATGATGTCCTCCAGTCACTACGCGCCCATTGTCTCCACGGCGATCATCGCCATCGCAGTGCTCGGTTACCTGGCCAGTCGTGGCATTCCCCGCGCAGCCGCCTCCACGCCTGGGCTGCGGCTGAACTGGAATATCGTCAGTGAGTCCTGGGCCACCTTGCGCCTGGGCCTGGGGCAGACACCAGCGGTGTCGCGCTCGATTGTCGGCAACTCATGGTTCTGGTTCGTCGGAGCGATTTACCTGACGCAGATCCCGGCATACGCCAAGGAGTGGATGCACGGCGACGAAACCGTGGTGACCCTGATCCTCACGGTGTTTTCGGTGGGGATTGCCCTGGGCTCGATGCTCTGCGAGAAACTCTCCGGGCGTAAAGTCGAGATCGGCCTGGTGCCCTTTGGCTCCTTCGGCCTGACGGTGTTCGGCCTGCTGCTGTGGTGGCACTCGGGCGGTATCCCGGACAGCGTCGAAGGCCATGGCTGGCTCGAAGTGCTCGGCTTTGCCCATACCTGGCTGGTGCTCCTGGACATCCTCGGGCTGGGGGTGTTTGGTGGTTTCTACATCGTGCCGCTGTATGCATTGATCCAGTCGCGCACCGCCGAACACGAGCGGGCGCGGGTGATAGCTGCCAACAACATCCTCAATGCGCTGTTCATGGTGGTGTCGGCGATTGTCAGCATCGTCTTGCTGAGCCTGGCCAAGTTGACGATTCCCCAGTTGTTCCTGGTGGTGTCGCTGCTCAATATTGGGGTCAACACCTACATCTTCCGCATTGTCCCCGAGTTCAGCATGCGCTTCATGATCTGGCTACTCAGCCACTCCATGTACCGCGTCCAGCACCGGAACCTGGAGCTGATTCCCGATGAGGGTGCGGCGCTTTTGGTGTGCAATCACGTGTCGTTTGTCGACGCCTTGCTGATTGGCGGCGCGGTGCGCCGGCCGATACGCTTCGTGATGTACTACAAGATCTACAACCTGCCGGTATTGAACTTCATCTTCCGCACTGCCGGGACGATTCCCATCGCCGGGCGCCAGGAAGACATCCAGATCTACGAAAGGGCTTTCAGCCGCATCGCCCAGTATCTGAAGGATGGCGAGCTGGTGTGCATCTTCCCGGAAGGCAAGCTGACCGCTGACGGTGAGATCGATGAGTTCAAGGGCGGGCTGACGCGGATTCTCGAACAGACTCCGGTGCCGGTGATTCCCTTGGCCCTGCAAGGGTTGTGGGGCAGCTTTTTCAGCCGCGACCCAAACAAGGGTTTTTTCCATCGGCTATGGTCGCGGGTGACCCTGGTGGCAGGCCCGCCGGTAGCCGCCGAGGCGGCAGCGCCGGCGCAGTTGCAGGCACGGGTCAGCGAGTTGCGGGGGACGGTGCGCTAGAAATGCGCAGATAAAAAAACGCCCGCGTAATGCGGGCGTTTTTTATCCAGTTGATCAGGCCGCGCTGATTTTCAGCCCGACCAGTCCGGCAATGATCAGCGCAACGCTGGCCAGGCGGAACAGCGCCATGGACTCACCAAACAGGATGATCCCGGCGATGACCGTGCCCACTGCGCCAACGCCAGTCCAGATCGCGTAGGCGGTGCCCAGCGGCAACTCCTTCATCGCCAGCCCGAGCAAGCCGAGACTGATGGCCATGGCGACGATTGTCAGGGCGGTGGGCAGGGGGCGGCTGAAGCCGTCGGTGTATTTCAGGCCAACGGCCCAGCCGACTTCAAACAGACCGGCGAAAAACAGAATGATCCAGGACATGCAAACCTCCATCGATTGACGGGGCCGTCCCCAGATTAATGACTCGATCGAGCCGCGAGGTCGTCCTCGCGTTGCGCAGTATAGTGCCCATCATTAGTCCGGGGATCAAGCTCCCGCGTCACTCAGCCGCTTGTTGTGCCGCCAGTTCCCGGTCCTGTTTCTCACTCATGCGCCGGAAGTAGGTCGAGAGCAGGGCGCCTGAAATATTGTGCCAGACGCTAAACAGGGCGCTGGGTACCGCCGCCAGGGGCGAGAAGTGTGCGCTGGCCAGTGCCGCCCCGAGCCCCGAGTTCTGCATGCCGACTTCCAGGGCGAGGGTTTTACGTTGCGCCAGCGGCAATTTGAACAGGTGGCCGGTGAGGTAGCCCAGCAAATAACCGAAGCTGTTATGCAGCATCACGACCGCCATGATCAGCAGGCCGGATTCGGCAATTTTCGCCTGGCTGGCGGCGACCACTGCGGCCACGATGATGACGATGCTCACCACCGAAATCAGGGGCAAGACCTCGACCGCATAACGCGCCCGTGCACCCAGCACGCGCTGTGCGATCACGCCAAGAACGATAGGCAGCAGGACGATTTGCAGGATCGACCAGAACAACTCCATGAACGAGACAGGCAGCCAGGCCGAAGCCAGCAACCAGATCAGCGTCGGGGTCAGCAGTGGGGCAAGCAGTGTGGTGATAGCGGAGATGGCTACCGCGAGAGCGAGGTCGCCCCGGGCCAACCAGGTCATGACGTTGGAGGAGGTGCCACTTGGGCAGCAACCCACCAGGATTACCCCGACGGCGATTTCCGGCGGCAGGCTGAAAACCTGGCAGAGCAACCAGGCCATTCCCGGCATGATCACGAACTGTGCGACCACACCCAACGCCACGCGCCACGGATGACGTACGACTTCGGCGAAGTCTTCGAGTTTGAGGGTCAGGCCCATGCCGAACATCACCAGCCCCAGCAGCGGCACGATGAAGCTTTTCAGGTCGATGAACCAAGACGGTTGCAGGAATGCCGCGACCGCAAAAATCAGTACCCAGTAAGCAAAGGTGTTGCCGACAAAACGACTCAGTGCTGCCAATGCGCGCATGACCTGTTCCTTATTATTGGTTACACCATACAAACACTTGTAGGAGCGAGCTTGCTCGCGATGGTGTATCAGACATCACTCATTTACCTGACACACCATCGCGAGCAAGCTCGCTCCTACAAGAGAGATCGCCAGGCGTTAGATGCCTTGCGGAATCTCTTCGCCGCCCAGCGCTTCCACCAGTGCCGGGAGGAATTCGCCGAAGGTCAGCATCATCAGGGTGAAGCTGGCGTCCAGTTGGCCCAGGGCTTCGTCGCCACCGTCCTGTTCAGCCTGGTCTTGCAGCAGGTCTTCGAACTTCAGGCGCTTGACCACCATCTTGTCGTCGAGGACAAACGACAGTTTGTCTTGCCAGGCCAGGGACAGCTGGGTCACCACTTTGCCGGTGCTCAGGTGCAGCTGGATTTCTTCGCTGGTCAGGTCCTGGCGTTTGCAGCGCACGATGCCGCCGTCTTCGTGGGTGTCGCGCAGTTCGCACTCGTCCAGCACAAAGAAGTCGTCCGCGGCTTTCTGGGTAGTGACCCATTCGGTCATGGTTGCGGTCGGCGACATTTTCACTGTCAGCGGACGCACCGGCAGGGTGCCGATCACTTCACGCAGGGTCGACAGCAGGTCTTCGGCACGTTTCGGGCTGGCCGAGTTGACGAGGATCAGGCCCTGCTTCGGCGCGATGGCAGCGAAGGTCGACGAGCGGCGGATAAAGGCGCGCGGCAGGAACGCCTGGATGATTTCATCCTTGAGCTGGTCGCGTTCCTTCTTATAGACCTTGCGCATTTGCTCGGCTTCGATCTCTTCGACCTTTTCCTTGAGCGCGTCACGCACGACGCTGCCTGGCAGGATGCGCTCTTCCTTGCGTGCGCTGATCAGCAGGAAGTCACCGCTGACATGCACCAATGGTGCATCTTCGCCTTTGCCGAACGGCGCGACGAAACCGTAGGTGGTCAACTCCTGGCTTGCACATGGACGCGCCAGCTTGGTGGCCAGTGCAGTTTCCAACGCCTCGGCATCAACAGGCAGATCTTGGGTCAGGCGATAGATAAGCAGGTTTTTGAACCACATGGGGTGAGTCTCTCCTTTATACAAAGGGGGGCATTATTCTCCGCGCAGCTCAATAGGCCAACCCTTCGCTAAGCCTTTGGAAGGCCTGAAAAAATTATTTAAAAAAGTGCTTGCCAGAGGTGGGGTCGCTCCGTAGAATGCGCGCCACACCGAAGCGAAGGGTGATTAGCTCAGCTGGGAGAGCGTCTGCCTTACAAGCAGAATGTCGGCGGTTCGATCCCGTCATCACCCACCATTCGTTTTCAGTGTTATGCGCAGCGGTAGTTCAGTCGGTTAGAATACCGGCCTGTCACGCCGGGGGTCGCGGGTTCGAGTCCCGTCCGCTGCGCCATATTCGGTAACCTGGATCGCTGAACGCCAGGTCACCACGGAAAAGCCCGCTTAGGCGGGTTTTTTTCTGTCCGAAGTTCCTGCAGGAAGCATGTTTCACCGGTTTTTAGATTTATTTGAAAAATACTTCAATTAAATCAACACTTTATAAAAACCTGTGGCATAATGTGTCCCGCAACGAAGGTAAAGGGTGATTAGCTCAGCTGGGAGAGCGTCTGCCTTACAAGCAGAATGTCGGCGGTTCGATCCCGTCATCACCCACCATTTACTTTCAACGCTTAGCGCAGCGGTAGTTCAGTCGGTTAGAATACCGGCCTGTCACGCCGGGGGTCGCGGGTTCGAGTCCCGTCCGCTGCGCCATATTCGGTAACCTGGACCACTGAACGCCAGGTCACCACAGAAAGCCCGCCTAGTGCGGGCTTTTTGCTGTCTGGGATTTGGCAAACTTCCCTTCGCCCCTCCTCGCAACACCTTGGCCGTCCGCGCCAAACCTCTTTGTCGCCAGCCATTCGGACTGCGCCTGATACATGTCAACGACCACACCGGCCAATTCCTATAGAAAGTACCTGGGACCTGCACATCGCGGTTGCCGTTTGCTGAACCTATAAAAACGAAGTGGTGCCTGGCCAACGGGAAAACCCGACGCAGGCGCCATAAGGGGTGTTTTCAATGGATCTGAATTTGCCGCGACTGGCCGTGTTGGTTTCGTCGTTATTGTTTGTGCACCACCTCAACGCCAGTGAGCCGCCGTCGGCAGCGGCCACCGAGGCTGACCCGTTGATCGCCCAAGGCAAGTACGTGGCCCAGCTCGGCGACTGTATTGCCTGCCACACCGCCAAGGACGGTGCGGTGATGGCCGGCGGCCTGGAACTGACAACGCCCATGGGCACCCTGTATTCCAGCAACATCACCCCCGATCCAGAAACGGGCATTGGCCGCTACACCTTCGAACAGTTTGACCGTGCCATGCGCCAGGGCGTGACGCCAGCGGGCGACAACCTGTACCCGGCGATGCCGTACCCGTCCTACGCCAAGATGAGCGAAACAGATATGCGGGCCTTGTATGCCTACCTGCTGCAGGGGGTCAGCCCGGTCAAGCAGGCCAATCTGCAGGCAGACATGAGCTGGCCGTTCAACCAGCGCTGGGGGCTGTGGTTCTGGAACAAGGTGTTCGTCGATGACGCTCCCTTCGCTGCGGACCCGGCCAAGGACCCACAGGTGAACCGTGGCGCCTACCTGGTGCAGGGCTTGGGTCACTGCGGCGCTTGCCATACCCCACGGGGTATCGCCTTCCAGGAAAAGGCCATGAGTGATGCCGGTGCCAGTGGCAAGCATTACCTGGCCGGGGAGACCGTCGAGCATTGGCGCGCACTCAGCTTGCGCAACCTGTGGACGGTGGAAGACACCGTGCAGTTGCTCAAGACCGGGCAGAACCGATTTGCCACGGTGTCCGGCAACATGGCGGAGGTGATCCATCACAGCACCCAGCATTTTACCGATGATGACCTGAACGCCATCGCGACCTACCTCAAGTCGCTGCCAGCCGGCCCGGATGACCTGCCGCCACCGTCCTTGCCACTGGCCCCGGCGGCGGCTCCGGCGACGCTGTTCAGCAGCCGTGGTGGCCTGGGCTACACGCAGTTCTGTGCCGACTGCCACCGTGCGGATGGCGGTGGTGTACCGGCGATGTTCCCGCCGCTGGCGGGCAACCCGAGCGTGGCCTCGGCCGATCCGACTTCGTTGCTGCACATCACCCTGACGGGCTGGAAAACCGCCGAGACCCAGACCCACCCACGGGTCTACACCATGCCCGGATTCGCCCGGCTGGCCGATGACGAGATCGCCGAAATCCTCAGCTTCGTGCGCACCAGTTGGGGCAATAGCGGCTCAGTGATCAGCGCTGCCCAGGTCAAACAGCTGCGTGGCCAGCTCAAGCCGGTGGACGGGCCTGTCACCTTCGAAACCCCACGCCTGGCCGATATGCTAGTGGCGCCCAATGCGCCACAGGTAGTGCGGGGCATGCGCCTGCACCTGCAGACCAAGGCCCTGTTGCCGGACAACGTCGGTAACGCCTTGAACTGCACCAGTTGCCACCTGAATGCGGGCACTGTTGCCGATGGTTCGCCGTTTGTCGGGGTCTCGGCGTTCTTCCCGGGCTATGCACCGCGTGTGGGACGGGAAATCACCCTCGCCGAGCGCATCAATGGTTGCTTCCGCCGTTCGATGGACGGCAAGCCGCTGCCCGTCGAGTCGGCGGACATGCAGGCGATGATTGCCTACTTCGACTGGATGAAGCGCAACACCCAGCCCGGGGATAAAGTGGCCGGGCGCGGCGTCGGCAAGATCGATCCGGCGATCAAGCCTGACCGTGCCAACGGTGAGCGGGTCTACGCCAAGCAATGCGCGGTGTGCCATGGCACTGAGGGCGAAGGCTTGAAGAGCGCCAAGGGCGAGTGGGTATTCCCGCCGCTGTGGGGCGAGGAGTCGTTCAACATTGGCGCCGGCATGGCGCGCACCTATACCGCGGCGGCGTTCGTCAAACGCAACATGCCGATTGGCTTTCACGAACAATTCCCGCTGGGGCAGGGCGGGCTTTCTGATCAGGAGGCGGTAGACGTCGCCGAGTACTTCTCCCATCAACCGCGGCCGGACTTCCCGGACAAGCACAAGGACTGGCCAAAAGGTGGCAAACCACAGGATGCCCGGTACTGAGCCTTGATCGCCGCACGCCCGTCGTCTGACGGGCGTGCGGCCTGGCCTTACTGTTCGGCGTTGCGCGCGTGCCGGTAGTCGCTGACCGCTTCGTACACGGCTTTGCGCAATCGATTGATCCCACCGATGGGGCGATGCGCCTCCAGCCCGAACCAGGGATTGAACGAATGATTGTCACATTGCAGGTTCAGCGCCGGGGTGTCGAAGTCCTGGGCGGGAATCCGGATGCGCGCCACGGTTTCGAACGGCGCGTCGCTTTCCTGCCATTCAATGCTGGTGTCTTCGATGGGCATGTATGCGCCCGGGTCCTGACGTTGGATCTGCAGGACAAAGCAGGCCGCGACCCGGTCCGTCGACAGCTGCTGGTTCAGCGCACTGCGCAGGAAGTTCGGCAAGGCCTGGTTCTGCGCGGGGAGGGTGTAGCTCGGGCAACTGCCTGGGTCTGGAGCCACGCGAAATTTTGCGTTGGCGTTGCCAAACTTGTAGGGCGAGACGGAAAAATAGGTGCTCTGGGTGGGGCTCGTCGGTGCCGGCGCCAGCGTCGCCAAGGCGATGAACAGATGGCGCACCTGCCAGCTGCGCGGGTCCCAGCCGGGAAAGAATGCGAGGACCTTTTTGCCGTCGGCCTGGGCCGCGACGTTCTGCCGGTACTCGGCAACGTCACTGACGAAAAAGTTCGGGTGGTTGAACATGACGAAGTCCTGTTCGCCACGGCCTTGACGGTCCTTGAGTAACTGCGTGCCGGGTACGTCGAGTAACTTCAGGGCCATGCCCCGGGCATCGCGCATGCTGTCGAACTGCGGGTAGGCATTGCCGTTGGATAGACGCAGGGTCGCTTGCCAGGTCTTGCCGGCTTCGCTGAATACGCCCTGGCGCAGTTCCGGGGCCAGGTCGGTCAATACCTGGACCTCGGCCTGCAAGCAGCCGTGCGCCTTGGCGTGGGCGTCACGCAGGTAACGGGTGTTGTCGCGGTGCTGGTCGACGATGCGCACGGCAGTCTGGATCACCTCCTGGGTCATCGCGGCTTCGCCGGCCGGTATCTGCTCCTGGGCGGACACCGGCCCGCTGTGCTGCCAGGCCCACCAGGCGCTGGCCAGGGCCCAGCCGAGCAGGCCGAGTCCGAGTAACCACAGCAGGCATTTACCCAACAACGCCGCGAGGTGCAGCCATAGGCTCATCAACATGTAAAACTCCTTCCTGACTGTCTGCGGCTCATGGCAATTGCGCCTCCAATGGGCCGCCCAGCACCTTCAGGTACTCCAGCAGTGCCCAGCGTTCTTGAGGTAGCAACAGGCGCCCGATGACCCCGTTACCCCGTTCGCCGGCGCGAAACTCGTGGCCGCTGTTGTGGTTGCCGGTAACGCGCGTATCGAACACAAACCCGTTGTCGAAGGCTTCGGTGCGATAACCCAGGTGTTTGGGGTCGTACTCGAAGGTGCCTTTATAGAAGGTGCTCGCGCGTTCACTTTGCGGTGACAGCAGTTGGTAGAGGCTCGGCACCGAACCGTTATGCAGGAAGGGCGCCGTGGCCCAGACGCCTGCCAGCGGCCGGGCCTTGTAGGCCACGCGCTCGCGCACGCCGATCGGCAGGGCAAAACCATCCATGTCCGGCCGCTCCTCAGGGGTGACGTTGGCCTCGCGGTAGGCGCGGCTCTCGACGAAGGCGGTGACGTAGGCCAGGCCCTTGGCGACTGACAACTGGCTCAGGTCCAGCGGCTCGGTGGGCGTGGGTTGCAGCTTGACGTCGAGGTCGGCCAATTCCGCCGGGTCCCATTGCAGTGGGGTGACGTCGAAGCGGTGCTGCGCGATGTTGTTGGCGCTGGCGGGGTCCGTGCCGATCACTGCCACCGGCAGCATTTTCAACTGCTGCTCGGGGCGGCCGTTGGCCTGGATCACCTTGGGCACGTGGCAACCGGCGCAGTTCTCGGCGAACAGCGCGCGGCCCTGGGCAGCCAGGGGCTTGTCGACGGTGCCCAGCAGCGCTTCGGGCCAGGCCGGCGGCTTGAGGCGCTTGAGGGTTTCTTCGATCAGGTGCAGGTCACGTACGCGCACGCTGGAGGGGTAGCGCGCATCGCCCTTGAGCGGTTGACCGTTGGCGTCGAAGAAACTCAGGGTGGCGCCCACCCCCAGCGCTTCGCCGACGTTGCGCGCCATGGGCTGCTGGGCGGAGCCGTTCCACTGTACCCAGTCGAAGGTCCAGATATCCCACAGTTGTGGGTAGTCCACTGGGGCGTTGGCGACCCGATAATTGTCCGGGGAAATGGCGTCGCCAAAGGTGGCATTGGCGATACGGCCGAAGGCGTCGGTGCGCCCGGGGCCTTCCTCGGTGGGGTAGAGACCACGATGGGTGTCGTTCCAGGCCACGCGCAGGAAGGTGTCCAGCGAAGCCTTGAAGTCCTTGCGCAGTTGTCCGTGCCCGGCGTCGTAATCCTGTCCCAGCACATTGCGGGCGAAACGTTCGAATTTCCACGGGTTGTAATAGGTCGAGGCAAGGCTGGCCACCAGTGCCTGGCCGAAGCTGCCGCCGCGTAACGTGGGGACGCTGGAGGGCAGCACGTGCTGCGCCGTACCGCCATCGATGCGTAGGGCCTGGCCCTGGTAGCGCAACTCGCCGGTGTGGCAGGCGGCGCAGGTAATATCCAGATACTCTTCTTTGCTGCCAGGATTCTGGTGCCTGGCGAAGCCCACCGGAAGGTTGCCCGGATTACTGGAGGTGGCCGTTTGCGTCGGGTCCACCAAAAAGCCGAAGCGCGCCAGGTACTGCGGCGCGGCAAAGCGTTGCTCGGAAAACGGCAGCTCAA
The DNA here is from genome assembly GCF_949767245.1 of Pseudomonas sp. IT-P176. Lineage (NCBI taxonomy): Bacteria > Pseudomonadati > Pseudomonadota > Gammaproteobacteria > Pseudomonadales > Pseudomonadaceae > Pseudomonas > Pseudomonas sp. IT-P176. The sequence goes on from NZ_CATKPN010000040.1 coordinate 59,423, forward strand.
GGGCCTTGAACCAGTCGTACCGCAAGCCCTTTACCTGGGTGCCCTGGGGGGTGAAGTAATAGGTCTGGCGATCGGCCGCGCTCCACTGGTCGAGGTAGTTCACCTGGGTCACAGGCGTATAAACCGGCAGTTTGGGGTTGGCCACGTAATACAGCACAACGGCCAGCGCGACCCCCAACAGGGTCAGAATCAGCAGTAAAAAACGGAGCAGCAGGCGCACGATAAACATCCTTGTAGATTGATCGGGGTGTTATGCCTGAGCTGAAGTTTGGCAGCAAGAGGCCATTACGCCATAGGCTGTGGGAACAGGCTGCGTCTGCCCTCGGCTGAAGCTGACAGAAACTTCACCCTATTCCTGGGTAAAACGCGTTAAAAGACCTGAACTTATCGGAGCTTTCCTGCTCTCATGCCGGTAGCCATTGGTCGTGGCGGCCTGATAAGCTCGCGGCTTTATTCGATTGCCCTTTAGGCGCATGAACAAGGAAATAGCATGAAACAGCATCGGTTGGCGGCGGCGGTGGCCCTGGTTAGCCTGGTACTTGCGGGTTGTGACTCGCAGACCAGCGTAGAGCTGAAAACCCCGGCGCAAAAAGCTTCCTACGGTATCGGCCTGAACATGGGCAAGAGCCTGGCTCAGGAAGGCATGGATGACCTGGACTCCAAAGCCGTAGCCCAAGGCATCGAAGATGCTGTCGGCAAGAAAGAACAGAAGCTCAAGGATGAAGAGTTGGTCGAAGCCTTCGCTGCGCTGCAAAAGCGCGCTGAAGAGCGTATGGCCAAGATGAGCGAAGAGTCGGCCGCAGCCGGCAAGAAATTCCTCGAAGACAACGCCAAGAAAGCCGGTGTGACCACCACGGCTTCCGGCCTGCAGTACGAAGTCGTGAAGAAGGCCGACGGCGCTCAGCCTAAGCCTACCGACGTAGTGACTGTGCACTACACTGGCACCCTGACCAACGGCACTGTGTTTGACAGCTCGGTCGAGCGTGGCAGCCCAATCGATCTGCCGGTCAGCGGCGTGATCCCGGGTTGGGTCGAAGGCCTGCAACTGATGCACGTAGGCGAGAAGTACAAGCTGTACATTCCTAGCGAACTGGCCTACGGCGCACAAAGCCCTAGCCCGGCAATCCCGGCCAACTCGGTGCTGGTGTTCGACCTGGAACTGCTGGCGATCAAAGATCCAGCCAAGCAAGACGACGCCAAGTAAGCTGCGTCGGATGTAAAAACAACGCCCCGTTTATCCGGGGCGTTGTTGTATCTGGCGGTCGGTGGGGGAAAATCCAGTAGAACCGACACCGGTTGTAGCAGTCATAGCATTGAAGGCGCCGCCGTTAGCCGCACCAGGCCGCCAAGTCAATGAAATGTTGGGGTTTTTTTATGTGAGTAAAAAACGCCCGATCTGACTCGAGCCCTTGTAAGACGGGGCTTTGAGGCCTGAAAAGCGGCTCTGTTCACAAGGTTATCCACAATTTGTGTGGATAACATTTCAGTGGAGGCATGATGAAAACACCCTGGAATTTCGCTCGGTTCCTGCCCCTGGCCGGTCGCTTGATCAGTCGTGGCCGTTTGCCGACTCTGCTCTTCGCAGTGGCCAGCAAGGGCGCCACTCAGGGTTTCCGGCTGGGCAAGCTCAAGGACGACCTGCGCTTGCTGCAGGCGTTGTGCCTGGCGTACTGGCGTGGCGAGTACCGGGCCATCAGTCCCAAGGCCCTGGTATCGGTGGTGGCCGGCCTGATGTACTTCCTTAGCCCCTTGGATGCCGTTCCAGATTTCATCCCGATGTTCGGCATGCTCGACGATATCGCCGTACTGGCATGGCTGATGAAAACCCTGGATGACGAGTTGACTGCCTTTCGCCTCTGGCGCAACCGTCAGCACCCGGAAAAACTGGTGAACGTCGAGCGCCTGCCCGATTCGCCGGAGCAGTTGTTGCTTCAACACCCGAAAAAAACCTGAATCGAATCAGATCTATCCAGAGATTGATACGCCCCAGCGACCTTAGCGACTGTTAGGATTACACTTCAATGGAAAAGTGCCGACTCGCTAAGTGTTGTTGTCCTACGGGGTAGTCATGGATATTCAGATAATCACACGTGATGGTGAACCCGAGTACGCGGTGTTGCCATGGGCGCAGTATCAAGCATTATTAAAAGCGGCAGGCGTCAAGGAGCAACCACCGCGTGCAGCCACAGTCCCGCACGCGGCCACCTCGAACCCGGTTCTTCCGGGCCTCGATCAACTGCGTCATCTGCGCGAAGAACAGGGCATTGCCATTGAGGCGTTGGCCCGCACCGTAGGCATCAGCCCTTCCTACCTGGCCTTGATCGAAAGTGGCGAGCGCCAGCCCGACGCCGCGATTCGTCGCAGCCTGGCCTGGGAGTTGAAGGTGCAGGGTTGGAGGGATGAATCGTGAGCGTACGGATCAGTCGTCAACATTGGGACGGTTTGCTCGGTGAACTGGATCAGGCGCGCCGTCAGCGCCACCTGCTGACCTATCGTGCGCTGCTGGAGCGGTTGCAGTTGCCGAGCCCGGCGATGCAAACCCTGACGGCCGCCCTCGAGCACCTGGCGGCGTTGGACGCTCGGGCTGAGCAGCCGCTGCGCAGCTCGCTGGTGATCAGCCAGGGTGCGAGCCGGTTGCCGCGCACGGGGTTCTTCGAGTGTGTGGAGCGCCTGGGACGCTTCTCCGGGCCGTCCGACGGCGTAGCTGCAGCGTCCTGGCATGCTTCGGAAGTGGTTCGGGTGTTTGAGTACGAATACCCTGAATCTGCGGAGGCCTGAGTGTTGCTACGACTCAAGGCACATGTCAGCTACTGGCTGGCTCGCCGGTTGTTTCACTGGTCCTGGTTTGTCCGTCAGCCGCGGGGCTGGGCCTGGCTGGAAGGGCAGTTTGCGCGCATGGCCAACTTGGGTGATGTGGGCGCGCAGAGCTTCTATGGCCACATCCTGACGTTTCGCGGGGTCGGTCTTGGGGCTCGCGAGGAGGGCGTGCGATTGTTGCGCCTGGCGGCGTTGGCGGGCGATGGCAAGGCGGCCTATCAGGTGGGTGTGATCAGTCTGGCTGGGACGCCGAGCAAGGCTCCGGATCCGCTGGAGGCGGCTCGCTGGTGGGGGATGGCGGAAAAGGCTGGGCACCCTTTGGCTGCGATCAAGTTGCGGGAACTGGCTGCGCGGGCTGGTTGATCTGGGTGTAGATCCGCTCCTGCGGTTATGGCGGCTTAGGGTTGGGTCCCCTTGTGGGAGCGGGCTCGCCCGCGATGGCGATCTCCGACAAACCACAAATCTGGCGAATACCCCCAATCCCCTGCAGCAGCTGCCGAGCCCCCCAGGGTCTGTATACGAGCTGATCCGACAAGAAACTAACGACCAAAAAAAACCGGGCAAGCCCGGTCTTTTCTGGTCAGCGTGTTGCTTAGGTGGCCATTACTTCTTGTTGCTGGCGACCGCGGTGTTGAGTTTCAGGTAGTCCAGCAGGATCCGCCCGGTTTCGCTGAGGTAGGCGTCGTCTTCCGGCTTGGTCTTGTCTGGCTCGGCCGCGATGGCGTCCTCGTCTTCTTTTTTCAGTTCCTTGAGCGGCTCTTCGCCTTTGGCTTTGCGGCGGATGTTTTCCATCGTCAGCTGTTGGGCTTCGATATCGGCATGTTGTGCGCGGCGTTCGGCTTCGTTGAGGCTGACGGTTTTTTCCGCCATCAGCTTCTGGGCCAGGGCCAGTTTGTCGCGGATGAAGACAAACTCGGCATCCTTGGCGGTGCGCTCGTCATGCTCGGACTTGAGCTGGGCGAGGAAGGGTTTGAACGGGTCGACGGCCGGTTTGATCGCCGGGCGGATGGTGTCCCACGGCATGGCTTCCGGCAGTGCGCTTTCGCCGATTTCCTTGGTGTCGATGATCGACGGGTAATCGATGTCCGGCAGTACGCCCTGGTGTTGGGTGCTCTGCCCGGAAACCCGGTAGAACTTGGCCAGGGTCAGTTTCAGTTCGCCATGATTGAGCGGCTGAATGGTCTGTACCGTGCCTTTGCCGAAGGTCTGGCCGCCGATGATCAGTGCGCGGTGGTAGTCCTGCATGGCGCCGGCAAAAATCTCCGAAGCCGAGGCTGACAGGCGGTTGACCAGCAAGGCCATCGGGCCTTTGTAGAACGCCCCCGGGTTTTCGTCTTCGAGTACATCGACCCGGCCATCGGCGTTGCGCACCAGGACGGTCGGGCCCTTGTCGATGAACAGGCTGGTCAGTTCGGTGGCTTCCTGCAGGGAGCCGCCGCCGTTGTTGCGCAGGTCGATGACCACGCCGTCGACTTTTTCCTTTTGCAGTTCGGTCAGCAATTTCTTGACGTCGCGGGTGGTGCTCTTGTAGTCCGGATCACCGGCACGGAACGCCTTGAAGTCGAGGTAGAAGGCCGGGATCTCGATTACGCCGAGTTTGTAGTCCTTGCCATCCTGCTTGAGGTTGAGCACGGATTTTTTCACCGCCTGGTCTTCAAGCTTCACCGCTTCGCGGGTGATCGGCACGATCTTGCTGGTCTGGTCGTTGGGCGCATTGCTGGCCGGAATCACTTCCAGGCGGACCACGGTGCCTTTCGGCCCACGGATCAGCTTGACCACTTCGTCTAGGCGCCAGCCGACCACATCGACCATTTCCTTGTTGCCCTGGGCGACACCGATGATCTTGTCCGCCGGCGCGACCAGTTTGGTCTTGTCGGCTGGACCTGCAGGCACCAGGCGCACGACCTTGACCTGGTCGTTGTCGCTCTGCAACACGGCTCCGATGCCCTCGAGGGACAGGCTCATGTTGATGTCGAAGTTTTCCGCGTTATCCGGTGACAGATAGTTGGTATGCGGATCGTAGGACATGGCGAAGGTGTTGATGTACGCCTGGAAGATGTCCTCGGCGCGGGTCTGGTCCAGGCGCGACAATTGGTTCTTGTAGCGTTTGGTCAGGGTTTCCTGGATCTGCTTGGAGTCCTTGCCGGCAATTTTCATGCGCAGCACTTCGTCCTTGACGCGTTTGCGCCACAGGTCGTCGAGCTCGGCATTGGATTTGAGCCACGGGGCCTCTTTGCGATCGATCAGCAAGGTTTCCTTGGCGTTGAAGTCGATCTTGTCCACGCCTTTGTTGAGTTCTGCCAGGGCGAACTGCAGACGCGATTTGACCCGGTCCAGGTAGCGCTTGTAGATGGTGAACCCGGGGTTCAGGTCACCACTCTTGAGGAAGTCGTCAAACTGGGTTTTCCATTTGTCGAATTCACCAATGTCGCTGGCCATGAAGTAGCTGCGCGATGGATCCAGCAGCTTGAGGTAGCTGTCGTAGATGATCACCGAGCGCGCATCATCGAGGGGCGGCTTGCTGTAGTGGTGGCGCTTGAGCAGCTCGACGACGTTCAGGCTGGCGATCACCTCGTCACGGTCGGGCTGAAGCTTGTCCCAGCTATTGGCTGCGAATGTATCGGGCGCGAGCGATAAGCTGCCCAGGCCGATGAGGAGAGCGAGTGCGGTGCTGGGGAACAAATGCTTCATGCCGATTCGACGCGGGGACAATTGATAACGCATATTAGGCCGTCTTTGAAGTCGCCGGTTCCACAAGGACCGGTCGCATAATGCAAAAAGCCCGGCGCTATAGCATCGGGCTCAGTCCAGACTCACTATGGAGGCACTGTGAAGGCATTGCAAGGCGTTGAGGGACATGTGGAGTGGGTTGAAGAGCCGGCTCCGGTCTGTGATGTGGGGCAAGTTCGCATCCGTGTTGCGGCCGCGGGGTTGAACCGGGCCGATCTGCTGCAGCGAGCGGGGCTCTATCCTGCGCCTGCGGGTGCCAGCCAGGTGCTGGGGCTGGAGTGCTCGGGGGTCATCAGCGAGGTGGGCCCGGGCTCGACCTGGCAGATCGGTGACCGGGTGTGCGCGCTGCTGGCCGGGGGCGGGATGGCCGAGGAGGTGGTGGTCGATGGTCGCCACGTCCTGCCGGTACCTGAGGGCTTGTCGTTGGTCGAAGCGGCGGCGCTTCCGGAGGTGTACAGCACTGCCTGGCTGAATCTGTTTCAACTGGCTGCGCTCAAGCCCGGGGAAAAAGTCTTGCTGCATGCCGGCGCCAGTGGCGTAGGGTCGGCAGCTATCCAGCTGTGCAAGGCGTTTGGCAACCCGTGCTGGGTCAGTGTCGGTTCGGCCGATCGGTTGGCCTATTGCGAAGCGCTGGGCGCCCAGGGCGGGGTGGTGCGCACCGATGGTCTGGAGGGGTTGAGCGATCTGGGACCGTTCGATGTGATCCTCGACCCGGTCGGCGCCAACTACGCGGCGTTGAACCTGAAGGTGTTGGCTCGGGACGGACGCTGGGTGTTGATTGGCCTGATGGGCGGCCGTGATGCCAAGCTCGACCTGGCGCAAGTGCTGGCCAAGCGGATCCAGCTGTTGGGTTCGACCCTGCGCAGCCGCGACGAGCAGTTCAAGGCCGATCTGTTCAGCGATCTCAGCCAGCACGTCTGGCCATTGTTCGCCGAAGGCCGCTTGAGCCCGCAACTGGCCAAGACCTTCCCGATCAAGGATGCCGAGGCGGCGTTTGCCGAACTGGCGACCAATCAGGTGTCGGGCAAGCTGGTGTTGGTGATTGACGAGAGCCTGACCTGACGACATTGCACTGAAACGGTGGGAGCGAGCAGGCCGCTCCCACACAGGTATTCGATTACTTCCAGTGGTGAATCGGCCAGCCGGCCTGTTGTGCATGCTCGCGCAGCACTGGGCCCGGGTTGACCACGTGGGGGAAGTCGACCTTGAGCAGCAAGGGCAGGTCGTTGCGGGAGTCGGAATAGAAACTCGCGCCCTCGAGATTTTCTTCTTCGGCGTCCAGCCATTCCAACAGGCGGGTGATTTTGCCTTCGCGGTAGGTCAGGGTGCCGACGGTATGGCCGCTGTAGAAACCGTTGACCAGCTCCAGTTCGATACCCAGCACCTCATCGATGCCCAGGCGCTCGGCGATGGGCTTGACCAGGTGGGTGCCCGAGGCGGAAATCACCAGGATCCGGTCGCCGGCCTTGCGGTGGGCGGCGATGGTCTTGGTGGCATCGCTGAAAATGATCGGCTCGATAAAGTCTTCGACCCAGGGCCCTACAAGGTGCTCGACCTCTTGCGGGGTACGGCCGATCAAGGGTTCCAGGCTGAAGGCCATGAACTCTTCCATGGCCAGCTTGCCGTGGCTGTAGGCGTCCATCAGTTCGTTGTTGCGGCGCATGAACGACTCGCCGTCGACCCAGCCCAGGCGGGCCATCTGCTCACTCCAGAGGGTGGCGCAGTCGCCGTGGATCAGGGTTTCGTCCAGATCAAAAATTGCCAGGGCCATCAGTGCTCTCTCTTCAGCTCATTCGTTGACATCATCAGGCGACCTCACACAGGGCGCTCGGATCAATGGACAGTGCCAGGCGTTGACCGTCGGCATGCAAGTCAGCCGCCGAACGGTTCAGTACATCCACCACCAACTCCACACCGCGCGACTCGACCCGATAGCGAATCACGTTGCCCAGCAGACTGTGGCTGCGGATCAGGGTATCGGGTTCGCCCGTGCGGCTCAGCACGATGGCCTCCGGGCGAATCGCGATGCGGCTGTTGACGGGACGTTGCAGCAGTTTACTGGCACTGGCGGCATCAAGCAGGTTGTAGTTGCCGATGAATCCGGCGGCAAACACATCCACTGGCGCAGTGTAGAGGGTCTCTGCGTCGCCACTTTGTACGATTTTTCCCTGGTTCATGAGGAATATTCGATCAGACATGGTCAGGGCCTCCTCCTGATCGTGAGTGACGAAAATAGTCGTCAGCCCCAGCTCACGCTGGATCTGGCGGATCTGTTCGCGCAGGTGCTTGCGAATCCGCGCATCCAGTGCCGACAGCGGCTCATCGAGCAGCAGCAGGCGTGGACGGGTGACCAGGGAGCGGGCCAGGGCTACGCGCTGGCATTGGCCGCCGGACAACTGGTGCGGATAACGCGCGGCAAAGTCAGTCAGCTCCACCAGTTGCAGTACTTCCTGTACGCGCTTGTGGCTGTCGTCGGCATTGACCTTTTGCATGCGCAAGCCGAAGGCGACGTTCTGTTCCACGGTCATGTTGGGGAACAGCGCATAGCTCTGGAACACCATGCCGATCCCACGTTTTTGTGGGCTCAGGGGCACCAGGTCCTGGCCCTCGAGCAGGATCTTGCCGCCATCCACCGCGGTCAGCCCGGCAATGCAGCGCAGCAGGGTGGACTTGCCGCAACCCGAAGGGCCGAGCAGGGTGACGAACTCGCCCTTGTGGATTTCGCAGTTGATGTCGCTGAACACCGTGGTGCCGGAGTAGTTTTTTTGCAGGTGTTGGACGCTGACATAGCTCATTGGCTTTTGTCCTTGTTCAAGATATTGGCAGCCCAGGTCAGAACCAGCACAAAGAGGAAGTAGGAGATCACCAGCGCGCTGGTGAAGTGGCCACTGCTGTTACGCATGTTGTTGAGGTACACCTGCAGGGTTTCGTAGCGGGTGCCGACCAGGATGTTGGCGAACACAAACTCGCCGAACAGGAACGAGAACGACAGCAGCAACGCCACCATCAGGCCCTTGCGCAAGTTCGGCAGTACTACCAGGAACGCCGCCTGGAAGGTGCTGGCGCCGAGTAACTGGGCGGCGTCCATCAGGTCGCGCAGGTTGATTGCCTGCAGGTTGTTGGTGATTGCCCGGTACATGAACGGCAGCGCCACGGTGAAGTAGCAGCCCACCAGGATCCAGGGCGTACCGACCATGGCGAACGGTCCGGAACCGTAGAGCTGCAACAGGCCCACCGAGGACACCACCGGCGGCACCGCGAACGGCAGCAGGATCAGGATGTTCATCAGCGCATCGAGTTTCGGGAAGTGGTAGTGCACCACGAACAGCAGCGGCAGGATCAGCACCACCGACAGGATCAGCGCCCCGACGCAGACCAGCAGCGACTGGCCGAAGGCGTTGAGAAAACGCGGGTCGCTCCACAGTTGCAGGTACCACTTGAAGGTGAAGCCCGAGGGCAGGATGGTCGCCGACCAACTGCTGGAAATCGAGTAGATCAGAGTGCCAACCAGCGGCAGTAACAAGATGGCAAACAGCAGGTAGACCACCACGCGGTGATAAAGGGCCGCAGAGCCGGGTTCAGCGCGAGACATGGTAGCTCCTCTTCAACAGTAACTGATGGACCACGGTCACCACGGTCATCAAGGCCACCAGCACCACGGCCAGGGCACTGGCCAGATTCGGGTCCAGGGAAATGTCACCTGAAACCATCGCCGCGATGCGGATCGGCAACACGTTGAAGTTGCCGGTGGTAAGGGCGTACACCGTGGCGTAGGCGCCCAGGGCATTGGCCAGCAGGATCACGAAAGTGCCGAGCAGGGCTGGAGTCAGCACTGGCAGGCCGATGTGGCGCCAGTACTGCCAGCCGTTGGCCCCCAGCAACTCGGCGGATTCGCGCCAGTCTTCGCGCAGGGCGTCGAACGCCGGGTACAACAGCAGTACGCCCAGGGGAATCTGGAAGTAGGTATAGAGGATGATCAGCCCGGTTTTTGAGTACAGGTTGAAGTCCTCGATGATTCCAGCCTGCTTGAGCATGATGGTGATGCTGCCGTTGAAGCCCAGCAGGATGATGAAGGCGAAGGCCAGGGGCACGCCGGAAAAGTTGCTGGTCATGTTGGCGAAAGCGTTGACGAAGTTGCGCAACCTGGAGTCGACCCGACGCAGCGAGTAGGCGCCGAGGATGGCGATGACAATGCCGAACAGGCTGGAGTAGAAACTGATTTCCAGACTGTGCTGGATCGCTTGCAGGTAGAACCTGGAGCTGAAGATCTTGTTGAAGTTGGCCAGGCCCCAGCCGAACTCTTCCGATTGCAGGCTGTTGATCAGCACCCAGCACAGCGGGGCGATCTGGAACACGAAAAAGAAGATCGCAAAGGGCACCAGGCACAACGCTGCCAGCCATTTGCCGCGTGTGATGGCATTCACTTGAGCAACTCCCGGCATACAGGTTTGTCGTGGGGTATGCCGAGCAACTGGCACACCGTGCCGCACAGTTCGAGCTGCCTGGGAGCGGCATCGGGGTCGAGGCTGAAGGCATCGCCAATCACAAACAGCGGGACTTCCCGTTCCTCGGCCAGCAGGCCGTTGTGGGAGCGGTCGTTGTTCATGCCGTGGTCGGCGGTCACCAGCACCTGGTAACCGGCGTCGAGCCAGCCTTGCAGGTAGTCGGCCAGGATGATGTCGGCCGAGCGGGCACTGTTACGGTACTGCGGGGTGTCGAGGCCGTGCTTGTGCCCGGCGTCGTCGATGTTCATCGGGTGCACCAGCAGAAAGTGCGGTGCATGTTGCAGGCGCAGGTGCTCGGCGTCGGCGAACAGGTGCGAATCCGGGTAATGGTCGGACCAATAGAAGTGGCCGTACTGGATCGGCAGTTCGGGCTCGGCGGTGTGGCGATCCCGGGCCGCGACGAAAGGGCAGCGGTTGTACAGCTCGCTGACCCAGTGATAGGCCGCGGCGGCGGTGGTCAGGCTGGCGTCACGGGCATAGTGATAAATGCTGCGCTGGTTGGACAGGCGCGCGACGTTGTTGTGGACGATGCCGCTGTCGATGGGCGTGACCCCGGTCAGGATCGTTTCGTAGAGCGGGCGCGATAGCGCAGGAAGCTCGCAGGTGAGTTTGTACAGGGCAGCTTTTTGCGCCTGTACATAGGCCTGCAAATGCCCCATGGCATGCCGCGCGACTTCGTAGTTGAGACCGTCGAGAACGACAAGGATGACGTTGTGACTCATGGCACTGAAACTCCGTACATCGGTAACTCGAAACATCGTAATTCGTTGTAGAAGCGAGCCTGCTCGCGAGAACGTCCTGACACCCGAGAGGGTCTTCGAATGTCAGGTCGCCATCGCGAGCAGGTTCGCTCTTACGGGGGTTACTTCATCTCTACGATGACTTCTTCGTTCCACTTCTGTGGCAAGGCCTTGGAGGTTTTTTCCCAGGCGTCGGCGTCCTTGATCGGGGTCACGCCTTTGTACTGCTCGTTCGGCAGCAGCTTGGCCTGGATCTCGGCGGGCAGGGTCAGGTGTTCGGCGCGGATTGGCCGAGCGTTGCCTTTGGCCAGGTTGATCTGGCCCGCATCGCTGAAGATGTACTCACGGGTCAGCTTGGCGGCGTTGGGGTTCTTCGCGTATTTGTTGATGATTGTGGTGTAGCCGGAAATCACCGAGCCATCGGACGGGATCAGCACGGTGTAGTCATCCGGGTTGGCCATCTTGGCCTTGTAGCTCAAGCCGTTGAAGTCCCAGACCACGCCAACCTCGACCTCGCCTTTCTCCATGGTGGCAATGGTCGGGTTGGCCATCGACAGGCGGCCCTGCTTGGCGATTTCGGCAAACATCAGCAGTGCTGGTTGCAGGTTCTTCTCGTCACCGCCGTTGGCCAGGGCCGCTGCCAGTACACCGTTGGCAGCCTGGGCGGCGGTGCTCACGTCACCGATGGAGACCTTGTATTTGCCGGTCTTGAGGTCGGCCCACTTAGTCGGTGCAGGGGAGCCGTGCAGCAGCTTCTTGTTGACGATAAAGGCGATGGTACCGGTGTAGGCCAGGGCCCAGTTGCCATCTTTATCCTTGGCCCAGGCAGGTACCTGGTCCCAGGTCGAAGGCTTGTAGGGTTGCACCACGCCTTGCTTGACCGCGATCGGACCGAAGGCCGCTCCGACGTCGCCGATGTCGGCGCTGGCGTTGTCTTTTTCCGCGGCAAACTTGGCGATTTCCTGCGCCGAGCTCATGTCGGTATCGATGTGCTTGAGGCCGTAGGTCTTGGCCAGGTCTTCCCAGGTGCCTTTCCAGTTGGCCCAGTCATCGGGCATGCCGACACTGTTGACCGCGCCTTCCGCTCGCGCAGCGGCTTCCAGGGTTTTCAGATCGGTATCAGCAGCCATGGCGGCGGTGCACATGGCAATGGTCGAGCCTAACAGGGATGCCAGGAAAAGCTGTTTCATCGAAAGCTCCTTTGGGCGTATTCAACGCTGCGTTTTTATCGAACGTTTGCGGTTGGGTTGGTCTAGGTCAGCAATACCTGAGCCAATTTAGGTGGGCTGGATGACACTTTGATGTCGGCGGCCCCAGCCCAGGGCTTTTTTTCGCTCGCTAGGGGTGACAACGAGATAAGCGTAGACCATGGGGAGGAGGCCGGTTTACCGGGACTTGGCCGCACAATTGCAGTGCTTTGATGCTGCCGTTGGGCGGCTTTGTCATCGATCAGTCATATGTTGTGCCTAGGCTTGCACTAGCTTAGAGGAGGCGTTTTTTGGCGCACTCCGGCCCCGAAACAGTGCTGGTCTAGTCCAGAAAGGTAACCTTGATGCGTGAAGAGGCAACCCGCGCGGTGACAGCCATTGGCCAAGTCCTGCAAGAGCAGATCGACCACGGTCTGCTGGCGCCTGCCAGCAAGCTGCCGGCCGAGCGCAAGCTCAGTGAGCTGTTCGGCACCACACGCATTACCGTGCGTGAAGCGCTGTTGCAACTGGAGGCCCAAGGCCAGATTTATCGGGAGGAGCGCCGTGGCTGGTTCGTCTCGCCACCCCGGCTGGCTTACAACCTGATGCAGCGCAGTCACTTTCACGCGATGGTCAGTGCCCAGGGGCGGGTGCCGTCGACCGAGGTTATCTCGGCGCGTCTGCAGCCGGCGTCGGCAGCCGTGTGTGCCTGGCTGCAGCTGCCGGCGCTGTCGAGTGTGATCCAGATCTGCCGCGCTCGGCGTATTGACGGGCGACTGGTGCTGTATGTGGAGCACTACCTGAACCCGCAGTATTTCCCGGGGATTCTGCAGCTGGATCTGAATCAGTCGATTACCGAGTTGTATGCCCGGCATTACGATTTGCACTATGGGCGGGTGCGCTTCGAGATCGTGCCGACCTCACTGCCGGTGGATGCGGCGGCGGCCTTGCGGGTGTCGCTGGGCAGCCCGGGGTTGCGCATCGCCCGGGTCAACTACGATCAGCATCAGCGGCTGATCGATTGTGACCTGGAGTTCTGGCGGCATGATGCGATTCATGTCGGGGTGGATGTGGTCTAGCTGCCGCCACAATGTTGAATGTTCCGTTTCCATTGCGGTATCGGTATCTACATAACTGTGGTGCGACGTTGCACCTGTGGGCCTCTGGGGTGTTGGATCAGACCGAGTACATATCCATTTCTGCGGTAATGGCCTCCTATGGTTCCGCCCAACGGCGGCTCACTTTTGAACAGCGCAAAAGTAAGCAAAACGCTCATA